>JAGBWQ010000068.1 GCA_017629735.1 Kiritimatiellia bacterium
GTAATAGAAAATGTGCCTGGCGCGGCAGTATTCCTAAAGGTCAAAATTAAATCGCCAGCTCCGCTTGAATACGAAACTTCTGCGTTAGAATATTCAATTTGCGCGCCAGCAAATTCCACAGTTTCTGCAAAAGAAAAAAAAGGAATTGTGAAGGCGAACACGCTTGTGAAAAGCACTGCAAGAGCTTTTCCCAGGCGTACTAATACGCTATTTGTTTGGTTCATCGTCTTCATCTGTTTTAAGCTTTTTAAGGTCGCCCATTGTGCACACGACAACAGACCTTTCCGCGCATAGGCACAGAAAGCCCTCATATCAAGACGTAATTATATCATATTTTCTTCGTTAAAATGTGAAATTTTTACAAATGGGGACGAGGGAGAAGGGACGAGGTACAAGGGATTAGGCGGATACGATGTACGGCTCGCCGCAGAAAGAACAAACTGCGCCAGCATGAATAATTCCGCCGCAATTTGGGCAACGCCTCTCAAGAAGCTCGCCACAAATTGCACAATACTTGCCGCCCATAGGATCTGCCGCAACGCGATCAGGCTGGTACAATGTCTTGCCGTCAACTTGATAGGGACGATTGCTCGGACATTTTGGATTGGGACAAAAGCCTTCGTGCGGAGAGAATACAACTGGAGTAATTTTTTCTGCCTCAGTTACTGGCTTTAAATCTACTCCAAGCTTCTTCGCAATTTTCTCGACAACTTCAGTATTGAGCTTTGTAGGCTGCCCCTGCTCAAACATCGAAAGTGCAGATTGCTTACAACCAACCTCTGAAGCAAGTATGCTCTGGGAGATTCCCGCCTTGCGGCGAGCCTCCTTTATTCTTATGCATACTTCTGGACTGATCGATGTCATGGGTGTGTATTATGGACTTTATTTTTTATAAACACAAGGGGGTAATTATCAACATTTATATCAACTATGTAGGTAAAGGTGTTGATATTTTAGGTAATTAAGTTGATATTTTCGTTGATAACCTTAACGGCTGTGTTTATAATCAGTACAGTCTTTTAACAATTTCTGCGGGAAGAAGGTAATTTTCCCCACATTTGTGCTGTATAGTTAATTTATCAAGTCTGTTGATAACTTCACCATTAAGTATATACTGATTGTCGGCAAATAGCTTTTCGAGCGCGGCACGCTTTTCAGCAAGAATACCTACAGGATCGTTTTCGAGAAGGACAGCTTCGAGAATCTGTGCGCGGCGAAGCCTTCCATCTTTTTCGGCAGTTATTTTGGCTTCGCGCAATATTTCGATAACATGATCGCGTGTTTCGCCTTCAAATCTATCGGGAAGCTCGAAAGACCTATCAAGAAGAGCGACTTTATCGCGTCCGTCGTTTTCAACTTCCTTAGAAAGAAATTCATCGATCTTCTTCTGAGATTCAAGTGCGCGCTCAAGCTCTTCTTTAAGACGAGCTACTTCGGCGGCAAGACGAGTATTTTCTTCGGAGAGAAAATTTTCTTTCTCACGAAGTGACTTTACTTCCTCTTCAATTTCCGCCTTATCGGCAGCCAACGCTTCTACGACAGCCTTTTGAACATCAATTTCAGACGCATCTTCTTCAACCGGAGTATCAACCGGTGCACTCTCTTCCCTGATAAAATCCTCGAAGTTCATTTTTATCCCTTCAGCTTACACCCCTCATAGATGAAGAGGCGGCAGTCAATAGGCCCATTGAAGAACGGAACTCTATTTCTGTAATACAAATTGACCATCTTTGCAAGGTCGGGATTGCCTGTGATGAGGGCACCTGTCCAACCGCTGCACTTTTCATTCATGAAAGTTCCGATACGCTCATAAATAGGAGCGAGCTCTTCTGGATCGCCAAGGCGAATACCGTATTCGGGGTTGAAGAAAACGCAACCTGGAGAAGAGGAAGGATCTATTGCCTCTGGCACAGGAGTATCGCCAAAGTCGCATGCCTTAAACTGAATGTACTGTGCAACACCTGCGGCGATAGCATTTGTGTGGGCGTTTTCTACTGCTTCTGGAGAAATATCTGTCGCAATAATGCGCGGCAAATTTTCTGTCTTCTCATTCTTCTTTGCCTCAAGCGCCATTTCCTTCCAAATCTGCTCGGGAGATGCGCCGTAAGATTGGCGAGGAGCTACGATTGGAGCTTTTTCTCCAGGAATGAGACGCGAGAAGCCTTTTATCGATTGAAATGCAAAGTGACCCTTCAAGGAGCCGGGTGCTTTGTTCATTGCAATCATAGCGGCTTCGATTGCTGGAGTGCCACTGCCGCACATTGGAGAGAGGAAATGTGTATCGCCCTTCCACCCCATCGCCATAAGGCAAGCAGCTGCCAATGTCTCTTGCATCGGAGCAGACCCTGGTATGCGACGGTAACCTCTTTTTGAAAGAGGCTCACCTGATGTATCGAGATAAATTATTACCTCGTCCTTTTCCCAGTAAACGAAAACTGCCGCGCCGATATTTTGGCCGCCTGAGTCTGGCCTTCTTTGGCAGCGCTCACGCATTCTGTCGGCAATGGCGTCTTTTGTATAAAGTGACGGAATGCGAGTATCACGAATTGTGTAGTTGTGCACAATTGAAGAGACGGAAAAATAACCATCCGCTTCCAAAAGATTCTCCCAGTCGATTGAATATACAGACTGATAAAGATCGCGAATATTGCGGCATGTTGTTCTTAAAAGAGGAACAAGAACTCGATGCGCCGTTCTCAAATGAAGATTGAGTTTAAATACATCGCGCATCGATCCTCTAACAACGACAGTATTCTCTGTAACTTCAATCGGAGAATACCCCATGTCACGCACTTCTACTTCCGTCCAACGAGAAAGCTCTTTAGCGCAAGAGATAATAATTGGATAGTTTTTATCTGTCCATATTTTCATCGGTTTACCCTTTGACCTTGTTTTATTTTTTTATCTTAGCTTACTCTCAAAGGCATCAACACATAAAGGAACGGCTGTTCACATTTGATGATTGCGGGAGAATGACTGTTGTTGAAGTTGATGGAAACTTCGTCGTCTTCAATAACCTTAAGAGGATCTTTGACATACGAAGGATTGAACATAATTTCCATCGTCTCACCTGCGTACTTAATTGGCACCTCGTCTTTTGCTTCACCAATTTCGCTGGCAGCAGAAGTTACGATAAGCCTACCTGTTTCGAAGATAAGCTTTGTGGAGTGCGACTCGTCCATCGACATGACGCTTGCTCTATCGAGCGCGTTAAGAAGAAGAAGCCTATCGACGAGAACTTGCTCGACTGTTTCAGATGGAATAACCTGCTTGTAGTTGGGATATGTGTCTTCAATAAGCTTGGAGAACATCTGCATCTTGCCAACACTGAAGGATATCTGAGACTTTTCAACCTTGATGTTGACTTCCCCTTCTCCATTCAATGAACGAAGAAGTTCGGTGACTGCCTTAGAAGGAAGGACAATGTCGATCTCAGCATTCTTAGGAAATTCAATTTCCATTTCCGTAAGAGCAAGCCTGCGTCCATCAGTTGCAACGAGAGTAAGCTTTTCGTCGCGGAAGCTCATAAGGACACCCTTCAAAGTTTTTCTAGTGTCGTCCTGGCTTGCTGCGTAGGAAACCTTGCGCATCATTTCGCGCAAATTCTTCTCGTTAATTTTGTAGACGGAATCTACATCGTTTTCCGGGAACTTCGGGAAGGAAGATGCAGCAATACCAGAGAGCTTGAATTTTGCACTACCTGCCTTAATGATTGCTTTGTCTGAATTATCAACTTCTACGCAAACTTCACCTTCTTCAACTGTGGAGATGGTGCTGAAAAGAAGCTTTACAGGGAGAGTGGTGATGCCCTTCTCAATAACTTCACAATCACAGACCCAGCGAATTGAAATATCAAGATCGGTGGTGGTGAGTTTAAGCTTGTTATCATCAGCTTCAATAAGAACATTTTGAATTACAGGAAGGGAGCTTTTACCCGCAACAATATTCTGGACACCTTTTAAACCTTCTATGAATGCCGAGCGTGTGATCTTGAATTTCATTTTTTCATCTCCAATTGATGTTGTGGGAAGTTTATCAAATCTTACTGATAATATAAAGTATGTATTATAAAATTAATTATTATTATTATCTCTTGTTGATAATTCAAATAAGTTGGATTGGCCTAATAAATACAATGGTGAAGTGATATTTTTCTTGTTGAGAAGTTTTCATTGCCTTGTAAAAAGAATTAGACATCTTTCGACTTATCTTCAGTTATATACTTCTTGTTATCATTCCATTGAATCAGAAAGTTTATAACCTAGAGTTGATAGAATTTCTTCTAAATCAGTCTTTAAGCTTGGCTCATTAGAGAGTCTTTGCTGGATAGTTTTAACTCCGCTTATGATTGTAGCGTGCTTCTTATCGAAGGCTTTAGCAATTTCTTGTAGCCCTTTAGAAGTATATTTTCTTGAGATATACATAGCAAGCTGCCTTGGAGTAACTAAGGTTTGAGTTCTTTCATGAGAAAGAATATCTGCCATAGTTGTTCCAAACCTCTTTGCACAAGTTTGCTGAATCTCTTCGATAGTAAGCTTCTTTAAAGATGATTCTTTCTGAATGAAGTCGTCCAAGATTTTCATAAGAATATTCTTGTCGATCATCATATTAGGATTGGCTGAAACAAATACTTCTACAGTAGCCAATGCCCCTTCCATCGCCCTTACATGGCTTTTAATGTTTTCAGCAATGAAGTTTAAGACGATATTAGGAATCTTAACAGAAAGAGATTCTGCCTTCTTGCTGATGATTGCCAGGCGCGTTTCAATGTTAGGTGATTCAATTTCTTGAAGCATTCCACCTTCAAAGCGAGAAATAAGCCTAGATTCAATAGCAACTAAGTCTTTTGGTGGCACATCAGATGTCATAACGATCTGTTTGCGCTTATCCTTAAGAGCATTGAAAGTATTAAAGAATTCTTCTTGAATACCACCGCCGACCTTAAAGAATTGGACATCGTCGATAAGAAGGACATCAACCGAACGATACTTTTCTCTGAATTTATGGACTTTATCCATCTTCATGTGGTTGATGTATTCGTTTAAGTATTCTTCGGCGGTAATGTAGCAGATTGCAAGAGATTGATTGCGCTGCTTAAGCTCGTTACCAATAGCCTGCATCAAGTGAGTTTTACCAAGGCCTGTGCCGCCATGAATAAAGAGAGGATTGTAGCCAGTTTTGCCAGGGTTAGCTACAACTGCTTTTGCAGCAGCTATCGCAAAGCTGTTCGACGGACCACTTACAAATTCTGAAAATGTAAACTCCTCTTTCAACGGCAGAGTAGAGACGAATGACGAGACAGGCATCTGCTGCTGTTGATTAATTTGCGAGGTAGGTCTAAATGTAGGCACTACGAGAGCTGGCTTTGAAGCTGGATCGTACCGCACTTCTATCTCAAGCTCAGAAGAAGCCCCGGCAAGAAGGAAGCTACCCTTGATTTTATTAGCGTATTCCTTGCGTATAAGATCTGCCGCGAATTCGTTGTGTGTGAAAATAACGAACTTTCCTTCTTCGTTCGCTACCGATGTGATCATTCCGAAATAGCGCTCTGCCTGGCTCTTTTCTTCAATAGAATGAAGAGTCATCAGATAAAAAGATTTTGCTTTTTCCCAGAGATCGCGAGACGATGTATCTATCTTCGAGTCATTCATGCTTATAATATACCATATTTCGCGTATGAAATGTGAAAAACGAAATCAACGGTTATATACTCGTTATCTACAATTTTTGTAGATAACTTTTATATCTTAGATATGGCCACGCTTAATTATAACAGCTAGAACAAAGACATCTGCGGGGTTTACGCCAGGTATGCGAGAGGCTTGAGCAATAGTTTCAGGTTTGTATTTCTTAAGCTTCTGCCGGCTCTCGTATCTTATCGCCGTGCATTTATCGTAGTCAATCCATTGCGGGATAATCTTTTGCTCGTCTTTCTTTGCCCTTTCGGCTGCCTTCTTTTCTTGCTCGATATAAGGAGCATAATGTCGCATAACACCTATTTCGTTTTCTATTCTCTTTTTAGCAGAATCAGAAAGAGATGCTATTTCGTTATTTATGTCATTACCTTCAAGAGCAGAATTTATTAACTCAAATTCTTTTGTAAATCCTTTAAGCTCTTCTTTACTCCGTATCTGTAATCTCTTAGCTGATTCAAGCAAACGATATATCGAATTGTCTTGTCTTAAAATTAACCTTCGCTCTGCCCTACTGGTGAACATTCGATATGGTTCATCTGTCCCCTTCGTAACAAGGTCATCGATCATTACTCCGATGTATGCATCTTGCCTACTGAAGATTAGAGGATCATTCCCCTTCACTTTCAACGCGGCATTTATTCCAGCCATAATTCCTTGTGCAGCAGCTTCTTCGTAACCAGTTGTACCATTGATCTGACCTGCACAATAAAGCGACTCAACTTGCTTCGATTCTAATGTATGCTTAAGTTCCCTTGAATCTATACCATCATATTCAATCGCATACGCATACTCTAGAAATTCTGCGTTCTCTAGTCCAGGCACTGAGCGTACCATTTTTTCTTGAATATTCCTTGGTAAACTACAACTTAATCCATTAGGATATATAACAGATCCGTCCGCATTTTCCGGTTCAAGCATCACATGATGTTGCTTGGCGTCTGTAAAACGGACGATTTTATCTTCAATTGAAGGACAATAACGCACACCTGTACCAGTAATTGCGCCACCATATAGAGCAGATTGTGAGAGATTACTACGGATTATTTCGTGTGTTTCTTCCGTTGTATGGCTCTGCCAACAGGGTAATTCTGGTAATTTTGAGTGTTCCACGTGGAACAAATCCGTTCCGCAGGGTGAATGTTCCACGTGGAACAATGGGCGTGGAGTATCACCATCTTGTCTTAAAAGTGTTGAAAAGTTGCAAGATTTGGCCTTTAAACGCGGAGGAGTGCCAGTTTTGAGACGTGTAAGGGTAAATCCTAGGGATTTTAGGCTAATAGATAGGGAATTTACAGAAGGGCGACTATCACCAGCTGACTCTTGAAATTCTTTCCCGATCCATGTAACTCCGCGAAGGGCTGTGCCCGATGTTATTACGACTGTTTTAGATTTTATTTCGCCGTTCTTGCTGGTACGAACGCCTATTGCTGTGTAGGCAGCTGATTCAGTTGAAGGGGCAGAGGTCACTAGAATTTCGGTGACATCATCTTCAAGAAGGGTAAGATTTGCTTGATTCTTTAAGACTGATTGCATTCTGCTGGCATACCATTCCTTAGCGCATTGGCAGCGAGTGGCATGAACGGCAGGCCCGCGGCTGAGGTTTAGAGTGCGCGCTTGAAGACAGGTGGCATCGGCGTTTTTGCCCATTTCGCCGCCGAGCGCATCGAGCTCGCAGACGAGATGGCTTTTGGCTAATCCGCCGATAGAAGGGTTGCAAGGCATGGTGCCGGCGGCGGATATTTTTGAGGTGATGAGAAGGGTAGATGTACCCATTCTGGCGGCGGCGAGAGCAGCTTCGCAGCCGGCATGGCCAGCACCAACGACAATAAGATCAAATGAATTTAAAGTAGTCATTTCATCAGTATTATAGCATAATTATCTACTATTTGTGTAGAAAAAGAATATTTATGTTATGCGAATAGCAATATTAATATATTTTAGCAAATAGGCAATGTTAAGTGAGATATCGAAGGAAAGGGTGAAGGTGTAAAGAGAAGATATGATAATGTGTTGACAGTTATCAAATAGTTATCTACAAAAGTATAAGCAAACAAAAAGGATAAAGAATATGGGTGAATTTAGTAGTTAAGAGGGAAGAGGGGCGCTAGCGCGCGACAACGAAACAGCCCCTCGGCCAGTCTTAGACTTTAATCTCGACTCTGAAATTCAACTTTCATTAGTAGAGATTGCTTCGCCGAAGCCTCTTTTTAACTTAAATATGAACTTTAACTTTTACGAACTGATGTGGAGAATATCCGCATTGAAGCTAAATATTTAGTATAATACTCTTAACTTAAGTCATAAAGAGGAGGGGGAATGGGTACGATTGAAACAGGGCGGGCTAGATTAGGATCTAGATTGGGTTTCATTATGCTCGCTGCAGGGTGCGCTGTTGGACTTGGTAATGTATGGCGCTTTCCATTTATAGTAGGCGAAAATGGCGGAGCTGTATTCGTTTTAGTGTATTTAGCCTTCCTCGCTCTCTTAGGCTTTCCTCTTTTAACTGCCGAGCTCGCCCTCGGACGCGCAGCAAAGCAAGGTATATCTGGAGCTATGCGTAATTTGGCTCAAGAGAAATATCGCAAATTCTGGGCCATCCTTGGCAGCATAATATTTGCTGGTAATTTCCTCCTGATGCTTTATTATACTGATGTTTCAGGGTGGCTTCTCAATTATTCGTGGAGCTATATTTCTACAGGTGCAGCGCCAAATTTCAGCGAAGTTACAAAAGATTTCTCTTCTTGTACTATCTATATGGCTCTTTCAGTAGCGATCGCTACCTTAATTTGCCTTGCAGGAGTTAAAAATGGCGTGGAAAGGGCAACTAAATGGATGATGCTTTCTTTGCTCGCTCTCTTAGGCGTTCTAGCCGTAAAATCTCTTTCCCTCCCAGGCGCGGCAAAGGGACTTGAGTTTTATTTAGCTCCAAATTGGGCATATTTTGCGGAGCATCCTTTTAAAATTGTGTTTAACGCCATGGGGCAAGCGTTTTTCACACTTTCCACGGGCGTAGGCTGCATGGCAATATTCGGAAGCTACATTGGCCGCGAACATTCCCTTGCTGGCGAATCAGTTTGGATTATCACAATCGATACATTTGTGGCATTTCTCGCAGGTCTTGTCATTTTCCCAACTTGTGCGAGTTTCGGGGTTGATGTCTCGTCAGGCCCTGGGCTTATATTTGAAGCAATCCCCAAAGTTTTTGCCGACATGCCAGGAGGTAAAATCTGGGGCTTCTTGTTCTTCTTCTTCCTATCTCTTGGAGCGCTCACGACGATTATTGCCGTTTTCGAGTGTCTCATCGGTGGGCTTGTCGATGAATTGCGTAAGTCTCGCATCTTAATAACCTTATGTGTTGGTCTTATCGTTATATTAGGATCGCTTCCGACAGTTTTCTTCGAAAAAGTTCTTGAGTGGGAGGATTTTGTATTTGGGCAATTCTGGCTGCCGTGCGGGGCTTTGGCAATTTGTATTTTTGTCACTCGCAAATGCGGCTGGGGAAGTGAGAATTTTTTGAGAGAAGCTTCGCTTGGCAAGGGCATCAAATTTCCTGCCCTCTGCACCGTTTTGATGAAATGGCTCGTTCCTATTTTTATCCTCGCGGTTATGATTGTGGGGCTAACAGATTGAGCTAAATGTGATATAATACACAAAAGTCTAATATTAGGAGATAATGACAAATGAAGACAAGCAAGAAGAATTTGGATAAGAGCCAAGTCAAACTTTCTATCGAACTTGATGCCGCTGAGATGGCTTCGATCATCAACAAGGTTGAGAAGATGTTTATGCGCGAGGCCGAGATGCCCGGCTTCCGCAAAGGCAAAGTGCCGCTTCAGCTCATTCGTCGCAACTTCGAAGATGGTCTTAAGAAAGAGATCGAGAAGGAAATGTTCCGCAAGTTCTATCCGAAGGCCGTTCAGGAAGAGAAGATCGAAGAGATTGCAGTTTACGATGTTTCCGATATTGTCTCTTCGAAGGATGGCGGCTCGTTCGATGTAACGGTCGACGTTAAGCCTGAGTTCAAGCTTCCCACATACAAGGGGCTTAAGATTTCTTCGCAGGATGTCACCGTCACCGACGCAGCTCTTGAGGAGCACTTCGAAAGATTCCGCACGGCTTACGCTTCATTCGAGGATGGCGCAGAAGGCGATGTTGCCGCAGCTGGCGACTATGTTCAGATTGACTACGAAGGAACAGTCGGCAAAAAGAAAATTCTTGAAATCAATCCTGAGGCTAAGATCGTCGCTTCCGGCGAGAACTTCTGGACTCAGCTTGAAGAAGGCCGCTTCCTTCCCGAGATCATCGAAGCTGTTATCGGCATGAAGGCCGGCGAGACAAAGGAAGGTATCGATGCCAAGTTCGACAAGGAGTCTGCTCCTGAAGGGCTTAAGGGTGCGAAGGCCAAGTACAATGTTACGCTCAAGGCACTTCGCCGCCGCGTCCTTCCGACCGACGAGCAGCTCGTTGAAAAGATGAAGGGCGAGTCGATCGAGAAGATCAAGGCAGATATGCGCGCTGCGATGGAGAAGTCCGCAATCGATCGCGAGACTGCTCGCCGCGAAGACGAGGCCACGGAGCTCCTTCTCAAGAAGGTCGACTTCGCTGTTCCTCCGAGCCAGGTTCGCAACGCGATGGAAATGTATTTGAATCAGCTCGCCGAGCGTGCTCAGTATTCTGGCCTTAGCGCAGATTACTTCAAGGAGAACCGCGAGAAGATTCTTAAGGAAGCCGAAGAGACTGCAGAGAAGCAGGTCAGGCTGTGGTATGTGATCGAGGCGATCGCCGCGGCAGAAGGCATCAAGGCCGGCGAGGGCGAGAACGCAAATATCGGCAAGGCCGTAATCGATTTCGTTATCGCAAACGCCAAGAAGTAAGCGCGGCAAAAAAACGCCGGGAAAGTTTAACGGAGCAAAAGCAATATGACACGATCATACATGGTTCCTTATGTCGTGGAACAGACGGGCAAGGGTGAGCGTACATACGATATCTACTCTCGCCTTCTTCTCGACCGGATTGTTTTCATCTCAGGCGAGGTGAACGACGATATGGCCAATGCAGTCTGTGCACAGCTGCTCTTTCTGCAGTCGCAAGATGCGACAAAGGAAATTTCCGTTTATGTAAACTCTCCCGGCGGCAGCGTTACGGCAGGTCTTGCAATCTACGACACTATGCAGTTTGTAAAGTGCCCGATTGCAACATACTGTCTTGGGCAGGCCGCTTCGATGGGAGCGGTGCTGCTCTCGGCAGGTGCCAAGGGAAGGCGCTTCGCGCTCCCCAATGCCAGGATCATGATTCATCAGCCTTGGGGCGGCGCAGAAGGCAAAGCGAGCGATATCGAAATTACCGCGCGCGAAATTCTTCGCTTGAAGGAAGTTCTCAACTCGATTCTCGCCAAGCATTCGGGCAAGAGCATGGAAGAGGTTATCAAGGATACCGACCGCGACCATTTCATGAGCGCTGAAGAGGCGAAGGAGTGGGGGCTTGTCGACGAGATTGTAGCTGCACCTGCAGAGAAGGCATCTGTCGCATGAGTCGCAATACGCGCCAAAAAGATTATTTGACCTGCTCTTTCTGCGGCTGCACCGAAAGGGAGTGCCCGATTCTTCCGGGAATCGACGGTAACATCTGCCTTGATTGCGTTAAGAAGGCAAACGAGCTTATCGAGCTTCACACCGAAAAGGAGAAGAAGGGAAAGGGAGCGCCGCCTTTGCCGCCTACTCCAACGCCGAGAGAGATAAAAGAGTTTCTCGATAAGCATGTTATTGGCCACGACGATGTGAAGAAGGTGCTCGCTGTTGCGGTGCACAATCATTACCGCCGTTTGGAAGCGTCAGAAAAAGCTGCGTCTGGGAAAACGCAGAAAAAGGCGCCTGCCAGATTTGCCGGTTTTGACGACATCGAGATTGAGAAGTCGAACATTCTTCTTATCGGGCCTACTGGTTGCGGTAAGACGCTCCTTGCAAAGACGCTTGCCAAAATGCTTGGCGTTCCGTTTGCGATTGGCGACGCGACTGTTCTCACGCAGGCTGGGTATGTTGGCGAAGATGTAGAAAATCTTGTGCGCTATCTTTTGCAGAATGCCGATGGCAATGTGGAGCTTGCAAAGCGCGGCATAATTTATGTCGATGAGATCGACAAGATTGCGTCCAAGACCGACAATGTTTCCATTACGCGAGATGTTGGAGGAGAAGGCGTTCAGCAGACTCTTCTTAAGATTATTGAAGGAACAATCTGCCGCATTCCTCCGAAGGGCGGGCGTAAGCACCCAGATCAGGAGTATATCGAAGTTGATACTTCCAATATTCTCTTTATCTGCGGAGGTGCATTTGTCGGGCTCGATAAGATCGTCTCTTCGCGTAGTGGGCGCGGCGTTGTAGGATTTGGCGCAGAAGTTAAGGACACAAGCGAGAAGAGCGCGGCAAAGGAAGCGCTTGATGTAAGGCTAGAGGATCTCGTAAAGTATGGTCTTATACCAGAGTTTACCGGGCGCTTGCCTGTGATAACCACGATGAAGGATCTTTCGGAAGACGATCTCGTGCGAGTTCTCACAGAGCCCAAGAATTCTCTCGTCGGCCAGTACAAGAAGCTTCTTTCGATGGACGGCGTAGAGCTTTCGTTTGAGCCAGAGGCTCTCAAGCGTTTGGCGAAGGCGGCTCTCGAGCGCGGCACGGGAGCGCGTGGGCTTCGTGCCGAAATGGAGCGTCTTATGACAGACATAATGTACGAGGCGCCTGGCAACGACAAGATGAAGAAGGTTGTCATCACAGCGAAAGATGTCGAAGCTCTCACTGCAAAGTAAGAAAGTCATTCGGGGAATTTAAATGCAAGTGCATCTTTTAAAATCTAAACTTCACCGGATTAAAATTACCGACGCTCGTCTTGATTACGAAGGGTCGCTTACTCTCGATCCAGATGATATGGAGGCGGTAGGGATTCTTCCATACGAGCGTATTCTCTGCGCAGATGTGGAGAACGGAAACAGATTCGAAACTTATGCCATCGAGGGGCAGAGAGGCAGTCATGTTTGCTGTCTTAATGGTGCTGCCGCGCACAAGGGCAAAGTGGGAGACCGTCTTATCGTTATGAGTTTCGGTGTGTTCTCCGCAGAAGAAGCAGTAGGTTGGACGCCTAAAGTTAAGCACTTCTGACGGTTGCGCGCCATGGGCCGATGTGGTATAATCGCAATCAATGATTAAAAAGGGCTTCTCTCTCGTAGAACTTTTGGTCGTTGTCGTAGTGATAGCGATCCTCATGGCCGTTACATTTAGAATAATGGGGGCAGGCGAAGAGGAGACTTCTCGAAGCCTGACAGTAAGGCGTCTTCATGCGCTTGAAACTTGTATAAGTGGCTATTTTGCCGCGTTCGGTTCGTATCCACCAGTTCGTCTTCATGGAAGTCGCAATATTTATTGCAAGCTTAATATGCAAGGCGGGCAGATTGTTGATAAAGAGCCCGAGGATGACAAAATTGAATCAAAGCGAGTAAAGGCCGCTTGTCGCAGCCAGCCGGTTGCAATGAACTTCCCATTTCGTGAGTCTGATTGGGAGGCGATAGAAAAAGCGTCGTACCAGTTGCAGAACATGTTTAAGAACAATAAGGGCGGCGTTGTTGAAGCAGCAAAGACAGGTTTTGATGGGCTTAGAACTCCACAGCAGCTTAGCGGTAAATCAGACGAAGATAGGTGGACGCACTTAAATCTCTTCAGGTTCGGCCTTATGAGCTTTTTACTGCCGCGCTTTATGTTTATGATGCAAGGGCCAGATGTTTCCATCTATGATAAATTTACTCAATGGGGCGACAACAACAATATTCCATGCCGATTTGAGGATGGCGTTCCGTATGAGAGTTGGGAAGAGATTGCAAAGCAGGTTCGCCCGCCAAGTAATCCGGGAAATCAAATAAACGACGAGCTTTGGAAGGTTGCATTGCTTCCATCGCAGATTATTACAGCAAGGTGGGTTGCGTGTCTTGAAGGGTGTTGCCACTCACAAAGGCTTAATCCAGGAAAGATAATGGTTTGGGGTGTTGATATTCTTGGCAAAGACCAAAGCGATTTGAGTGAATCGGGTATGACGGCGCAAGGTAGATATCCACCTGTTTTTTCGTCAGGGGATTTGCAGAGCGAGGGCAACGATTGGACGCAGGCGTATGCACTTGATGGTATTTCTTGTCGCGATGGTTGGGGCGAAGAACTGTATTATTATTCACCTCCTCCGCATCAAGGATATAGGCTTTGGAGCTCAGGGCCAAACAAACATACTTTCCCGCCGTGGATTACTGATAAAGAAATCGACGAGTTAAAAGGAAATGATGCCAAGATGGTTCGCGCATGGAAAGCGGACGATCTTGTCCATACGAGTAATTAAGAGAGGTTGATGATGAGACAAAAGGGTTTTTCTTTAGTTGAACTTTTAGTAGCGATTGCAATCATTGCGATTATTACTGGTGTGTCTATGGCTGGGTATTGGAAGTTTGTTGGGCATGCACAAAATGTCAGGGGCGTTGAGCTTGTCCATCAGACAAGGACTGCGATTCAAACAATCTATCAAAAGGACAATGCTTGGCCTCGTCTTCTTCTTGCTTCGGCAAGTGGTGGCGATGGGCGGCTTGATTCTCGTACAGCAGGGGCTCTTGCGAAAAGCGGCGTGATGTCGCTTTCCTCTAAAAAGACGAAGCGCTCGGATGGAGGATATGATTATGTCCTTATCGGTCACGATCGTTTTGGAGTGGTAACGCCTTGGGCTATGGATTATATCACAAGGCACTCCAATGCTACTTCCGGATCTCGGATACCGACTGGCGGAACTCTTCAGGATCATATAATTCGCTTTGCAATAGATCTTGATTATGATGGAATTACAGAGACTGCTTTTGGGTATGGCGGGAAGGTCGCTAAGGTTCGTGCGCTAGCATGCGTTTGGAGCTATGGCAAGGATGGTAAACCTGGAACGAAAGATGATATTCGCAGCTGGGCGAAAGGACAGGAGGTAGAGTAATGCGTAAGGGTTTTACAATAGTCGAGATGTTGGCAGTAGTTGCAATTATTGCCATTCTTGCAACTATTATTACTACGGCGGCTTCCAGTACAATAAAGAGCGGAAGAAAAAAACGTGCAGTTGTTATGCAATCCGCACTTGCGCAGGCTATCAGTGCTTATTATGCACAGGAGGGTAAATGGCCTTCTCTTATTGAACAAGTTGATACAGATGGAGAAGACTCTGAGACGTTTACGGGCACAAAGGCGGATCAGATTTTTCGCGAGGTCGTAGGAAAAGGTTTTGGCAGGAGCGGTGCTAAGTCTATGCTTGTGGACGCATCTGCGTTGTTCGTTTGCGAGGCAGGCGCTGCCAGTTCTAAGAAGGCTTATGGAATCGATTTTTCTGAAGCAACAGCTAAGGGTGCGAAAAGAAAAATCTCTTTCTCTGAAATGGCGTTTGGATATCAAGATCCTGAGACCGGCCGGTTTAGGCGTTTTTCTATAACATACAACTGCCGCACAGATTCAGTTGTTTTGGGGCCAACATTTGAATAAAATTTTGCAATATGCGCAAAGCCTTTACATTGCTTGAACTTCTTGCCGTCGTTGCCATCATGGGAATGCTTGGTGTGGCGGCCGCAGCAAGCTATGGCGCGCTTATTTCAGGAATGAGAGATAGGGGTGCGTGCGCAGCAGCATCTGCTATTTTGCGCGGTGCAAAAGAAAGGGCGCATGTTGATAGAATGCCCACAGTCGTCTATTGCTACAATATGTGCATCAAGGAGCCTACGAGTGATGATGACGCTGGTGTGGTTGTTGGCGTTATGACTGCCATTCGCCGCGTTGGGCGTATTTCGTATGTAAGGGGCAATTACCTTTATGATGAATTTGCAGATCTTGAACAGTCGTATGAGATAACAGAAGAAGAGGCCGATTTTAATAAGATGCGTGGGCATAGGCTATTTAAATACAATGATGAGACTTCTGTCGGTAAGAGAATGGAATATTCTATAGTGGCTGATGCTGTTTACAAAAATGATGATGACATGGTGACGATTTTCTCTGGTGGAGAAAACAATCAAACAAATATTTTGATGAGTGCCTTCTACGATCTTGGCACAAGCGATCGCAGCCCATCAGGCGGATGGAGCGCGGGTGATGGTTATGCAGCTTCTTTTGCAGAGCTTCAGCTTCCCGACGGGTACATTTTTGGATCTTCTGCAATCCCGCGCAAAGCAGGGCAGATTTCCGAGGTTGAAGCAATTCGTTTTGATCCAGATGAAGATTCAAGCGATTCCATTGAGATTTATGTTACGCGTCCCGATGCACAAGGGAATCCGCAGGCCGTGAAGAGCGCAGGAAAGGCATTTGCAGATGAGACAAAGGGCGTTTAAAAAAGCTTTCACATTATTGGAAGTGAACCTCGCCATTTTTATTATGGCGACAGGTGTGCTTTCAATGTGCGCACTTTACTCATTGGGATTTAGGGAAAACAGACAGAGCGTTGAAGATGTTGCAGGTGTAGCTTACGCCGAGACATATTTGGCTCCGTTGGTTCAGGGCCTTTCGGCGACGAATATGCCGTGGTCTCAGTGGGTTGAGATAGGAGATGAGCCGCGCAACACCACTACTGAAAGTCGCAATGTTGCGGATGGTCTTTATCCGGCAGGGGGATGGTTTGATTATGTTGAACATATTGAGGATCGTGAACAAGTGCGTTTTCGTGTGAAGGGAGTTCCTCGCTCTACAGCAGATAGAGCGTGGCAGAGTACAATCGCAAGTATTCCCTCTCCTTATAAAGGTTCGCTTCCGTCTCTTCCGTCCGACTTCCATTACGCGCTTGTGGTTTCAAGGAAGGGCACTGTTATTCAGTTATCATTTCGCTGCTCTCGCAGGAAGGATCAGTTGCTTATGCAGCCAGTATATGTGTCGGAAGTGCGCTTTCAGGGAGATGGTGACAAGTGA
>JAGBWQ010000069.1 GCA_017629735.1 Kiritimatiellia bacterium
CTCTGTAATCTGCTCGCGAATTTTGTCAAATTCGACAACAGGAAGCTTACCTTCAGTCTCTGTATCGTTCTTGTTGCGCAGGGTAAGAACCAAGCGGCCTTTAATCTGCTCAGCAAAAGCGAGCATCTCGGCCTCGCGGGGCGTAACAAGCAAAGTGACGGTGGAATACCCAGAGGAAGTTGTTGCCCCTAAATTACGAGAACGAGACTTCGCTGTCTCGTCGCCTACAGCCAGTACTGTAACCTTTTGCAGAATAGTACATGTCGCTGGATCGCCACGCTTATTGCGGCCTTCGTCACTTGGGAATGTAAAAGTACCAATTACATCAACTTGATCGCCGGCACGTACCATTCCAGACACAGAAGCCGAGCCGGTGACATTTATCGACATAGCCCTATAACCAGATTCTACATCGGCCGAAAGACTCTTGCCTCTAACGGCTCCCTCAATGTCTGTCCAACGAATTGGGATGCCAGCTTCAACATGCGACACAAGCGTCCTACCCACTATATCAGACATATTTTCACGCGTGATAACATACCCCTCGTTACCAAGACGAAATGTTTTGCACACTTTCAAATCTTCTCGCGTAATAACACTGCCAGAAGTCTTTGCGGCAACAAAACATAGCGCCTCCATCTCTCCGTACTTGCGTTTCAATGCGCGCTCTCTGTCGCGAAACTCACCCTGCTTGCCGCTGATATACGCACTTGTAAGCAACGCTGCAATCAAGCCAGCTATCAAACTTGCTATTAATACGAACTGACGTTTCATATTAGAACAACCCCTTTACTTTTCCTGTCTCAACATCGACATCTACTCTGCGATACGCAGGAGACGCGCTCGTTCCTGGCATCAGTTTAATTTCGCCAGCGACAGGCACAAGCAATCCCGCTCCGGCATAAACCAAAATATCCTTAACTGGAAGCCTCCAGCCTTTTGGCCTGCCAAGAAGTTTCGGGTCATGTGAGAGCGAATACTGCGTCTTAGCAATGCATATAGGAAGCTGAGCCGTCTCGGGATTGGATTGATATGCCTTGAGCTTCTCAAATGCAAGAGGCTCAAAATCAACTCCGTCACCGCCGTAAACTTCTTTAACCTGCTTTTCGATTCTGTCCTTTATTGGCTCGGACAAATCGCACAAATAAGCAAAATCATTCGGTTCATCGCACGCTTCAATAACCTTACGAGCAAGCTCTTCAGCGCCCTCACCGCCCTTTAGCCAATGATCTGAAACAGCAAACCTTGCGCCGGCCGATTCAGCGACACGCCTTACAAGATCGCGCTCTGCCTGCGTATCTGTATAGAAAGCATTCAAGCACACAACAGGCTGAACTCCGCTTCGGCGAATAATGTCAATATGCGCAAGAAGGTTCTCGCAACCCTTCTCAAGCAACTCGAGATTTTCGCTCGTATATACAGGGTCAAGCGGAAGCCCCGCCTTAACCTGCGGCGCACCTCCGTGGGCTTTAAGCGCACGAACCGTTGCGACAAGAACGACAGTATCAGGCTTAAGCCCTGAGCAGCGACACTTAATATTCCAGAACTTTTCAAAGCCCATGTCGCTCGCAAAACCGCTTTCAGTCACCACATAATCGCCGAGCGCGCAGGCCAATCTGTCGGCAACAACCGAATTCTGGCCAATCGCAATATTTGCAAAAGGACCTGCATGAACAAACATTGGCTGGCCTTCAATAGATTGCATCATCGTTGGCTTGATGGCATTAACCAAGAGCGCACACATAGCTCCGTCGACCTCGAGATCGGCCGTAGTAACCGGAGCGCCCGACTTTGAATAGGCTACAATAATCTTGGAAAGCCTCTTGCGCAAATCAGCCAAATCCGAACTCATAGCAAGAATCGCCATAACCTCAGAAGCAACCGTAATATAAAATCCGCTGCTGCACTCAAAGCCATCAAGCTTCCCGCCATGGCCAATTGTTATATTGCGAAGGCCCTGCGCACAAAAATCCATCGCCC
>JAGBWQ010000070.1 GCA_017629735.1 Kiritimatiellia bacterium
AGGTTTGCAGGAGTTCGGTGGCTGCGTGATGGTTGTCTCTCACGATAGATGGTTCCTCGACAGAATCGCTACGCACATTCTCGCATTTGAGGGAGATGGGCGCACGACTTGGTTCGAGGGAAGCTACTCGGAGTATCACGAGCACTTCGCTTCGATGCGTCAAGATCGCCGGAAGAAATAAAGATCTTTCGTGTCTATAACGGCATCAAGCAAGATGTCGTGCGGTTCAGATGGGAGGTCGCTTACGACTTGAAAATCGTGGGCGACTCCTATTTTTAATGCGTCTTTGTTGGCTTGAGCAAGGAGCCTGTCATACCACCCGCCACCGTAGCCAAGTCTCTTGCCTGATGTGGTAAGAGCGAGCGCAGGGATAATCCAAGCGCCAACTTCCGAAGGTGATATTTCCTCTTCTTGAGCTGGTTCAAGTATGCCCATGGGGCCAGTGCGCAAGTCGTGTGCTTGAAGAGATTTTATTTCAGCAAGAGAGTATGTCTTGCCATTCCATTGGGGTGAGAGAACTTTTATATTGCGCTCAAGGAGCGGGAGAATGAAATTAGAAAGGTCAAGTTCTTTGGGTGAGGCGAGATAGACACAAACGGCTTTCCCTTCGCGGGAGAAATGTGAGCCATGCTCTTCTATTGCCTGCATCAGTTTTTTGCAAATGACCGAAGAGGCGATAGAATTCTCTTCAGGTGTAAGTGCTGCTCGCCGAGCGCGCATTTCGCGCCGGATTTGAGATTTTTCTTCGATGCAGGATGTGTTCATACGGTGGATATTGTATCATAAACAGGAGACGAAAACGCCGCGTTTGTGGTATAATACCGACATCATGAACAATTACCTTGCGATCGACATTGGAGCGTCTAGCGGACGCCATATCATTGGATCTGTGAAAGAAGGGAAGATTACCCTCGAAGAGGTTTATCGCTTCGACAATTCGCAGATAACGCGCAACGGCCACGAGTGCTGGGATATCGAATCTCTCGTTGCGTCAGTCAAGGCCGGCATTGATGCTGCGATGGAGAAGACGAAGATCGATTCCATCGGGCTTGATACTTGGGGCGTGGATTTCGTTCTTCTTGATGAGAATGGTGAGCTTTGCTCCGACGCTGTTGCATATCGCGATTCGCGTACTGCAGGAGCCGACAAAGAGATTGAGGCGGAGGTTATTTCTTTTGCCGATCTTTATTCGCGCGTCGGGCTTCAGAAAGCTCCATACAATACAATTTATCAGCTTTGGGCTCTTAAGAAAGAATGCCCCGAGCAGCTTGAGCGTGCTGCGGCGTTCCTCACGATTCCCGAGTATATCAACTATCGTCTCACGGGCAACATCGTCCATGAGTATACGGATTCGTCGACAACAGCGCTTCTTGATGCCGCGAAGAAAGACTGGGATTTTGAGCTTATCGATAAGCTCGGTCTTCCCCGCAAGATTTTCGGCAAGCTCGAGATGCCTGGCGCAACTGTTGGCGAATACAAGGGCGTCAAGGTCGTTCTTCCTGCGCTTCACGATACAGGGTCTGCATATCTTGCAGTACCTGCACGCGACGACAAGGCAGTTTATCTTTCAAGCGGCACATGGTCGCTTCTCGGAGTGGAGAACGACAAGCCCCTTACGACAAAGGCCGCCATGCAGGCGAACTTTACGAACGAGGGTGGCGCATGGGGCAGGTACAGGTTCTTGAAGAACATCATGGGTCTTTGGATGATTCAGTCTATTCGCCGCGAGCTCAATGGCGTAAGCTATGTTGAGGGCAAGGATAACGACGAGACGATTGATGCGCTTAAGGGGCTTAAGGATTTCGAGAAGGGGCGCAAGTATTCCTTCGCCGATCTCGAAATGTCCGCAAGAGGCGCGGAAGATTATTCGATCACTGTCAATGTTAACGACTCGAGGTTCCTCAATCCTGATTCGATGATTTCGCAGGTGGTTGCCGCCGCGGAGAAGGAAGGAAAGGCACCTCAGACGATTGGCGAGTTGATGCAGTGCGTTTATAAGTCTCTTGCCGCGTGCTATGCCGATGCCATTCAGAATCTTTCTGAGATTACTGGCAAGACATACACATCTGTAAATATTGTCGGTGGCGGATCGAAAGATCTTTATCTCAACGCTCTTACTGCCGAGGCAACAGGCCTTGAGGTTTTTGCTGGCCCTACGGAAGGAACGGCCATCGGGAACCTTATCGTGCAGATGATCGCAGGCGGCGAGTTCGCCGATCTTGCAGAGGCGCGCCGCGCAATCGTACGCTAAAAAGTTTGATCTCAAGGAGTTAAACAATGGACAAAAAATTATACATAACGCCGCCGCTTGTGGATCGCGTCTACGATTGGCGCAAGGGGCCTCAGCCCAAGACCCGTCGCGAGCTCGATAAATTCTTCAATTCTGCCGCGATCAATCGCGTCAAGGATGCCATCTGCGAGATGGGTGAGAGAATCTACCGCAAGGGATATACCGATGGCAATGGAGGCAATCTTTCCGTTCGTGTCGGCGAAGATCTCGTTCTTTGCTCTCCTACGCTTTGCTGCAAGGGCTTCATGAAGCGCGAAGATATTTGTCTTGTCGATATGGAGGCCGGTCAGCTTTGTGGCTATCGCCCCAGGACGAGTGAGGTGAAGGTGCATATCGCGATGATGAAGACGGCAGGCTGGAACGCTTGCGTTCATTGCCACCCTCCGCACTGCAACGCGTTTCTTTTTGCAGGCCAGGTGCCGCCAAACGGCATCAATCCCGAGGCTGATATCTTCTTCAATCAGATTCCTCTTGCCCCCTACGGAACTCCGGGAACAGATGAAGTTGCTGCCAATGTCGCAAAGATGTCCAAGAAGTCCAATGTTGTGTTCATGGAGAACCATGGCATTGTCTGCGGAGCGCGCGACATCGAAGAGGCTGAATGGTTTGCTGAGAATGCCGATGCTTACTGCCAGGTGCTGCTTCTCGCGGCCGGCCATGGCGCGAAGCTCCAGCAGGTCGGGCCGCAGTCGGTAAAGGACTTCCTTGCAATTCGCAAGTCGATGGGTCTTCCTGTCGCGAAGGGGCAGGGGCTCTACAACACCGACCGCTTCAACGGTTATAAGATGAAGCGTGCGTCCAAGTAATTTTTCGTCAAACAACAATAAACACGAGGCAATCAATGAACAGGATAATACTTAACGAAACATCGTATCACGGAGACGGTGCTGTTACGGCTATCGTTCCGGAACTCGCGGCTAAGGGCCTTTCTCGTCCGATAGTCTTTTCCGATCCCGATCTCGTGAAGTTCGGCGTGACGAAGAAGGTGACGGATCTTCTCGATAAGGCAAAGGTCAAATATACCATCTACACCGACATCAAGCCCAATCCTACGATTGAGAATGTCAAGAACGGCGTGAAGGCCGCCAAGAAGGCCAAGGCCGACTCGATCATCGCTCTCGGCGGTGGCTCTTCGATGGATACGGCGAAGGCGGTTGGCATCATTCTTACCAATCCGAAGTTCGCCGATGTGCGTTCGCTCGAGGGCGTCGCTCCGACCAAGAAGCCTTGCTTGCCCATCTTCGCAGTTCCCACTACGGCTGGAACTGCCGCGGAAGTGACGATCAACTATGTTATCACCGATGTCGAGAAGAAGCGCAAGTTCGTTTGCGTCGATCCCCACGACATTCCTGTGGTCGCATTCGTCGATCCTTCCATGATGGCTTCTATGCCTCCGAAACTTACGGCCGCAACAGGCATGGATGCTCTCACGCATGCTATCGAAGGTTACATCACCAAGGGCGCTTGCGCGATGACGGATATGCTTCATCTCGAGGCCATTCGTCTCATCTCCTCGAGCCTCCGCGATGCTGTTAAGAACAAACCCAAAGGTCGTGAAGGAATGGCTCTTGGTCAGTACATTGCTGGCATGGGCTTCTCCAATGTTGGCCTTGGTGTCGATCACGCTATGGCTCACGGTCTTTCCGCGCTCTACAACATGCCCCACGGCGTTGCTTGCGCGATTCTTCTTCCGACCGCGATGAAGTTCAATGCTTCGAAGACTGGTCGCCGCTATATCGAAATCGCTAAGGCGATGGGCGTTAAGGGTGTCGAGAAGATGACTCTCCAGCAGGCTCGCAATGCTGCGATCGCGGCAGTTGAGAAGCTCTCGAAGGATGTCGGTATTCCCGCAAACCTCAAGGGTGTTCTTAAGAAAGAGGATATCGCATTCCTCGCCAAGTCGGCCTATGCTGATGCGTGCCGCCCTGGTAATCCGCGCGACTGCTCCGTCAAGGACATCGAGCGCCTCTACAAGTCTCTCGCCTAAGAGAGACTTGTAGATCAGTTCAAAAGTAAAAACTGAATAAAAAAAAGAACTGCTGCGGAAAGCAGCAGTTCTTTTTTGCTTTGTAGCAAAAGGTCTTTTAGCGGACCTTCTTGCAGCCGTAGACAGCCTTCGCGCCGAGCTCTTCTTCGATGCGGAGGAGCTGGTTGTACTTCGCGATACGGTCGGTACGGCTCATGGAACCAGTCTTGATCTGTCCGGAGTTCGTCGCAACTGCGATGTCGGCGATCGTCGCGTCTTCCGTCTCGCCGGAGCGGTGGGAAGTGACGGAGGTGTAGCCGGCGCGGTGAGCCATCTCGATTGCGTCGAGCGTCTCGGAGAGCGAACCAATCTGGTTGACCTTGATGAGGATCGAGTTGGCAGCGCCGAGCTTGATTCCCTTCTCGAGGTACTTAACGTTGGTGACGAAGAGATCGTCGCCGACGAGCTGGCACTTGGAACCGATGGACTTGGTGAGAGCCACCCAGCCGTCCCAGTCACCTTCAGCCATACCATCTTCGATCGAGTCGATCGGATACTTCTTGACGAGACCCTCGAGGTACTTGACCTGCTCTGCGCTCGTACGGACAGCACCCTTCTTGCCTTCCTTCCAGGTGTAGTCGTACTTGCCGTTCTTGTAGAATTCGGAAGCAGCGCAGTCCATAGCAATCGTGACATCCTTACCAGGCTTGTAACCAGCCTTCTTGATGGCCGCGATGATGCAATCGAGAGCGTCTTCGATCGAGTCGAGAGCAGGGGCGAAGCCACCTTCGTCACCGACTGCGGTCGAGAGGTTGCGAGCCTTGAGAACCTTCTTGAGGCTGTGGAACACCTCAGCACCGCAACGGAGACCTTCCTTGAAGCTCTTAGCGCCGACGGGGCGGATCATGAACTCCTGGAAAGCGATCGGCGCATCAGAGTGGGCGCCGCCGTTGATGATGTTCATCATCGGAACGGGGAGGGTGTAGGTGTTGGTGCCGCCGATGTAGCGGTAAAGGGGAAGACCGAAGGAAGCCGCTGCTGCCTTAGCGACTGCGAGCGAGACGCCGAGGATGGCGTTAGCGCCGAGCTTAGACTTGGTAGGCGTGCCGTCGAGCTTGAGCATGAGCTGGTCGATGCCGCGCTGATCGCAAGCGCAAAGGCCGACGAGCTTAGGAGCGATGACCTTGTTAACATTGGCCACAGCCTTGGAGACGCCCTTGCCGAGATAGCGCTTGGGGTCGCCGTCGCGCAATTCAAGAGCTTCGTTGACGCCGGTGGACGCCCCGGACGGGACGGCCGCGCGACCAAGAGTGCCGTCCTCGAGGACGACATCGACTTCAACCGTGGGGTTTCCGCGAGAATCGATAATTTCCCGCGCGATGACTTTCTTAATTGCTCTGTTCATTTTATTCCTTTTTTTATGGGAAAAGCGGCGATATTTTAACATTTTTGCATCTGTCGCGTCAAGGCGAATAGGAGGGTTGACGAACTGCGCGTTTTTTTGATATAATTCACGCCAATCCAATCAAAGCGGTGGGATGGCCGAGCGGTTAGGCCGCGGACTGCAAATCCGCTTACAGCGGTTCAACTCCGCTTCCCACCTCCAATTAAAACCCCTCACTGGGGTTTTCTTTTTTTGTTGTAAATTGCTGTCTGTCTCACCCAATCCGAAACCGCCGCGATCCTCGCCGAATCTGCCGCGCCATAAATTTGCAAATTTTGCGCTTATCATTATCGGCAGAAAAATGATATAATACTGACGCTTTTTGACGGAGAAATTATGTCTTTAGATGAAAGCGAGTAGGTTTAATGAAAGGAAGAAAAGAGAACTGATTGAAACGATATACCGATCGTAGTATCAATAACGGTCGGCTTCTCCACTTGGTTAGGGGTTCATAGAGAGGTAGAAGGTGAAGGTTTAAGGTGAAC
>JAGBWQ010000071.1 GCA_017629735.1 Kiritimatiellia bacterium
CCAAGTGTTTTAATATAAGGTATCAACGCAGACAGTGAATAGTAAATGAATTCACTACCATAATTTCCATTGGGAACTATTGACTTAAATCCCTGATTTGTGCAAATATCACAATCTGCGACTGCTATATAACCTATAGGGGCGCGAGTCGACAACAATACTGATTTACTAGGCATAAGCTGTGCTGATGAATTGCGCAATCCCTCTTCACTTATGTCATGTTCTCCATGTCGTATGTATTTGTTATTTGTAAGGGATAAATCCTTTGGTGTGATCCAAGCAATTCCATTTTGACTCCAGTATGAAGGATTATCTGTCGACGGCGTTCCACCTGCAACAATCTCTCCCAACTCTCCAACAGTTCCGACCTCCCACCCATCAGGTATCTCACGCTTAAGTTGTTCGTTCCAGACCATCTTGCCGCCAGAGGATTTGTAAGGCTTGCCGTTCTTGTCGGGGAAGTCGAATTGGACAAACCAATAGTCGTATATTGTCTTTGCTAACGCCTCAAGTTCCGCGATCTTTTTGCGATTCAATTCAATCTTTTCGTCGATACTTCCGAGAATGGCCGCTATACGAAAGGAAAATAGCCCCTGCAGAGCTCTTGTAAAGAGGTCATAACGTTGCCGAATAGGCTGCCTCTTGAGGATATTCTTCTCGCGGCAGAGGCGTACGGAATTAAGGGTCCTACCGCTTGTGTTGATGCGCTTCTTGACCGCATTAAGATGAACCGTCTCACTTCGTGCTTGGCTCTTACCGCTAGCTGGTGCAACGGTAATAATCGCTCCAAGGCGAAGCACCCGAAAAATTGGGAAAGCTATAAGGCAGTTTTTAAAGCATCTTTCGAGGAGGTCTAAATGGTTTGCACGAATAAAAGCTGTAAGTGGTGTAAAGATGGCAAGTGCATCCTTTTTGCTGGCGTGAGTGGCTTGATATACTGAATAATCTTCATCATATTGACTCTTTCGAAAATGGTGTGGTACAATTCGCGTCACTGGCGAGAAACCATCGGGCCTTGCATAAGCTGCGATCGGTAGCCACCCGAAGAAATGACGGTGTGCATCTCGCCTTTCATTCGTTTTCTCTCTTTGTGTGGTACTTGCCTTTGCTTGTATAATCATTTACAGAAGGGCCCGACCTTTCTGAAAATGATAACTATGCTTCGGCGTAGGGGCGGAAAGTCGTTTCGGGCATGTTAAGATTGATGCTAAGCGTGTCTCGCATCGTGGTGTGTATTGTTCAGTCGTCGATCTTTACAAGCGCGAAGATTTCTTGAGTTCGCGCGGTGACCGAAACGAGCTTTCCGCACCGAAGCCGATCGCGCATAAAAACAAAACACTCTCGCGCTTGGCGAGAGTGTTTTGTTAGAGCTTTGATCGCCTCTATTATTTGCAGCTTGCTTTTTCAAGCTCAGACAGAAGGGGGAATTTGCTCGAGATGAGCTTGTTGCGCTCGAGAACTTTGAGATTCTTGCGGACTCTCGCAAGCTCCTTCTCCATCGCCTTGCGCTCATCGCAGCTCTTCTTCTTAAGCTGAGCAAGATAACCATCCGCGGCCTTGTTCCAAGCCTCGTCATACTTGCCTTCCTTTGCATAGGAAATAACTTCAGCAAGCGCGATGAGATTGTCCGCGCTAATCTCTGCGGGATTCGCGATCTTTGCGAAAAGCAACTCCGCCGTCTTGCGCCTAAGAGCCATCACTTTAGTTTCAACAGCACTCAAGGTCGAATGTGTCTTGTTGTCCCAACGGCTCGGTAATGGACGAATCCAAATGTTGCGGAAGTAAACTGCGCAACCATGATCCTGAAGAGTCAGCGGACCTTTAAGCGCATGCGGAGAAAGCGGACGGCGCGTGCAATGCGTCGTGAGGCCTTCCATCTCCCAATGATCCTGCACCAGAACTCCGTTGAAGAAAACTGTCACAGAGCCAGGACGCACAAGCTTGTTTCCTTCCCACACAGGCTGATGGAAAACAATGTCGTAAACTTGCCACTCGCCCGGCTTGCGCGCAGGATTGACCATCGGCGGATTTTCGGCATACACAGCACCCGCTTGACCATCAGCATAATTGGGTACGCGCATATCCGCAGGATCGGTGTAATACGATTCAAGCACCTGAATCTCATAGTTCGACATCAGAAAGACTCCTGAGTTGCCGCGCATCTGCGCGCCAGAAGGGTGGTCTGTAATGTCTGCATCGTGGCGATATTCAAGGTGAAGTTGGCAATCGCCAAATTCTTCGCGTGTGCGAATAGTACCGCCGTTAATCCAGCCCGGCTTCGTGTAAAACTCTCCCTTGCCATCGCAAACCCACTTCGAGGGATTGCCTTTCCAATCGCACCAATTCTTCTCGAAAGACTCGCGGCTACCATCGAAGAGCACAATCGCATCGCTCGGCGGCTTGCCAGCTTCTGCAGAAATCTTCACAGGGTTGGGACGGTTGCGATCGTGCACCGACCACGCGTGCTTGGCATCGGGAGTGTCGCCATATAAATCAGCCATCGCGGCAGTCGGAGCGGCCAGCGCCGCAAGAATCAATGCACATTTCTTCATTTTTTATTCCTTCTTCAGATCTCTTGTACAGATTTTTAGTCAGCATATCAGTTGCTGCTAGCGTAATAGAGGGTAGTTTACCAAAACAATTAGAATTCGGTCAATTTGCAAATATCAAAAATTCCCTATTGAACTTTGGTGTCATAAAGTGTATAATAGTGTCACAAAATGTCAAAGAAGGTAGAGCAGAGTGCCGTAGAGGCGAAAACGATGAGAACTAATGTCCTTGTTGGACGCTACGATCATGCGTTGGATCCCAAGAAGCGTTTCACCATTCCTAGCGAATGGCGCGATGCTATGGGATCGCCCAACTATGTGTATGTCATGCCCGACCCGAGTGAGAAATGTCTCAATCTTATCCCTGCTGCTGAGATGGAGACTAGGCTTCAGAAGCTGCGCGAGAAAGCGTTGTTCGATCCTCAATGCAATCGCGCTCTTCAAGTTATCGGTGCAAATGCCGATCAGCTCACTCTTGATGTGCAGGGGCGAATCCGCGTTCGCGACAAGCTCCTTCAGTTTGCGAACTTGACGACGACGGTCGCGATGGTGGGTTCGGTTAGGATGATCAAGCTTTGGGATCCGCGTGCGCTTGCGCCAGAAGACAGGATCGAGCAGGCCGCACTTGCGGAGGCTCTCAAGGAGGTTGGATTCTAAATGCGCCACATTCCGGTACTTCTCAGCGAGGCAGTCGATGCTCTCGCCGTAAGGCCTGGAGGTCGGTACATCGATGGAACGCTCGGCCGCGCAGGCCACACGAAAGAAATTATCGCGCGCGGAGGATTGGTTCTTGGGATCGACCGCGACGATCAAGCTCTCGCGGAAAGCGGGAAGATTGAGAATTTAAAAGCCGTAAAAGGTCAACACGGAAACATAAAGGAAATCGCAGATGAAAACAGCTGGAACGAAGTCGACGGGGTCTTGTTGGACTTGGGCGTTTCATCTCCTCAGCTTGATGACGCAGTCCGCGGGTTCAGCTTTCAGCGCGAGGGACCCCTTGACATGCGCATGGATAGGGCGCAACCGTTGACCGCGGCAGATATAGTCAATACCGAAAGTGCAGAAAACCTTGCGCGCATGTTTCGCACATACGGAGAAGAGATGCGCGCAAAGAGAATAGCAAACGCAATCGTTAAAGCACGGACAGACAAAGGGCCATTTACGACGACATCTTCACTGGCGGATCTAATCGTCTCTTCCGTTGGGCGAAATGGCCCGCACCATCCTGCGACGCGTGTCTTCCAAGCGCTGAGAATGGTTGTGAATGATGAGATGGGTGAGTTAGAGAGGGCGTTATCAGGAGCGCTTTCAGTGTTGCGCAGCGGCGGGCGATTTGCTGTGATAACATTCGAGAGCTTAACTGACAGAGTAGTTAAAAGATTTTTTGCCTCTCATGTTGGTGTGATGCGTTCACTCCAGCAAGGGGGAGAAGAATGGTGCGGTGAAGAGCCGCGCGTGAAGGCGGTAGTCAAAAAACCTATCGTGCCTTCGTCAGAAGAGTGTGCATTAAATCCACGCGCGCGCAGCGCAAAGCTTCGCGTGATTGAGAAGGAGTAAAGTTTCATGGGTAAGAGGAATAGAAAAGTGCCAAAGAAGAGCTCAGTGGTTGCCACTGGCACTTCTCATATGGGCGCAGTGCTTATTGCTATTTTCTTTGCCGTCATCATAAATATTCTTGCATCGTCGAGCTGCAAGCAGATTTTGAAGTCCATTGGCGAGAATGAGCGCAAGCTTGCTCGCCTCGAAGATGCGTGCACGCGAGAGGAAAGCCGCTGGGAGGAGATGAAGACTCCTGAAAAGATTGAGGCAGCTCTCATGCGCCATGGCCTTGCGATGAGGCCGCCGCGTCCCGATCAGATTGTTCGCATGACATCTACTGGCAAGCCTTATCCTGGCCAGCTTTCTCTCTTGCGCGCGAAAAAGCGCGAGACGCAGATGGCAAGCTATGGTTCTTCTTCTAGCTCTAGTAGAAGGCGCAAGAACATTCGCTAATGCGGCATGACGGTGCGCGGCGAGCCATTCCGTTTCTGGACCCCTGTTGTTATCCTGGGTTTGGTGACTGCGCATGTTGTCCATAAGCTTGTCTGCGCGCATATCGATCCGAAAGTCTCAACTCCTACCTACGATTTTGAGCGCGAGCTCCATGCGAGAAGAGGCTCGATTTATTCCGCATACGGAGATAAGTATCCGCTCGTTAAGAGTGTTCCGTTCTGGGAATATTCTCTCGACCCTTTGGCGCTCACAAATTGCGTTGTCAGACGCAGGGGTGAGCCGCCGCGCCCAAAATATGCGATAGTTCGCACGATAGCGGAGGCTCTTGGGATTGATTATGAAAAGGTAAAGGCGATGGCCGATGCGCCTCCGCACCGAGGCTGGAGATGCCAGAGCCTTGGCCTTTCTTCGGATCCTGATGTGTACAGAACTCTTGCCGATTCCACGCTTGTTGCGGGAGTTGCGATACATGATAAGCAGGTTAGGCAATATTTGCAGGGGCGGCGCCTTTCGCATGTTCTTGGGTCGGTGAATGCCGAGCATGTAGGCTCAGCTGGAATTGAGCAGTATTTCAATCGCGAGCTTAAAGGGCTTCCGGGTGTAATTAGCGGCAAGAAAGATGCGCGCGGACGCGAGCTGTATGACAAGCGCCGAAATTCCGTAGAGCCAATTCCTGGTGCCGATATTTATCTTACTATCGAGCCAAATATTCAATTTGAGGTAGAGAATATACTTAAGTGGGGCATAACAGAATATGGCGCAGGTAGCGGCTGGAGCATCGTTATGGATGTTGAAACTGGCGCGGTGCTTGCGATGGCATCGTTCCCAGATTTTGAACCGCTCCTTTATGGGCGCACTACGCCTGAGCAGCAGCTTAATCGCGCGATAGCATTTAATTATGAGCCTGGTTCTGTGATGAAGGTTATCACTGTTGCCGCGGCGATGGATCACTCGCCGAGCAAGTATGGCCCTATGACGCGCTATCGCACAAATCGTGATGATCCAGATTATTATCGTTTGCCGGGCGATGGTGGCCATGTGTGGGAACCTACGATGACTCTTAAAGATGCGATTGTTAAATCGTCGAATATTGTAATTGGAAAACTTTCGTATGATATTGGGCCAGAGGTTTTGTATCCTTACATGTGCAAGTTTGGCTTTGGTGAGAAGACAGGCATTGAGCTTCCTGGCGAGCAGTATGGCATTTTGCCGAATCCCAATAAGCGCATGTGGGATAAGGCTTCGCGTTCGCGCGCTGGCATCGGGCAGTTCTTTGCTGCCACTGCTATTCAGCTTGCAAGCGCATATCAGACGATAGCGAACGATGGCGTTAGAATGCGTCCGTACATTGTTGATCGCATTGTTGATCATTCGGGCAAGGAGATTCGCGGCAAGAAGTGCGAGGTGCTTGGAAGGGCGATTTCTACTGAGACGTCGAGGAAGGTGCGCGAGATGATGCTTGGCGTTGCGAAAACTGGCGGGACTGCGCGGCGCGCGGCGATAAAGGGATATTCGATTGCGGGCAAGACGGGAACGGCGCAGAAGCAGATTCCAGGCGGGAAGGGGTATTATGCGGGGCTTTATCGCGCGACATTTTGCGGCATAGTTCCGTCGGGTGTTGTTAAGAGTTCGCCAGATGCGGTGGCGCCTGTTCCTGCTAGGATTGTTGTGCTTGTGACGCTAGACTTTGATAAGTGCACACGCTACCATCAGGGAGGCAATTCTGCCGCGCCTGTGTTTAAGCTCATAACGCAGGCGGCGCTGCGGTATCTTTCGATTTCTCCTGATAGGCCAGATGAGCTTGATGATATTCAGGAGGGTGATGAGTACGACCGTATAATTGACGAGAGGTCGGAAAAATACGCGCCCTGATTAATGGGTTTTTTGGTATACTACGGACTCTATTTGCGACTGTAGCTCAATTGGATAGAGCGTTGGCCTCCGAAGCCGAAGGTTGCTGGTTCGATCCCAGTCAGTCGCACCAGTGTTTATTCGTTGTTCATATTCCTTTCTTGGGTCTAATGAATAATGGTGGAAGGGTAACCATTCCATTCTACGACTACAACTTTGACCTACAACTTAGCACTCTTAGGCTCAATGAATAATTAATAATGATTAATGAATAATGGTTGTCCTGTTTTATGATAGGTTGACACTTTCTTTTTGAAATAAGGAAAGAAAGTTATGGAAATTAAGGACAAAAAAAGGTATAGTGAAGCATTCAAACTAAAAGTTCTAGAAGAGATAAGAGATGGCAAATGGAAAACAGCTACAGAAGCTTCTCTCGCATACGGACTAGGCCCTACGACAGTCTATCCGTGGATGCGCAAACTCGGCTTTGAACACTTAAATGGGAGGATTATCTACGTGAAAACGACATCTGAAATTGATGAGATAAAGCGGCTTAAAGCCGAAAATAAGCGTCTCAAAGAACGCTTGGCTGACGAAGTTTTAGACCACAAGATCGATGAAGTGGCGTTACGTATCGCCTGCCGAAACCTTGGCACGACACCTGACGAATTAAAAAAAAAGAACGGCGTGAGTTAATGCATGTGACTGCGTCTGAAATGACGCGCTCCGTGCGCGCTATCTGCTGTCGATTCGGGATTAGTAGGGCTGCGTTCTACAAAGCAACCAAAGCTCGCTCTCGCAAGGAAATCAACGAGGAGTTGATTCTCGCTCTTGTGCGTCAAGAGCGAGAGGTCAACCCTTGTGCGGGCACAAGAAAGGTACTTGTCGCGATTCGTCCAGAGCTCCAAAAGGTCGGAATCAACATAGGGCGCAACCGTCTTGGAAAACTGCTCAAACGTAATGGGATGCTTATTGAGCCTCGCAAAGTGTTTCATTGTCGCACGACGAAGCAGGATCCTTCGCTCATACCATCGTCAAACCTCGTCAAAAAAATGGAAATTACAGCACCAGATCAGGCACTTTGCTCGGATATTACGTACATCTATACCGAGGAAGGTTTCGTCTATCTGTCGCTGGTGATGGACATGTTCGCAAAGGACATCGTTGGCTGGGCGATGAGTGACATGCTAGAGACCGAATCTGGACCGCTTGCAGCACTGAAGATGGCGGCGAAGACAGTCGGGGCCGGCAAGGAGGTAGTGGCACATTCCGATAGAGGTTGCCAGTACGGATCGCACGCATATCGTGCAATGCTGGACGATCTTGGCTGGAAGTCGAGCATGACAGAGGAGTTGCACTGTTACGAAAACGGAATGGCGGAACGGCTTAACGGCATTCTCAAGGGTGAGTACTTCCTCGACCGGCACTTCAAGACTAAGGCCGATGCGCGCAAGGCGGTTAAGGATGCGATCTGGATCTATAACCACCGGCGTCTGCACGAGAAACTTAACTACAAGACCCCGGCCGGATTTCGTGCTGAGTGGTTGAAGGAGGCTGCATGATGGCCTGCGGAAGAGATTTCACACTGTGCCGCACGTGTCGCGGGCTTGCCGCTTCGCGGCACCCCTTCGGGGTTGCCCGGCTCCCCATGCGGTACAGTGCAAGGACGAGAATGTCGTCCCTAAATCAAACAACACAACACAAAAACGAAGTGTCAACTTTAAGCGGGGACTTGACATACAACTTTTTCCTACAACTACAACTCTCACCCGATTTCACCTTCACCTTCACCTTCGCCTTCGACTCTTCCCTCTTGCTCCGCGCTATTTGAGAGTGCAGAGCGGCATTTAATTTGGTATAATTTCACAAACTTCAGTTGTAAGTGAAATGGTTCGCCAAAGATTATTAAAATTTTGTCTTATATGCTTTCTTGTGCAGGTTGTAAATCTTGCACATGCGCTGACAAGTTTTACTCCTTCCACTTTACCTCCAAGTGAATTTGCAGATACTGAATCGTCGTCTAATTTTGTTTTTAATACAGGAACTGATTGTGAGCGCAATTGGATTCTTTCTCTTCAAGCCGATGTCGCAAATAACAATAACATACAAATAGAGTTTGGTGTTGATAAAGATTTGAACGGTGTATTGTCTGTTAATGAGCGAGAGGTTATTGTTGGTTGGGATTGCGGGAAGTGGATTGTTAAAGATCGCCGTAATGGTTTCGATAGGCAAGAGATGGGTCTTGAGGGTAAGCGTAAATTCGTGCTTAGGTTATGCTTGAATAAAGATCGAAATGCTAGTGATTCGTCTGGAGTTTTACAAGATTTTGATATTACGAGACTTTTCAATCCCGCTTGGAACATGGCAAGGGTGGTGGTTCGTGGCTGCTCGCATCATAATGAAAGTATTAAGTCGGTGATATTTCCTCAACCTTTTGTTTTGAGGGTGTTATAAACGATATGAGCTTTCTTTCAAGATTATATAAGTGGTTTGATCATGCGACACATCTTGTGCCGTTTTGTGTTGGAATCGCTTTTGCAATTCATGGAGGAGGGAAACAAAGGGTAACTATGCCCGATTTCGCTACGCATGGTAAGGAGCGTGCGATTGCTTCGGTTGCTGTAAATAATTCCATGATTGAAAATTGGAATATGCGTGGCGCGTGGGACGATTCGTTCCGGCTCGACTTCGGCGAGGGCTGGGTGTTCCCGTGGGGCAGCAACCACCTTTCGAGCGTGGAGGTGCTATCATGCGGCGAGGTCTGGCCGCGATGGGACGATAATAACAAAATAGCAGAGGTTGATATACCATTAGCGATTGTTCCTGGTCTTACACAGTTTTCATGTTCTAGAACGCAAGATAATTCCTACATTCTTTCTTGGATTAATGCCGCGCTCAATAGGTGTACAAACGCTCTCGCATCTGCAGTGATTGAGCTGAGGCGTAGTGGTAATCGAGTGATAACCTTTGATGGTGTGACTTCGACGATTGTTCGCGAGCTACCTTTTGAGCATTATGGTTGGGGGCAGGATAATGAATGGGTTGAGCATTTCTTTCCTGATGAAGTTGCTGAGATTGAAATTGCTGGTGGGTATACTAATTGGGTGGATGCAATCGCATTAGAGCCTGGTAATGGATATTATAAACTAGCGGTGAATATCGGTGAGGATCCCCCTGAGATTGTGAATCTTACGGTTGGAGAATACTCGGTTGCTGTCACGAACGCTGGGGAATATGTGTTTCTTCTTCAAAAGGGAGAGTTGTATCCGATTGATTTTTCATTTCTCCCAGATGGTGTATCGTATTCGTATGATGATGGCGGTCCGTCAGAACCTCCAGAGCCTGATTGGTCCGAATTGTCTTTTCGAAGTAAGAGTGCGTCGCAAGAAGTCTATTATTATACATTTCGCACCATTGACGATGATGGAGAGGGACCAGAGCTTATTCTTCCTAAAAGAGATGGGAGTGGTTCTATGAGGTGGTATCCATCGTTGACGATTGATCCAAAATCGGGGGTTTTGTTCGAATATTATAGCTTTTTTATAGCGACTGTATATGATCTTCCGTTTGGGGAGTATCCTGCATTTACTTGGGAATCAGGTGGGAAAGTAATTGGTCGCGGGGATAGTCTCTATTTTGAGGATATAGAATCCTATTCTAATGAGATATCTGTTACTGCCACATACCGTGGTGTTGTTTTGCATGGCAAGATTATCGTGGAGCGTCATGTCCGCGAGACAAGTATTAGCATTGAAGGAGGAGGCTTGATTCTGGTTTCAGGCCCACATCTCAATGAGAGTGGTGAAATGGTACAGTCTTCACGGACTGATGCAAGCCTC
>JAGBWQ010000072.1 GCA_017629735.1 Kiritimatiellia bacterium
AATTCCGAGGACGAAGAACTCATGAGTTCGTCCGCTCGGCAAGGCGAGCTTTCCGCACCGAAGTCGAAGGCGGGAGAGAGGTGAGAGTTGTAGGTCGAAGTTGAAGTCGTAGAACCGAATAACTATGCTTCTTTCGGGAAAACAATCCTGTCCATAAGACCAGAAAGCACTGCTTCGTTATTTATAAATTTACAGCTTCTCTTATAGGCCTCTTCGACAAGATCAATATTTCTATATGCAATATACGCAGGAAGCTTACCAGAAAATGCCATTGAACGAACAAAGGAAAGTATCGTAAGAAAAAACGACCTGCGCGCCAATGCAACATCTCCGCCCTCAGCCTCGTCGCACACGCCAGACAAAATCTCAGCAAGAGCATAAGCATCTTTTGCCGCAAATGCCTTGGCCACTTCGTCATACACATCACCCTCAAGCAACGACGAGGGCACCGCAAGATTGATGCGCTGCACACGCGAGCGTATCGTCGGCAAAATCGCATCAGGCCTGTCTGTAAGAAGGAAATAAACCGTCTTCGGTGACGGCTCTTCAAGCGACTTCAAGAACGCATTCGCGCTATTCTCGTTCATTCTATCTGCACAAAGCACAACACCAGCCTTCCACCCGCCAGAAAAAGATGTCTTGCCCATAGGATCGACAATCTTCTCGCGCATGGAATTTACAGCAATAATCCGCTTCTTCCCCTCAGGCTCCAAAATTGCAACATCAGGATGCGCCCTAGAAGAAATCTGATCGCGCTCGCCAGGGAAAAGCTTTTCAAGAATGCGATCTACAAGCTCACGAGCATTCCCGTTAACATCTCCAACTATCAAATAACCATTCGCCGCGCGCCCAGCGTCGATGGCATCTGATATCAGACTAAATGCTTCAGCGATGTCCATATCTTCTCCTGGACTTCTTCCACCGCTCCGTTGGCGTCGATCACCCTAAAGCGTTCCGGCTCCTCCGCCGCAAGCGCGGCAAAACCTTCGCGCAAACGAGAATGGAAAAGCTCACCTTCGCGCTCAATGCGATCTGCTGAAGAATGCTGCTTCTGCTCGCGGGAGATGCGCCTCGAAACGGCCTCCTTGGGCTCAACATCGAGAAGCAATGTAACATCGGGCTTAAGAGACGAGCAAGCAAACTCGTTCGCCCTATGCAACTGGGCTATATCAAGCCCCCTTCCGTAGCCTTGATACGCAATCGTAGAATCGATAAAGCGATCGGTGATAACCCAAACACCCTCATCAAGCGCAGGAGCGATAACTTTCTCAACAAGCTGTGCACGCGCTGCAAGGAAAAGAAGCGTCTCAGCGCGCGCGCAAGGAACATCGTCTGACTGATCCTTAATCAACTTGCGCACTTGCTCGCCAAGCCATGTCCCGCCTGGCTCACGCGTAAGAAGCACGCGATGACCCTCTTTCTCAAGCGCAGCTTTGAGCAACAAAGACTGCGTCGACTTGCCGCAACCTTCTCCGCCTTCAAAAGATATAAAAACTCCGCGTGACATAAGATCAATACCCTGCCTGATTGTAATTCTTTGTGGTAACAATCACCGTGATAGTCTCGATGCAATCAGGATCGATAGATGCGACAAATGGCATGCCTGGCTGTGCAAAGCTACCCATCGCCTCGCGCCTAACTTTCTTAGTCTCCGGATCGATAAACATTCTGCGGTATGTGCAGTTGCCTGTCTTCTTGCTTTTAAGCTCGACGGTCATCTTCACCCTCTTGCCGGAAGTATTGACCATCACAAGGCAAATTCTGTCTTTCCCATTACGAAGAGCCAAGTATTCCACATCGCCCTTATTGCCGTTTGCAACATTTGCGCACGCCTTCGGGCGAACAGCTATCTGAAGCTCGCTATCATCGCCAAGAAGATCTGCGCCCTCATCAAGATCTTGCTCAAGATCTGGCGTATTTGTCTTTGGCTTGGTTACCTCCATCGAATTGGCCTCGCCATGCGCCATAACAAACGGCTGATCTCTAAACGCTACACCCAAATAGCGCAATGTCACACCAAACTCGTCGGCCTCAAAGGGCTGATTGAAAAGAACAGAATCAACCATCTCGGTGGCGTAAGCCGCCATAAGCCAATGGATTTTCCAACTCATCGTCTTAAATTCTGCGCGCGTAGAAACGGGCGAACCCGGGAGCCTATCGGGAGCTACAACCCAAAAGCGAATATGCGATGTGGACTTGGCAGACTGAATTGGCCTTGAAAACGCCTTTAATTTATCGTACGGTTCCTTCTCATTCGAAAGATCGTAAAAGAAGTGCGTGACTTGACGAATCTGCGAACCAAGCATTTTCACCATCGCAGGGCGAGCATTCTTCGCCGGTATTGCGATAGGCTTTTTGGGGAACTTGCGCTTTACGACAGAAACGACTGCGCGCCACTTCTCTTCTTCTCCGCCGCCATCATCATTCTCTCCAAGCAAAAAGCCTGCGATGGCAGAAGAGTAAGAACCTTCTTCTATGCGCTTTATATCTTCCATTATTTTCTCGCGCGCACCATCGAGAACAAGAAGAACAGTCACCTTGTTCGTTACGAGAAAACCAAGCGTCTGTGAATCGCACTTTCGCGTCTTAAGAAGCCACGCGCCAGCCTTGCGATATTTAAGGACTGCTTCTTCATCCCCAACAATCGGGTCATCGACATAGCCAAAGCCAAGAAACGCTTTTGAAGTTTGAGCAATAGGCTGATTTCTGATATCGAAAAGAGTCTTAACATTCTTGCCACCCGCGAATGCGGAAGAAATTATCATCGCAAACGCGAGAAGCAAGAGGCTCTTTTTCATATCGATTAGTCCTTAAACAAATCTTACAGTCGCCGCCCTTCCGTGAGCATCGAGCCCTTCCACCGCGGCAAACGCCTCAATGGTAGGACGCGTCTCTTCGAGATCAGCTCGCGTAAACGAGACAAAACTATGACGACGACGGAAATCGTCGGGTGTAAGACCATTAAACATATCGGCGGCACCGCCTGTCGGAAGAACATGGCTTGGGCCTGCAACAAAGTCGCCTGCCGACTCTGGCGTCCACGGCCCCGCAAATACAGCGCCTGCCGAGCGCACGCCCTTCATCACTTTAAGGGCGTCTTTAGTCATGATCTCAAAATGCTCAGGAGCAAAGCGGTTGACAACCTCCATGCCTTCAGACAAATCCTTCGCAACAACAATCAAAATGCCGTCGCGGTCGATAACGCGCTTGATGATATCTTTGCGCGAAAGAGTTTCCGTCTGGGAAAGAACTTCCTTCTTTACCTCGCGTGCATACTCTTCTGAAGTGCAAACACAGAGCGACTTCTCCCAGCCGCTGCCATGCTCCGCTTGGCTAAGCAAATCTGCCGCGACCCACTTTGCACTCACCGAACCATCGGCAAGTACTGCGATCTCGCTGGGGCCTGCCACCTGATCGATCGCCACATATCCGTAGACTTGGCGCTTAGCTGCCGTGACAAATGCATTTCCAGGGCCTGCAATCTTCTGCACCTTTCTGCAAGTTGCAGTGCCGTAGGCCATCATACCGATTGCCTGAATACCACCGACGCGATAAATCTCCGTAGCGCCTGCAAGTTTAAGCGCATAGACGAGAACAGGATTTACCTCGCCCGTCTTGCCTGCAGGAGTGCAAGCGACAATTTCCTTAACGCCTGCAGCCTTGGCAAGAGTAACAGTCATAATCGAAGTGGAAGCGAGAGGCGCAGTACCACCAGGCACATACACACCAACACGATCCATCGGAGAGAAGAACTCGCCCATGCTTCCGCCGCGCGGAGTCTTCATCGACCATGATTTCCTGAGAGATGCTTTCGAAAACTTCAACACGCGCTTATGGGCATCTTTAACAGCCTTTATAATTGCGCGGTCTATCTTCGAAAAATCGACATCTTTAACCTCGAACGATGACGGAGATAGAGATGCGCCTTCAAATTTCTTCACATATTTGGCAACAGCAGCATCTCCGCCGCGGCGGATCTCAGCGAGCACCTTAAACGCCGCCTTCTCTGCCTCTTCCGGGAATGCAGGGCGAGCGTTAAACGCTAAAACTTTTTTAGAGGTGCTCTTTACGATATCAATCATCTAAACCTCTCAGTTTTTATCTTTTTCGCCAAGGACGCACTTAACCTCGCAGTCGGCAACAAGCTCGTCTCCAACATATCCTTTGAGAGAGAAGATGCCAAGCCTTGGACGAACACGCGTGTTCATGACGACCGTCACAAGCTTGTCACCGGGCCTTACAGGACGGCGGAAACGCGCATTTTCAACGGCTGCGAGAAGGAAGGACGCTTCCTTATCCTTCCCGCCAAGCGCATTGCGAGCAACAAGCGCCGCGCCTGCGACTTGAGCCATCGCCTCGACGAGCACAACGCCGGGCACTACCGGGTAATCCGGAAAATGCCCTTTGAAGAATGAGTTCTTTTCCTCCGTGAAAGTGTACTCGCCGAGAGCACCCGTTTCATCGGCTGATATCAATGTATCAACGAAAAGGAATGGAGGTCGATGAGGAAGACACTCAACGCCACTCTTGTTGTATATATTGCCGAAAACGGGGAATTCCATCGCTTAAGCCTTTTTGAATACGAGGATTGCGTTGTGACCGCCGAAACCGAGCGAGCTCGAAATAGCCACGCGAATATCGCGCTTTACGCCGACATTCGGAGTGTAGTTGAGATCGAGTGCAGGATCGGGGTTTTCGTAGTTGATGGTGGGAGGCACGAAACCTTCGTCGACGGAGAGAGCCGTGATGGCCGCCTCGAGCGCACCAGCCGCACCAAGAAGATGGGCGTGCATCGACTTCGTGGACGAAATGTTGATCGCCTTGGCACCCTCTTCGCCAAAAACGCGCTTGAACGCGGCGGTCTCCATCGCATCGTTAAGAGCAGTGGAAGTGCCGTGTGCGTTGATGTAGTCGACGAGAGTGCGGTCTTCGACACCAGCATCCTTAAGAGCAATCTCGATGGCCTTGACAGCGCCGTCGCCAGAAGGATCGGGAGCTGTGATGTGGTAAGCGTCGGAAGTAGCACCATAACCTGCGAGCTCGCAATAGACGCGCGCGCCGCGAGCCTTGGCATGCTCTTCAGACTCGAGAATGAGCATCGCTGCGCCTTCGCCCATGACGAAGCCATCGCGGTCGGCATTGAACGGACGCGAGCTTTTGCCAGGATCGTCGTTGAACTTTGTGGCAAGAGCGCGCATCTTCATGAAGCCGCCAACGCAGAACTCAAGAATCGTAGCTTCCGTACCGCCGGCGATAACGACATCTGCGCGGCCTGCACGAATGAGGTCGAGCGCAATGCCGAGCGCGTCGGTGGAGCTTGCGCAAGCAGTCGTCACGACCTGCGCAGGGCCCTTCGCACCAATTGCGAGAGAAACATTGCCAGCCGCTTCGTTTGCGATAAGCTCGGGAATTGCCAAAGGCGAAAGACGATCGGGGCCACGCTCGAAGAGAACCTTGTAGCTCTCGCCCGTGACATCAAGACCGCCAATACCGTTACCGATGAGCGTGCCAACACGATCCATGTCGGGCTTGTTCTCTTCAGTGTAGCCAGCATCGCGCCACGCCTCAACGGCCGCCGCAACTGCAAACTGCGAAAAACGAGCCATGTGGCGGGATGCCTTCTTGTCGAGAAGGCCGCCTTCAATGGCGTATGATTCAAAATCCTTCACTTCGCCTGCCACCTGGCACAAACACCTGGAAGCATCGAAACGAGTGATCTTGGTAATGGCAGGAGTGCCAGCCTTGATAGAATTCCAGACATTCTCTTTGCCGTTGCCGTTGGCGCAGAGCATTCCAATGCCGGTTATCATCACTTTCTTCATACTCATGTCTCCTTTAAATTTGTTTCTTTCCAATCTTTAGAGATTCGGCCAAGTCATGTATGTTCCGCCGTAAGTAAGCCCTGCGCCGAAACCGACAAGGACGATCTCCATTCCGTCCTTAAGCTCGCCAGCGCGCACTGCCTGATCGAGAGAGATCGGCACCGACGCGGCTGAAGTGTTTGCCGTGGTTTCAAGATTGAGCCAGAACTTTTCAAGAGGAAGCTTCATGCGACGCGCCGTAGCTTCGATAATTCTGCCGTTGGCCTGATGCGCAAAGACGCGATCGAGGCGATCTGGAGTGGTGCCTAGCTTGTCGCAGAGGTCTCCAACGACCTTGGAAAGCTTACGCACTGCGAAGGCAAAGACATCGTGACCCTGAAGAGTAAGCTTCGGAACGGAAGGCTCCGGCTTAAGAGGCATACCTGTGAGCGGATCGAGAGGCAACGCATTGCATGTGCCGCCCGTACGCATGATGAACGCCTGACCCTTGCCATCGGCTCCGAGAATCGTGTGAGCCGTTGTCTTGGTCGAAGCGACACCAGGCTCTTCGTCGTTGCCGAGCACAACAGCGCCAGCGCCATCGCCGAAGAGAATGCAGGAGGAGCGATCCGTCCAGTCGAGAATACGCGTAAGGCATTCCGCACCGATAACGAGCGCCTTCTTATCAGGATAAAAGTTTACGAACCCGCGAGCCTGCTCGAGAGCATAGATGAAGCCCGCGCAAGCAGCCTGAAGATCGTACGCACCGGCATTGACGCACCCGAGCAAATCCTGCACGATGCAAGCCGTAGACGGAAATGTTCCGTAATCTGGCGTAGAAGTAGCAAGGACAATAAGACCCACTTCTTCTGGCTGTACACCAGCCATCTCAAGCGCAGCCTTAGCTGCCTTGGCTGCCATAGTGGAGGTGGTTTCCCCTTCTTCCGCTACATGGCGCGCATGAATACCGGTGTGTGAATAAATCCACTCGTCGCTAGTATCGAGAGCGGCGGCGATGTCGTCATTCGTGACGACCTTGGGCGGAAGATATCCGCCAGTTCCAAGTATCTTAATTCCCATATCGCGTATTATACCACATTTAGACGGCCGCCTTAGGCGAAACCGAGAACATCACGCATTGTGTACATGCCAGGGGCACGACCCTTGGCCCAACCCAGCGCCTTGAGCGCTCCAGCGGCAAAAGCCTCGCGGCCCTGCGCCTTGTGAACGAGTTCAACACGCTCCACATCGCCAGCGAACATAACAGTATGGTCGCCAACAACAGAACCACCCCTTAAGGCGTGGACTGCAATCTCACCAGCAGGCCTTTCGCCCACCTCTCCGCTGCGTCCGTAGACGAAATCAGGCGCAACACCGCGCCCTTCAGCTACGCTTTTGGCGAGCATGAGAGCAGTGCCGGAAGGAGCATCCTTCTTGTGCTTGTGGTGCATTTCAACGACTTCAACATCGTATTCTTTGCCCAACACCTCGGCTGCCTTGCGCGCCATTTCAAGGAGAAAGTTTATTCCGAGCGAATAGTTGCCGCTCTGCACGACAGGAATCTTTTCTGCTGCCTTGTTGACGATTTCCTGCTCTTCTGCCGTAAGCCCCGTGGTGCCGATAACGCAAGGGATATTCCTTTTGACGGCCTCTTCAACAGTTGCCGGCGTTGCAGTATGATAGGAAAAGTCGATGACTCCCTCTGTTCCCTCAGGCCAGACACTATCGTACCCTTCGGCGATGTCAACACGCGCGATAACTTCCATTCCCGCGTCTTTTGCGAGAGATACAAGCATCTTTCCCATACGCCCTGCGGCGCCATTAATAGCGATTTTCACTGCTTTCTCCTATTTTATGACGAAAAGGCGCCGCGGAAAGCCCGCAACGCCTTTGAGAAACATTCACCTTTGCGGAATATCATTTCTTGACGAGCTTACGAACTGCCTTGTGCGAGCAGAATGTACGTTCGTTGTAGAGCTTGGCGCGGCGGGCAGTACCCTTCTTGATGACCTTGATCGCCTGGATCCAAGGGCTGGCGAACGGGAAGAGCTTCTCGACGCGGACGCCGTAGGTGTCGCGCGTAACAGTGAAGTTGCCCGTGACATTGCCGCGGCCGTTGTCGATTGCGAGAACCTTGCCCTCGAAATCCTGAATGCGGAACTTGTCGCCTTCCTTGATCTTGATGGAAACACGAACCGTGTCGCCGGCGCGGAAGTCGGGATAGTTCTTATCCTTGATAGAAGCCGTCTGCTCGGCGTTGATCTTATCGATAAGCTTGATACCCATGACTTAGCCCTCCTTCTTGGCGTCTGCCTTCTTGCCCGGCTTCTTGGAGTGGTGGGGCTTGAGGTTGGGGTTCTTGGCGCGACGAATGAGCGAAGCGACAGTGGCGGAGGGCTTAGCACCCTTGGAAAGCCAGTAATCGACGCGCTCGAGATCGAGCTTGAAATTGTCGTCCTTGATCTGGGTATCGTAGGAACCCAAAATCTCAATAAACTTGCCGTCGCGAGGCGAGCGAACGTCTGCCGCGACTATACGATATGTCGCGTGGTTCGTGCAACCTGTGCGACGCATTCTGATCTTGACCATTGCTGATAATCTCCTTGCGGTGAATGAATTGGCGCGTAGTATATCATAAACACCACCACCACTGCAAGGGGAAATCAGATAAACGAATTTTCAAGCGCTCCGGTAAGATCGCGAACCGCGGCAAAGCCGTGGCGCTCGCAGTAGTCAACAACACCGTCGTAAACGGAGGAAATCACTCCAGGATCGGTGAAAATCGAAGTTCCGACAGCAACGGCAGTGGCGCCTGCAAGCATTAGCTCAATAGCGTCCTTTGCATCGTACACGCCGCCCATCGCAAGAATAGGAAGGCACGTTACCTTCTTCGCCTCGTAAACCATCTTGACCGCCACGGGGTGAACACACCTACCGGAAAGACCGCCCGAAATATTCGCAAGAACCGGGCGACGCTTTTCGATGTCGATTACCATCGCAGGAATGGTGTTTATCAAGGAAAGAGCATCGGCCCCACCATCTTCACACGCCTTAACATACGGCGTAATCGAAGGCACATTTGGGGCGAGCTTCACAAAAAGAGGAAGTTTGGTTGCCTTACGCACAGCAGAGACGACTTCGAAAAGAACATTTGGATCTTGCCCGAAGGTATGCCCGCCTGCCTTTACATTCGGGCAGCTTACATTCATCTCAAGCGCATCAACGGCCGAGCCCATCTTCTCTGCGACGCGCGCGTAGCTTTCGATGGAATCGCCCCAAATATTTGCAATAAGCGGAACGGAAGGAACGCACGATCTGTACCAAGGAACGGTAATGTCGAGGAAGTGCTCGACGCCTGTACCCTGAAGCCCGATGGCATTTACAAGACCGCCTGGCACTTCGGCGTGGCGCGGCATTGGATTGCCAGGCCACATCTCCATGCGAATGCCCTTTGCCGTAACTGCACCGAGCTTTGAATAATCGACAGCCCCCACATACTCAAAACCGTAGCCAAAAGTTCCGCTCGCGGTTGCAAGGAATGTGGGCATCTTAAGCCCGCCAATATTTACTGATACATCGACCATAAATCCTCCTCACTCCCAAACGAGATCGCCAGCAGCGAACACCGGCCCTTCTATGCAGCAGCGTGAATTGCCGCGCACAGTCTTCTGAATGCACGCGTAACACGCACCGACACCGCAAATCATGTGGCGATCCATCGAAATCCAACCCTTCGCGTTGGCCGAAAGAGCCCTCTCGGCAACTGCCTTAAGCATCGGATCGGGACCGCATGCGAAAATCTCGAAGTCTTGAGATGCGCCCTTCAACTTTGCAATTTCAGCATCGAGAGGAAGCGTCACCAAGCCCTTCTCTCCAACACTACCATCGTTCGTTGCGAGAAAAACCTCGACACCAAGCTCGCGGAATGCGTCGATTGCAAGAAGATCTGCCTGCGAGCGCCCGCCTGCAAAGAGCTTGACTGGGCCAACATTACGCGCAAGAAGCGACCTTGCAAGAAGATAGAGAGGCGCAACCCCATAGCCGCCGCCAACGAGAAGCGCGGCACCCTTGCACTCAAGCGGGAATCCGTGGCCAAGAGGCCCTAAAACCATTACCTCGTCGCCCTCTTTGACAAGGCCAAGGACACGCGTTCCCCTGCCGACTTCCTTGTAAAGAAGAAAGAGGCGGTCGTCCTGCGCATTAAAGACACTGAAAGGACGCCTCAAAGAGCTTTCGTCGAGCCCAGGCACGCGCACATGGACAAACTGCCCAGCTTCAACGTTCGAGACAATATTCGGCGCATTGAGAACGAGGCGACGATACCCGCCACCAACATCAACATGCTCCAACACGCGGCATTTTTCGTCCGTCATTTTAATCCTTCCTGCCGCTTAATGCGGCATTCAAACGCGCATCAATGTAATTTGAACGCAACGCTTCGAGCATAGAACCCATCTCGCCATCTATAAAGCGATCGAGCGAATAAAGAGTAAGCCCTATTCGATGGTCGGTAACGCGATTCTGCGGAAAATTGTATGTGCGAATTTTATCTGATCTATCGCCCGACCCGCGAAGAGTGAGCCTATCGGCACCAATCTTCGACTCTTCCTCGCGGCGCTTGAAATCGAGAATACGCGCTTTAAGTGTCGCGAAGCATTTTTCGCGATTACGAATTTGCGAGCGCTCGTCTTGACAAACAGCAACAAGGCCTGTGGGCAAGTGCGTCATTCGAACGGCACTTTCCGTCTTGTTGACGTGCTGGCCGCCTGCACCACCTGCACAAAAAAGATCGATGCGAATATCCTTCTCGGGAATTTCGATATCGTCCGTCTCGTCGGCCTCTGGGAAGACAACTACAGTTGCCGCGGAAGTATGGATACGCCCCTGCGCTTCTGTCGCAGGCACTCTTTGAACGCGATGCGCGCCAGACTCGAAACGAAAGAGAGAATACGCACCCTCGCCTTGAACGGTAAAGACAATCTCCTTGTAGCCATCGAGAGATGTGGCGTTTGAATGCATAACAGAAATCTTCCAGCCAAGCGATTCAACATGGCGGGAATACATTCTAAACAAATCTCCAGCAAAAAGAGCCGCCTCCTCGCCGCCTGTGCCGGCACGAATTTCCATAACGGCATTGCGATCTTCAAGAGGATCCGGTTTTAGGAGTGCCGCTGAAAGCTCGCGCTCGTCGGCCTCGCCAAGCTGCCAAGCGACATAAGCGTAATCGAGCTTTTTTATAAATCTATATTCGGAAAGAACCGCCAAATAACGCCGGCGGTCCTGTAAAACTTCCGGGTCGCCCAGTTCCGCTTCCACGGACTGCAGGCGACCCAGAACGCTTTCGACCTGGACTTTGTCGACCAAGCCTTACTTCGCGAATTTCGCGTAGCGCTTCTTGAACGAATCAACGCGGCCTTCCGTGTCGACCATCGTCTTGGCACCAGTGAAATACGGATGGCAGGACGAGCAAGTGTTGACCGTCATCTCCTTCTTGGTGGAGCGAGTCTGGATAACTTTGCCGCACGCACAGGTGATCGTCGCTTCTTCGTACTTAGGATGGATATCACTCTTCATTTCTAGTCTTCCTTTTGAAATTGTCCGCGTAGTATAACATTTCCCGCCCCGCCGCGCAAGAGCAGAGGGGCGGAAAAGTTTATCTCAGCGCCGCCTGCGCCGCCGCCAAGCGCGCGATCGGCACGCGATAGGGCGAGCAAGAGACATAATCGAGCCCGAGACGGTGGCAGAACTCGACAGATGTGGGATCACCACCGTGCTCACCGCAAATTCCGCAGTGAAGCTCAGGACGAACCTGCTTGCCAAGCTTGATGGCCATTTCCATCAACTTGCCAACGCCAGTCTGGTCGAGCTTGGCGAAGGGATCGTTCTCGAAAATCTTCGCGTTGTAGTACGCATCGAGGAACTTACCAGAGTCATCGCGCGAGAAGCCGTATGTCATCTGGGTAAGGTCGTTCGTGCCGAAGCAGAAGAACTCAGCTTCCTTCGCCATCTCGTCGGCGGTAAGAGCTGCGCGCGGGATTTCGATCATCGTGCCGACCTCGTACTTGAGGCTGATGCCAGACTCGGCGATTTCAGCATCAGCGGCCTTGACGACAACATCTTTAACCCACTTAAGCTCCTTCATCTCGCCAGTGAGAGGAATCATGATCTCAGGCTTGATGTTCCACTCCGGGTGACGCTTCTGAACATTGATTGCAGCGCGAATGACCGCACGCGTCTGCATAACGGCGATTTCCGGATAAGTAACAGCCAAGCGGCAGCCACGGTGACCCATCATCGGGTTGAACTCGTGGAGCGAGTCAATGATGTCCTTAATGACGGAAACCGGCTTGTTCTGCGTCTTCGCGAGAAGCTGGATTTCGTCCTCAGTGTGGGGAACGAACTCGTGCAACGGCGGATCGAGGAAACGGATCGTGACGGGATTGCCCTCAAGAGCTTCGTAAAGCTGCTCGAAATCGTCCTGCTGATAAGGAAGGATCTTCGAAACGGCGATCCTACGCTCTTCGATAGTATCGGAGCAGATCATCTCGCGGAAAGCCGCGATACGGCTGGCCTCGAAGAACATGTGCTCGGTACGGCAAAGGCCAATACCCTCGGCGCCAAGCTCGCGAGCCTTCTTCGCATCGCGCGGAGTATCGGCGTTGGTGCGAACTTTGAGCTTGCGGAACTTGTCGGCCCAGTTCATGATGCGGCCAAATTCGCCAGCGATAACAGCATCAACAGTGGTGATGACGCCATCGTAAATGTTACCGGTGGAGCCGTCGATCGAGAGCCAATCGCCTTCGCGATAAGTCTTGCCGTTCAAGGTGAACTTCTTGTTCTCCTCGTCCATCGAAATTTCCTGGCAGCCGGAAACGCAGCAAGTCCCCATACCGCGCGCGACAACTGCCGCGTGGGATGTCATACCGCCGCGGACGGTGAGAATGCCCTGCGCAGACTTCATACCCTCGATATCTTCGGGCGAAGTTTCAAGACGCACGAGCACAACCTTCTCGCCGCGCTTCTTCCATTCCTTAGCGTCGTCGGCCGTGAAAACAATCTTTCCGCAAGCAGCGCCGGGAGAAGCAGGAAGACCCCTGCCCATAACCTTGCCCTTCTTGAGGGAGGCGGCGTCGAACTGCGGGTGAAGGAGCGTGTCGAGGTTGCGAGGCTCGATCATGAGCACTGCTTCCTCTTCTGTGCGCATACCTTCGTCGACGAGATCGCAAGCGATCTTGAGCGCGGCCTTAGCGGTGCGCTTGCCGTTGCGAGTCTGGAGCATGAAGAGCTTCTCGTTCTCGATGGTGAACTCCATGTCCTGCATGTCGCGATAGTGACTTTCGAGCGTCTGGCAAATCTTCTCGAACTGCTCGAAGCACTTGGGCATAACCTCAGCCATCTTGGCGATAGGCATAGGTGTACGGACTCCAGCAACGACATCTTCGCCCTGAGCGTTCATAAGGAACTCGCCCATAAGCTTCTTCTCGCCGGTGGCAGGATCGCGCGTGAAGGCAACGCCTGTACCAGACTGGTCGTTGAGGTTGCCGAATGCCATCATCTGAACATTTACTGCAGTACCCCAGCTGTAGGGAATGTCGTTGTCGCGGCGATAAACGTTGGCGCGAGGATTGTCCCAGCTGCGGAAAACGGCCTTGATAGCCTCGATGAGCTGCTCCTTAGCGTCGGAGGGGAAGTCCTTACCGATCTTGGACTTGTACTCGGCCTTGAACTGGCCAGCAAGCTCCTTGAGATCGTCTGCCGTGAGATCAACATCGAGCGTGACGCCCTTCTTCTCCTTCATCTCGTCGATGAGTTTCTCGAAGTACTTCTTGCCCACTTCCATAACGACATCAGAGAACATCTGAATGAAGCGACGGTAGCAGTCCCAAGCCCAACGAGGATTCTTCGTCTGCTCTGCGAGAGACTCGACAACATCTTCATTGAGACCGAGATTGAGAATCGTGTCCATCATGCCGGGCATCGAAGCACGAGCACCTGAACGGACAGAAACGAGCAGAGGATTCTGCTTGTCGCCGAACTTCTTGCCAGCAGACTGTTCGAGCTTGTCGATGTATTCCATGACCTGCGCCATGATATCATCGCCAATTTTCTTGCCGTCATCGTAATAGCGAGTGCAAGCCTCGGTGGTGATCGTAAAACCCTGAGGAACAGGAAGGCCAAGACCGGCCATTTCCGCGAGATTGGCGCCCTTGCCGCCAAGAATTTCCCTCATCGACGCATTGCCTTCCGTGGCACCAGCGCCAAAGAAATATACATACTTCTTCTGATCGTTCATTGCTTTTTCTTTCTTTTTCTTAATTTTCCTAACGTATAGTATACCAAATTTCGCAGACGAAATGTTACTTTAAAATTTTGGGCACTTTAATATACCGCAAATTACATTATCCCGTAATTAAAATACACTGCT
>JAGBWQ010000073.1 GCA_017629735.1 Kiritimatiellia bacterium
GGCAAGCGTGAACGCGCTCTGCTCCACTCCCGCACCAATAAGGCGAGACTGGAGCATTTCGCGAACAAGCCCGAGAACGCGGCTGAACGCAGTCAAGCCACCCACAGTAAATGTGTTTCTCAGAATGCGCTTCACAGAGAAGTCGCCCGCTACTCTTAGAGAACGCGAGAGATGCGATCTATCGCTTCAAGAACATTCTCGCGCGAGTTGAACGCCGAGATACGAATGAAGCCCTCTCCTGCTTCACCGAATCCTGCGCCGGGAGTTGTGACGACATTAGCCTCTTTAAGAAGCTTGTCGAAGAAGTCCCAGCTCGAGCCTTTAACATCAATCCACACATAAGGAGAATCGACGCCGCCGAAAGCTTCGTAGCCAAGCGAGGTAAGAGCCTCTCTTACAAGGCGTGCATTCTCGAGATAGAAGTCGATAATGTCCTTCGTCTGCTTCATGCCTTCGGGAGAATAAATCGCCTCTGCGCCGCGCTGCGTAATGTAGCTTGCGCCATTAAACTTCGTCGTCTGACGACGCGTCCACATTGCCTTAAGCGAGACTGGCGTTCCGTCGGAAGCATAAGCGTAAAGCTCCGTGGGAACAACAGTATAGCCGCAACGAACGCCTGTAAAGCCAGCCGTCTTGGAATAGGAACGCATCTCAATCGCGCATGTGCGAGCACCCTCGCACTCGTAAATCGAATGAGGAATTCCTTCGGTGCGGATAAACGCCTCGTATGCAGCATCGAAAATGATAAGCTTCTTGCCGGCATTCGCCCAATCGACCCACTCCTGGAGCTGAGCTTTTGTTGCAACAGCGCCTGTGGGGTTGTTGGGGAAGCAGAGATAAACGATATCGGCATCGCACCCCGCAGGAGACGGCACAAAACCATTTTCCTTGCCACACTTAAGAAGCTCAATGTTGTGGCGGCCTGCCATGACATTCGTATCGACATAAACAGGATAGACAGGGTCTGTCACCGCAACTTTCACATCGACGGAGAAAAGCTCCTGAATGTTTCCGCAGTCGCACTTAGCGCCATCAGAGACGAGAATTTCGTCGGGCTTAATATCGATGCCCCTTGAATGAAAATCAATCTCGGCAATTTTGTCGCGAAGGAACTGATACCCCTGCTCAGGGCCGTATCCGTGGAAATTCTCGCGACCAGCTTCGTCATCGACGGCTTTATGCATTGCCTCAACAACAGCAGGTGCGAGAGGCTCGGTGACATCTCCGATACCAAGGCGAATGATGCGCCCAGCATTGCCAGACTTCTGATGCTCCTGAACGCGATGAGCAATTTCTGCAAAAAGATATGTTGGCTTGATACGAGCGTAATTTTCGTTTACATGAAGCATTTTCTTTTACTCCTTTAATATAATTTGTTTACGATCCCTTCGAGCTCTCGCCGATGTTCCTCGACGCACGCGGAATATATCCCGGAACAGCCGCAAGAACGGTGAAAAGGAGCACGAATATCGCCGACGATCTAAACGGACAATCGGCAAAAGCATGTATACTCATGGCCAACGGCGCCATCAAGAGGCAGAATGCGCCGGCCGGAAGCACGAAAAGCACAATTGGCTTTGCTGGAAGCTTGCTAGTTTTCGCAAAACGCACGAGCTGAAGAAGATATTTCCACGACTTGAAAACAGGCGTGACAAGATTAATCGCCGCAAGAACAAGAAGCGCAAGCCCCACGAAGCCATGTTCAACCAGGAACTGGAGATAATCGTTATGAACATTTGCATTGCCTGAGAACTTCTGCGAGTTCTTTTCCTTTTCCGTCATCTTAGCCGCGGCAAAATGGCGATATCCCCAACCACCACAGCCAAAGAGAGTATGCTCGCGCCAAAGTTCAATTGCAATTCGGGAGTGAGAAACATCTTTGCCTGTAACTCGCGTAAGCACACCCTCCGTATCAAGAGTATCGACCTGCTGCTGCATTTTGTCGGGAATAGAAACGACCGAAAAGAACGCGACGATGCTGGCTGAGATAAATGTAACTGTCATGCATTTAACGCGGCGCGCACGCGACATCTTATATGTGAAGGAGATAAAGGCATGGACAAAAAAGACGAAGAGAAGAGAAATTACGATAATGATTGCAGCGCGCGAGAGCGTATTGAGAGCTGCAAAGAAAAAGAGGAAAGCTGGGATCAAATACAAATGCCTTCTCCAGAATATTTCATGCTTCGAGCCCGCCTCTGCGGAAGAATCGGACGCTACGCGCTCCGCATCACATTCGTCGCAAGCACGGCGCCATAGAGAGATTGCTATTGCAAACATCGCACAGAAATAGCACCCCGCCATATTAGGATAGCCCCATGTGGAGAAATATCCACCAGGCCCGTTCTGAGGAACTGGCATCCAAAGCGGCCCTGGTGCTTCAAGAGTTATCTGAACAAACCCAAGCACTGCAAGAGCAACGCCATTCCACACAATCAATTTAAGAAGCAATCTCTTGCCTCTGCCGCGCAAACAATGGCGAGTGGCAATCGCTGAAGCGAGCGCCATTACGATCCAAAGAAAAACTGAGAAATGATCGCGCCTTGAAACACAGAAAGGAAGGAATTTAACACGCGGATTGGGATCTGTTCCCTTTGCGATTTCAGCAGCATCGCACAATGTGCAAAGACCATTATTCAAAAACGGCACTGCAAGAATAAACACAAGAGCAAGCGAGAACCAAACAAGATAATCTCGCCGCATAGCCTCCCACGCCGCCTCTCGCGCAAAGTAAAGCGACTCCCCTTCGCGCCTTTGAGGAAAGAAGAATATCACCTGAAGAAGAAGTAAGACTAGCCAAGGCCCCACCGTCACCACAAGCGAACCATCGGCACCACCGAAGAGCCACGCAAGAAGGCACACGGGGATTGCAACGAAAAACACGGGCATATTATCATAGAGAAAGCGCATACTCAACTACCTTTCCAACTGCTTCTTCTTCGGAAACCTTACATACAGGCTCCCCTTTGACATAAAGAACAAAACAACCATCGCCACCGCAAAGAGCGATATCTGCACCCTTTGCCTCGCCTGGGCCATTGACGACACAGCCCATTACAGCAACCTTGGGGAACGGATTTGGCCTAGCAGGATCGCGATAAAGGACTTCTAGCGCGTCTTCGACACGTGTGGCCACACGCACGAGATCGACCTTCGTCCTGCCGCAAGTAGGGCAGCTTGTAACAGAAGGCCCATCCTGACGCAACCCAAGAGAGCGAAGAATCTCAAGCGCAGTGCGCACTTCCTTCTCTGGCTTTGCCGTAAGCGAGACGCGAATTGTATCTCCAATTCCCTCTGAAAGCAGAATTCCAAGCGCAACTGAGCTACGCACCGTGCCAGGGATAAGAGTGCCTGCTTCCGTAACACCAAGATGAAGCGGACAATCTGTTTTTTCGGCAAGCAAGCGATATGTCTCGACAGTCTCCATAACGCCAGAGACTTTTGCGCTTATAACGACATCATAGAAGCCCTCATCTTCAAGAAGCTTCAAATGCCTAAGAGCAGATTCAACGAGACGCTCCGGAAGCGGACGGGAGGTATCTTCCTGCAAATCCTTTTCCAAAGAGCCTCCATTAACACCTATGCGAATAGGAACGCATCTCTCTTTTGCCGCGCGCGCTACAGCCTGAACGCGATCGCGCGAACCGATATTGCCAGGATTGAGCCTTAGCGCATCTGCACCTGCCTCAATAGCCGCAAGCGCACAACGATAGTCGAAATGAATATCGGCAACAATCGGCATTGAAACTTTTTTCTTAACTTCACGAAGAGTTTCTGCCGCGGCGATATCGGGAATCGTAATTCTAAAAATATCGCAGCCACGCGCAACACAAGAGAGCGCCTGCTCTGTAATTGCAAGAGCATTATGCGGATCGGCGTCAGACATCGTCTGCACCGAAACAGGAGCGCCGCCGCCTACAA
>JAGBWQ010000074.1 GCA_017629735.1 Kiritimatiellia bacterium
AAGAGTTCCTACATAATTTTTGCCATATCGGGCAAATGTAAAATCATAAGGACCGACAGAAGTACCCTTGTCAAGTTTCTCCCATTTAAGTGGTGTTGAATACTCTTTGCCGTTTATCTTTACTTTAGCGCCTCTCACCTCATCACCATCAATCGTAGTCACAACCTTTAATGACGGCACAAGATGCTTCTCGGCTTCTGCTTTCAGCTGAAGCGCCTTCGCATTGTTCGCATCCCAACTAAGCACCTTCTCCGTCTCTTGCTTGCATTGCTCCCAGCGTTCTGCTTTTTTATGTCCATCTGCAATATCCAAAACGGCAGTGATGACATCTATCCGCAATGACGCAAAACGCGACTCGGCCTCTTGACGCTTTACCTTGCACTCATCAAACCGCTTTGCTTTAAATGCGGCAAGAGCTACACTTTGAGCCTCCTGCGCCGCCCTGTACCCGCTTGGCAACGATTCTGCCGCATTCACTTCATCGGCACGTTCCTTGGCGCGCTCAATCTTCGGCAACAACTCCTTGCATTCTTGGTATTTAGTCACGGATCCTTTTAGCGCAGTCACAGCCATCAAAGCCTGCGCATAGAAGTTCGTTGCAATCACATACTTGGAATTTGCCTTTGCATCATCGCCAGCGCGACGATCATTTTCGATGGCTCTGATTTCTGATGCAAAGAACTCCTTTATTTCAGACGATTCGCCATCAATAAGATCATGTGCACTTTGTGCTTTAGAAGAAAGTCGAAACACTTCAAGTTCGGCATCACGTTCGGCCTTCTTCTCGGCAGCGATGCGTGCCTCTTCTGTCTTTCGAGCTCGTTCTTCGGCTTCTGCTTTTGCCTTCTCGGACGCGATGCGTGCCGCTTCCTCTTTTTGCTTTCGCTCCGTTTCAGCCTTCTCTTTCTTGGCTTTCTCCTCGGCTATACGCCGTACTTCTTCTGTAGCTTTACGTTCCGCCTCGGCTTTTTGTTCTGCGACGATACGAATTTCTTCTTTCTCTTTTAAATCTTGCCAATACCAGATTCCGCCGGCTAATCCTAAGGCTAAAAGACCGACAGCAGTAATCTTAGAGAAAACTTTTCCGCCTGGTGCGATGAGAATACCGCGTCCTACCAGTGCATCAACAAATTCAATACATGAATCGAAACGGTCTTCGCGTTTTTTCGACAATGCTTTGGCAAGCGCGAGGCGAATGGGTTTAGATAATTCCGACGATGGATTAAACTCTCTATTGCCTACAACATTCATCATCAATACAGGATCGCCAGTATCGAATACTGATGCGAATGGTACTTCGCCTGTAATAAGTTCATAAAAAAGAACGGCAAGCGAATATTGATCTGTTTCAAACCCCTGCTTCTCACCCAGCCACTGCTCCGGCGCCATATAGGGTCGCGTACCTGATGTATCAGTTATACTCTGCGAGACGCGGCTCATTGAAGAGCGGATTTCAGCTGCGAGACCGAAGTCGAGCACTCTAGCTGTTAGCGAGCCATCCGCACCTGTCTCTATCATTACATTCGCGGGCTTAATATCGCGGTGGAGAATCTTCTCTTTATGCGCATAGTCGAGCGCTGAGGCGATCTGCCGCGTAATTTCAAGCGCTTTATCTAATGGAACTTTACCATCGGGGAATTGCTTGCGCCATTGCGAGAGCGTGACGCCGGGCGCATACTGCATTACAACGAGAGTGTCACCGCTGAAAACGCGCAGTTTTTCAGCGTCAGACTTGTCATCATAAATCGCCTGGGCAACTGGATGAAGCGTAAGCGCCGCTGCGATATTAGGATGATGAAGGCGAGAAACTAAAGCGAAATTCTTTCTTACATTCTCTAGCTCTTCTTTATTTAGGCGCACGAGCGGCGGGAGACCCTTTACCGCGACTTCTATCCCTGCGACCGTATCGCGAGCGAGATACACGCAGCCGAATCCTCCACCGCCAAGCTCGCGGATAA
>JAGBWQ010000075.1 GCA_017629735.1 Kiritimatiellia bacterium
CATCACAGTGGCGATTGCAGGCCTCTTCACGCCTGGGATACGCCCGAGAATAAGAATTGCGCTAGTTGCAACAGCGCCAGAATTGCCGGCCGAAACAAAAGCATCCGCCCTGCCTTCCTTGACAAGACGCATTGCTACATTGATCGAGCAATCCTTTTTCTTCTTAACAGCTTCAACTGGAGAGTCGTCCATCTCTGCTACATCAGGAGCATGGACGATTTCCAAAAAGCCATTTTCGATAGCCTGCTGCGAGGCGGCTTTGAGTTTCGGTGGGAGCTTATCGAGCTCAGCCTGAATGAGGGAAAGCTGCCCAACGAGGAGCACCTTAACATCCTTCAGTCCAATGGCAGACTCAACCGCGCCAACTACAATTTCACCTGGAGCATAATCGCCCCCCATCGCGTCAAGAGCAATTCGCGTCATGACCCAACCTCCGACTTTTCGTCCATGAAAAAGGACGCAACTCTCCGCCTATTCTGGTAAGAGCGACGAATTAAATCGCTGCGGCCACCAGGCCGCGACGGCGTCACTTAGACGCCGTCACCTTGCGACCCTTGTACGTACCGCACTTAGGGCACGCACGATGCGAACGAACCGCAGCTCCGCACTCGGGGCACGTTGCCACTTGCGCGAGAATAGGCTTCTCGAGGGATGCTACACGCTCGCGCTTACGACGCTTGGACACACGGTTCTTAGGACTTGCCATTGTTCTTTCTCCTTGCTTCTTTTCTCGGTTGAATCTTAAATCTTCTGGATCTACTTACCCGTCAGACCTCTGATTTTCCGTTGTCAATCCATCTAAGACATTCCATCTATCGTCCGCAAACGTTTGCGTTTTTTGGACAACCCCCGGACAGGTCTCAGAACAGACCGGGAAATTCGGTAGGGCGAGTATTATACTCTCTCTTAACTCATTCGTCAAATCGACCTCTGGGACTTTATCGTCTATTTCGACGGACACCGTAAAGTCGCCCACCTTTACAGTATCGTCAAAATCTTCCGCGCAACGAGAGCAAACGAAGGTGAAATCCTGTTCGATTTCTCCCTGAACGAGAAGCTCGGTGCCAAAAACTCGCGCAAAAAGGCGATATCTGACCCCGCCAAAAGCGTCAACGAATTTCTCATGTACATCAACGCAATCGACCTCGCCCTCGAGAGTCTCCCCCTCGCGGTCAAGGCGCGCTACATCGACTATGAGTTTTTCTTCCATTAGCGGCATATTATACCATATTTCACTTCACGGGTGGTGTCCAGCGGATGCTTTTGATGATGCATTTACTGACTCTTTTGGTAGGGGTATAGAATACCGTGAGGATACTCCCATCATCAAGCTGAACACTTGAAGGATAGCCGAAATCCCATGCAAACCAAGAATAAAGGAGCGTCTCATCTTTCCATGGCGTTTTGCCGCCATCAGAAGAGAATGCCGCATAAACACCTCCTATTTTCTTGTCACGCTTGGCATAAGTGGCAAGAATTCGACCATCTTTAAGATGGATCAAATGAACTGGACACCCCACTGGACCATTCGAATGCGGCTTCGACCATGTCTTACCACCATCATACGATTCCGTCTGAAGCGACACGCGATCCGTCGCGGCATCTGTGCTGTAACGTACAAAGCCCACAAGTGCGCCATCTTCCATCTCTATAAGGTGCGGCTCGCACATGCCTCCAATAAAGCCTGGAACGACAGATTCGATTTTCCAACTTCTGCCACCATCTGATGATGTCTGGAATACAAACTCCGGCTCCTTCGGAAGATATTGCTCATGCATATATTTCGCGTCCCACCCTCTGCCGCGCACTCCAAGCGCCGCGAGCCTTCCATCCTTCAATTCAATCACATTATGCGGAAGCGAAGCAGGCATTCTAACCTTATCCGTCCATGTCTTACCCCCGTCCGTCGAGCGCATCGTCCAGTTGCCAAGCTCATCTGCAACCTTCTTCTTGTCGCGCGACTTGAAATATTGGGCATACGCCTTGCTGCCGGAACGATAATACGCAATTGAAGTAAAGAAATTAAGGATAAGCGTTCCATCTTTAAGCTCCTGAATTCCTGCATCGCGGCAATCTACCGTATCCGAAGAGAATATCGTCTCTGGCTTAGTCCATGTCTTGCCGTTATCACTGCTGCGCACAAGCTGAACCTTTCCAGAAGGACACACATGGCCTACTCTATCGCCTGAAAAGACGGTAATAAGCTCTCCGCTTTTTAGCTTAGTAACTGTCGGCCATGCGTGATACTTGTCTTTTACAGCACAAACAACAGATTGCTCTCCATCGATGTAATTTAAAGGTGTAACTGTTCTACCTTCCCCCTCATAAAGCCACTTCAAAGGAACTTTTGTCACACACGATCCCGTCAAATACGGCTTATTGTAGTAGTGCAAGAGAAGAGAATCTTCCATTTCGATTACTGCAAAATAACAGTAAAAGCCCTTCTCATCCGTTTCGACAGTCTTCCTCTTAATCCATGTGCGCCCTTCGTCCTTCGAAATGGCAATATCAAGCGGCGCACGCATGCCAGCAAGCCATTTAGGCCCACTATATCTCAAATATTGCCTACCGTCGTGATCGTTCCAAATAAGAAGAAGATCGCCATTCTTAAGTCTCTCAATCGTAGCTGGCCCGCGCGGTGAAATTATAGAAGAAGGCCCAAAATCGCCCCATGTCTCGCCCCCATCTTTTGAATACATCTGCCATTGACGGCCGCGATCTGTGCGCGCATACATATAAAGGCGCCCATCTTTAAGCTCAATAACGCCAGGCTCCTGCACATATACTCTCTTGCCCTTTTCGTCGTATACGACATATTCCTGACCCTTCTTCCAAGTCTTGCCGCTATCATCTGAATAAACGCAAGAAAGACGCCCATAGCCACGCTTATCTCCATCAACCTTTCGAGAATGGCGCGCCATCGGAATTATGATACGCCCGCTCTTAAGGCGCTCCGCTCTCGCATTGTTGCAGACATAATAATCGACATCTTCTTTAGACAGCAAACGAACAGGCTCAGACAGCGTCTTGAAATCATCTGATGTAATGCGCATCCAAGGAGTGCAGTCGGACAGAGAATTTTTTCTCATGTAAAAAACTGCAATGCGCTTTTCGTCGAGTCGCAAGAAAGAGACGCACATTACATTAAGACGCCCTTCCTTACCAATAATCTGACGATCCTCCGACCAAGTCTCACCTCCATCGTACGAAACACGCGCCATGATTGTTGCGGTAGTTTCATCCCACTTATTTGCGCCAGTAAACTTTCCGTAAGCAAAAAGAATTCCTCCATCATTAAGACGGACAAAATCACCCTCTCCATTACGAGGATTATTCTTGACCCCTGGCAACGAAAAGACCAAACGAGGAGATAAATTAGTTCCCGCCGATGCAAAAAGCGAAAACGCGAATGCAAGGCAGAGCGAAAACACGCCAACCTTTTTTATCTTGTTCATAGTTTTCCCTTTCTTAAATATTCTGCTCGCTACTTACTCTTGCGCCAAAAGGAAAGAAACTCAATATTCCCCATTTCCTTTCCTTTAATTGGAGACTGCGCAAGAGCAATCAACTCAAGGCCGAGGTTGCTCACCGCAAAATCAACAACAGAATCTTTAGCTTCGTTCCGCAAAGCTTCGTCTCTTACAAGCCCACCTGGCGCATTGCCGCGCCCAACCTCAAACTGCGGCTTAATAAGCGCAACGATAAGTCCGCCAGGTGCAAGCACATCGACTATCGGAGGAAGTATAAGTTTTAAAGAAATAAACGATACATCGGTGACCGCAACTTCTGGGACATCAGGAAGATCCGACGGCGTCATATAACGCGCATTAAAATTCTCCTTCACCCATACTCTTGGGTCGACCCTAAGCTTATACGCAAGCTGATTGGTGCCAACATCAACCGCCATCACGCGAGCAGCGCCATGCTGAAGCAAACAATCGGTAAAGCCACCAGTGGAAGAGCCTACATCGATGCACACTTTTCCTGTAACATCTAATAGCGCCCCTTCACCTGCGCCCCACAAAGCAAATGCGCCTTCAAGTTTCTCTCCGCCGCGCGAAACAAAGCGAGGGGGAGCTTCAATCTCTATTTCAGTCGCCTCATCGACAGACCTCGAAGCCTTGCGCTCCACCTGACCAGAAACTCGCACCTTCCCTTCGAGAATAAGCGCCTGCGCCATCGCCCGCGATGAGGCAAGTGCGCGTGAAACAATCTCTTGGTCTAAGCGCTTCTTCACTTGCTTTTCACTCTCGTCCAGGTGAACTTCCGAATATCGGAACGCGGAATAGCCTGAGTAATTCCAAGAGAAACTTCGACCACAATGCTATCGGCTCTCTCTTCAACAAAAGCGCCGCGAACTATTCCGTGAGAAGTTTCTATCTCAACATCAGGAAGGAATATACGCTTTAGACGAATGTTAGCCTGCGATGTGTGAGAATTGCGAATCTTCACCTTGCGAGAGGTCTCTTCATAACCTTCCTTGCGAACAATAATAACATGCTCGCCTTCAAGCACATTCTCGACATGGAAGATATCGCTTCTTAATGCCCCGTCCACACCTTTCGTATCGCCCAAGATGCGGCCATCAAAAACAATAGTAGCACCTACTGGCTCCGTTCGAATCTCAAGCCTTCCCATTACATTCGAAAGCCTAAATTCTTCGCGAAGCGACTCGCCCGCGACTATCGTCACAGTCTTTTCAAGCTCGCCATATCCTTCCTTAACAGCCTTGATGCGATACTCGCCTGGCTTAAGATCGGTAATCACCAAAGGTCCTTCGCCACGCGCGACATCATCAAGATAAAATCTTGCGCCCTCGGGAACAGAAACAAGGTGCAATGTGCCAGGAAGAGGCCTCAACACAATCGGAAGATTCAAAGTATCTCCAGCACGCATTGAAAGCTCTCTTACTTCCTCGTGGAATCCTTCAAGGCAGAACTTAACAACTGCGCGCCCCTTGGGAACATCGCCAACGACAACAGGTGAAATGCCGCGCGGCACGCCATTGACAAACACCTCCGCGCCTGCAGGCTCCGACGAAATGCGTATCGTGCCTGAATCGAGCACCATCGTCTCTTCGCGAACAAGAGGCTCACGCCCATTAAATTTTACCGACAGCGTCTGCGGCAGATAACCCGTCTTGGTAAGCTTTATTTTGTACGTTTCCTTCGCAAGAAGATCTGTAAAAAGACGCGGCGTCATTCCTGCAGCCATGCCGTCGATGGTGATGTTGCACCCCTCTGGAATAGTGCGCAGAAGAAAGAGCGCCTTTTCTGGCTCAAGCGTCTCGCTCTTCTCAAGAACAGGGCCTTCGTCCATCGTAAAGAACCTGTCGCACTCAACATAACCCGAAAGACGATACCTTAGATGATGCGTCCCTGGACCCAAATCGTAAAGCGTCACAGGTGTAGTGCCGCGGTCACGACCGTCAACAATAACAGTAGCCCCAGAGGGCTGGCTCGACACATTCACTCTTGTCCTTATAACAGGCTCCTGCGCAAAAAGCGCAGACGCCAAAAACGTTACGATGGCAGCATATGCAGCGCGCAATCTCATCGCCTGCCTCCCCTCTTGATTTGATTCTCAACCGTTAGCAGCTTGGCTTTTGCATCGCGATGGCGATCGTCTCGACGATCTGGCACCATCTCAAGGAGAATCATAAGCTCTCTTTTCGCCTCGTTCCAACGAGCCAAGTTTATCGCGCGGTCAGCAAGGAAGCGCTGCTCCTTGCACCTCTCGGAAAGAAGCACATTGGCCTTCTCCATTCCCTCTCGCGCCTTCGCGGCAAGCGGCGGCTTTGGATCGATTGTCTCGAGATAGAAAAGAGTTTCCTTATACGCAGCTACAGCCTCGGAGAGATTGCCGTATTCAACTTCGCGATCAAACCACTTTGAATTACCAAGCTCATACGACTTCTCTGCCATCTCAAGAAGCTTGCTGCGAGGATACTGAATGGCCCAAACACCAAGCTCGCTCATTGTAAATGCCTCAAGGCGCTCACGCACGGCACGAAACGCCTCTGGCTCGTGCACATTTACAACACGGATATTCTTTACGCAAGTCGAATAAACTACCTTCAGTGACCAGCTTGCAAGAGCCGGAGGATCGGGAGTTACACCAATGTACTCGGGATCGAGATCCTTCAAATTCTTCCAGGAGAGAATTTCATTAAGCTCCTCAACCGCCTCACTCCCAAGAAGATTGTTCTTCACTGGGTGGCGATTCTCATCTGGAACATCATCAATGCTGACAGTAAGCACATTGTCGGCCGAGAATGTCATCTCATAACGGAAGATTCGCTTCTGATCAGCCTCAACCTTCTCGTAAAAGACTTCTCTCACGACGGGAGTTTGTTCTTCGACAGGTGCTATTGCAACAGCAGAAGATGTGCTTGTAATCGTATTATTAATAAACTTCTGCCCAAAGAAATATACGATCAATCCAACGCACAATACGCTAGCACCTAAAATAAGAATGCTTCTGCGCGCTGAACGAGACTGCCCATCTTCGCCGCAATGCACATTCGACGAGGAAGAAGCCTCTGCACTTCCCAATCCAAGATCTACCTCGCGCTCAGTTGGCAGCACCACCTCTAAAACAACAGAACCGACCTCAATAATATCCCCGTTGGAAAGTGAGTGAGGATCGGCATCAATAATATCGCCGTTAACAAAAGTACCGTTAATGCTGGCAAGGTCGGTGACATTCAAACCGGATTCGCCATAAGTTTCAAAAAGGCAATGGTTGCGCGAAAGATTTTCGTCGGGAATATGAATTTCGCACAAAGAAGACCTGCCCAACCTAACGCCACCTGGCTGGATATAATACTCAGTCCCTTTAAGAGTACCTGAAATAACAACAATCTTAGGCGCATTATACATCAGAACACCCCTTTCACCGCCTGCGTAAGAACAGGCCCAAGCAGAATGATGAACACCGCAGGGAAAATACACAACATAAGCGGCCCCAACATCTTAACTGGCGCTTCTGCCGCAAGCTTCTCGGCTCTGTCGAAGCGACGCGCGCGAAGCTGATCGGACTGAATGCGCAACATCGCTCCGATTGATACACCAAGCTCATCGGCCTGGACGAGCGCGAAAGCAACGGCTTTCAAATCGCGCTGCCCCACGCGCTCGGCCATTTCGCGCAGTGCATCACGACGAGAACGACCAACTTGGATTTCCTTCGTCATTCGCAGAAGCTCTTCGTTGAGAGGATCGAGCTTGCGCAATTTGCAATTGCGCTGAAGCGCACTTATGAAATCCATGCCTGCCTCAACAGAAAGAGTAAGCAAATCCAACACAAACGGCAGCGCTTTCTGAATGGAAAGATGACGACGCTTGACCATATCGCGAAGCCAAAGATCGGGAATAACCCAAAGCAGCATCATCTTGAGGGCCACAAATTCCTCTGCGGAAAGAAGCCCTTCGAACCCACCTTGCACGAGTTTCACTTTCGCACGCTCCACCACGCCGCGCATGACACTGCCGCGCATAAGCGGATAGAAATTTTGGGCAAAAGGAAGAAGCGCTTTAAATAGCACCGGCAATTGCCTTGCCTGACGCCTGCCGTCAGCAAGGGTAACATATGTCACTTCCGATGCCATAGTCGCCACATACCAGGCTACACCTGCCGCGGCAAGCACCCACATAACAATCGATACGGGGAATAACAAATCCATATGTTAATTATACCACAAACATAAGGACGAAAGCCAAGCCATCACCGAGAAAAGCGCGACATCACACCTTTAAGGGAAGCCCACATTTTGCGCTTGGCATCAACCTGAGCGGGGGCGCCGTCCTGAAATCTGAGAATGTATTCGGGGGAGTAAGTGATAAGTGCCTCCGAGCCATTAGGCAAAGATATCCATTGGCCTGGCGTACCAGAAGCTTCAGGGAAAAACATTTTAAGCGCAAGCGAGCCAAGAACAACATATACCTTCGCAGGCGGCGCTGGAGGGTGAATAACAATTGAAGACTCGCCAGCCTCGCACTTCATCGCGACGATGATTTTCGCCATCATCTCGTTCCCCTTCTGCGAAAGAACACGGTGATGGAGAAAAACAAAGTCGCGCATTTCAGCGGAAGAAGGCTCTTCTACTCTCGCGGGGCTCTCTATCGGCTGCACCTCTGGGCGAGGCGAAGGCGATTCGGGCCGCGGCAAAGGCGGCGATGAAAATGCTTGGGCTACCTTTGGCTGCGGCTGCTCCTTTGATTGCAAAGAAGCAACATCTAGCAAAGACCTATCAAAGGCAAACGACTTAACTCCAAGTTCGCGCTCAAGCTCAAGCGCAGCTTCAAAGCCATCAAGAATCTCGTCGAGACGGTTCATCGCCAGGAGTTAAGTCGTCTACGACTTAAGCCTCTTTCTTGCTTTTGTAGCCGTAAGGATTCTTCTTCTGCCATCTCCAGGCATCTTCGCACATTTCCTCAATGCCGCGAACTGCCTTCCAGCCAAGCTCTTTAAGCGCGAGCGCAGGATCGGCCCAGCACTCTGCCACATCGCCAGGGCGACGCGGCTGAATCTTGTAGGGAACAGGGCGAGAGGAAGCCTTCTCGAACGCCTTTACAATCTGCAAAACTGAATATCCATTACCAGTTCCAAGATTGTAAACCTTAAGCCCGAGCTTCGGCTCTGCTTCAATCTTCTCGATCGCCTTAAGATGCCCCAGCGCGAGATCTACCACATGGATATAGTCTCTTACGCCAGTTCCATCGATGGTGGGATAATCGTTTCCGAAGACATTAAGCTGCGGGAGGCGGCCGACTGCGACCTGTGCAACATACGGAAGAAGATTGTTGGGGATGCCAGAAGGATCTTCTCCGATAAGGCCCGACTTGTGCGCGCCGATTGGATTGAAGTAGCGAAGAAGAATCACATTCCATTCAGGATCGGCCTTCTGCACATCTTTAAAGACCTGCTCCATCATAAGCTTCGTCCAGCCGTATGCATTCGTGCACCCTGGAGTGGGGAAGTCTTCACGGATTGGTACGGACGCAGGGTCTCCATAGACTGTGGCCGAAGAAGAAAAGACGATATTCTTGCAGCCATGCTTGCCGAGACTCTTAAGGAGCGTGAATGTGCCGCCCAGATTGTTCTCGTAATATTTAAGAGGAATCTTGGTGGACTCGCCCACTGCCTTAAGCGCGGCGAAATGAATGGTGGCGTCGAACTTGCCTTCCTTCGAAAGAACTGCATCGAGCTTCTTTTCGTCGCGGATATCGACCTTGTAAAAGGTGGGAGTTTTGCCAGTAATGCGCTTTACACGGGAGAGCGACTTCCTAGAGCTATTGCAAAGATTGTCGACGATGACTACTTCATGTCCTGCATTCAGCAGTTCTACGACGGTGTGGCTGCCGATGAACCCAGCTCCTCCAGTAACGAGAATCTTCATTCTTCCATCTCCTTGAATTAAATCATCTCTGCGCCATTCAACACGCAAAGTCATGAATGTATTATACCAAAAATCAAAAAACCCCGCTTAATCGGGGGTAAGATGGATATCGCACTTATCGGCGAATTGCGGCTGGCGCATCAAAAGCTGCCGCCAAGCAAGCGGCTTAAGCTTCGCCCAATCGCAATGGTCGGCAAACTCCGGCCGCCGCGACAAAATCCGCGCCCAGGCAAAGCCGCCAAGCTGATCCCAACCGGTGAAACGCTCTACCATTTCAGGCTCGGCAACGATCCCAATCATCAAGCCTTAAGTGCCGTCAACGGCAGTACATAAACACCATCTTCCTCGCGTCTGTACGCCAAAGACGATTTCCCCACAATAACTGCAAGCGCAGTCGGCGGATTGTGTTTAAATTTTGCCGCGATTTTTACTAACGAC
>JAGBWQ010000076.1 GCA_017629735.1 Kiritimatiellia bacterium
AAACACAACATGAAAAAATTAATGATGCTGTGCGCAGTTGCAGTAGCTTTTGTTGCGCATTCCGATAATGTCCAGTGCGACAGGGCCAACAAGGAATGTTGCGATAAGCAGGCAAAGTGCGCAGTCGCAAAGAAGAGCGATACGCAAAAGTGCGAGGCCAAGAAGTGCGACGCGAAGAAGGCGAAGAAGATTGGCAAGAAGGTTGCCGTCAAAATCGCTCTTGAGCATGCTGGGGTTAAGCGTGAAGACACGCGCGACCTTTCGTGCGAATTAGATCGCGAAGATGGAGTTCTTGTCTACGATATCGAATTCGAAGCCGGCAATATGGAGTACGACTACGAAATCGACGCTATGTCTGGCAAGGTTCTTAAATCTTGGAAGGAACGCGACTAATAAAAAGCGGCGGTGTGCATATGAAAAAAATTATCACAGTCTTTCTCGTAGCCACCGCCTGGTTTTGGACGGCGTATGAGTGCCACACTATCGGAATAGATGTTTTCGATATGTTGCTCAAGCGCTTTCCTGGGCAGCTTTGGATTATGGCGGGTGTCCTTACATACCTTACGGTAATCTGGATGCCGAAGTGTTTGCTTACTCGTGCAATCATGGGTTTGTTTATGCTTCTGCCTGCAGAATTGTTTAAGTTCACTCGCCCGATCCTGCCCGAGTCAGGCTTTGCCCCTGTACATGTAGTAGTTGTCATTGCGTACATTCTTGCGATAATTGGCATGTACGGAATGTTTTATCCTTGGAAGATAGAAGCAGCTCTCAGAAAGCTGCGTCTAATCCGCTCCGCTCCTCCGGAGGAATAAAATGTCTCTTCCCGACAGAAGCATTCTCGTCGTGGAAGACGATCCAACCATCCGCACTCTTTTAGGCATGGCTCTTGATGGAGCTGGCTACAAAGATGTGCGTTTAGCTTCACGCGGCGATGAAGGTTTTTCCGAGGCGATGCGCCGCGCTCCAGATCTTATTCTTCTTGATGTGATGCTTCCCGGTCTTGATGGCTTTGCATTTGCAGAGCGCGTAAGGCAAACACCATCTCTTATGGCAAGCCGCATAATAATGTTGACTGCTCGCACTGATGCTGCCGATATCGTTCGCGGGCTAGAATGTGGCGCGGACGATTATGTGACAAAGCCTTTTGAGCGAGCTGTTCTTTTGGCGCGCGTCAAAGCTGTTCTTCGGAGAACTCTTCCTGTCACGGAAGGCGTTTTGTTTGATGGGCTTCAAGTAGATGAGGTTTCGCGCGAAGCAAAACTCTTTGGAAAGAAGTTAGATTTGACATCAGGAGAGTTTTCTCTTCTCGTTCGTCTTGTCGCACACAGAGGGCGGATTCTTATGCGCCCTGCTGATGAACGTACGATGGATGTGCAGGTTGCTACATTGAGGCGCAAGCTCGGTGATTGGGCGCGGCACATTGAAACTGTTCGCGGAGTTGGTTACCGCGTAACGGAAATTGGAGTGTGAAGGATCGATGGCGCATCGTCCGAAAGATATTCACGTTTTCGGTACGCTTGCCGCGGCCGTTGCATTCGCTGCAGTCCTTGTGACATTCGCGATTCAGACGATATCATTTGGCTCCGATGTTGAAGCGCGTGCCCGCGCTGATTTAAGGACGCAAGCATTTCTTACAGCAGACTCTCTTGCCTCTGCACTTGAGAGACAGGATTTTAAGAAGCTCCGCGAGTTTGCCTCTTCGCTTGAAGAGAAGGGGCTTTCGCTCCGAGTGAATTCTTCTCGCGGCGGAATCATTTATGCGGGAGACAATGATGCAAAAGCTCTTGTTGAATCTGCAAGGGCAGGCGAGTATAAAGTGGGCGTTGCTCTCTCTCGCAAAAAAGCACTCCTTCCTTTTTATGAGGCGCTTGGGATTTTTGCTCTTGCCTCTCTCGTGGGTGTGCTTGGAATGTTCGTCGTGTTTTTTTCGCTGTACCGCCAGAGAGTGCGCATACGCGAGTTGGCGCAAAGCGAACGCTTTCGCCGTGAGTTTATGGCCGATATCTCGCACGAAATCAAAACTCCACTCGCAGGAATTCTTGGCGCGGCAGAAATGCTTGCGGAGAATTGCGTGCAAGAAAATGAAAAGGGAACTTGCGGCACATTAGCTACGATGATTGCAAAAGAATCGAAGCGCCTAGATTCGCTCGTTCAAAGAATTCTTGACCTTTCGAAATTAGAGCATTCTCGTGAAGTGTTCACGCCTTCCGTTGTAGATGTAGCTGACATTGTGAAAGATGCAGTTTTTACAATAACTCCAGTCGTAGTTGCAAAGGGAGTGAAGATTTCTCTTTCACTTCCAGAGGGAGCGGCAATGGCTAATTGCGACGCGGCATTATTGCGCGAGGCTATTTTAAATCTTATCACAAATGCAATACGACATTCTGGCGAAAAAGAAGTTTTTGTTTCACTTGAAGCTATTGGTAAAAAAGCCCGAGTGATTGTTGAGGATCACGGGTGTGGAATTGCGAAGGAGCATAGGGCAAGAATTTTCGAGCGCTTCTATCGTGTTGATTCTTCAAGAGCTTCCGAGACTGGAGGAGCAGGACTTGGTCTTTCAATTGTAAAAAGAATTGCAACTCTTCATGGTGGTGAGATTTCTTTTAAGCCACTTGAAGTGCGCGGAAGCAGATTTGAGTTATCTATACCCCTTGTAGTTAACTTGTAAATTATTGTAAATAGCCCTTGATTTCTAAGGGGCAATTTTGGTATTATTAGGTTTAAACTATGGGAGAATAGTCGCTATACAAAATTATTTATGTCGATAATGACCAAAAGTACGAGTAGATATCTCGTGCTGATTGCGCTTGGCGCAATCAGTTGCGTTGTCGTCGCGATTGTTATGATGTCGCGCGGTTGTGCTGTTTTTTCGCCATCAGAAGAGGCTAAGACAGAGCAACGTCGCGTTGAATTTAAAGAGGCAATGGAGAAGCGCCGCGCCGTTAGAATGTCGCTTGCTGAAGAGAGGCGCAAGATAAATGAGCGCATGAAGGAGATGGTGGAAAAGGTGCGCTCTTCATTGCCCAAGGGCGCGACAGATGCTGAAATAAAAGCGAAGCTCGAAAAAGATGTTGAATGGATTTCCCTTTACAAACGCGCCGAAGATCTCGGCCGCGCTCTTGCCGATGCGCGAGGCAAGACAATGGAAGTGATGCGCGAATATAAGGATGTCGCAAGTCCGCGGCCTCCTGAACAGAAGGCTTTGAAGTGATTATGACGATGATGTCGACAAAGAGGAGAAATGGTATGAAGAAGTATTTCGGCGCTCTCGCAGCGGCGGTTCTTACTGCGCTCTGTGCGAGCGGAGCGGGCGAAACGCGCTATGGTGATATTCGCTCCATAGAGGCTGTTCCCAATGCAAGCTTTGGCTATCCAAACCAAGCAACGCCGCACAAGGTTGGCGAAGATTTTTATATTCTTGTGCGTCTTTTGAATGAAGACCATCGCGACTCGTCTGCCAATCATGAGTGGCAGATAAAACAGAGTGCTACAGGTGTGGCGCTTGGCGATTATCAGGCCACAGTTTACTGGCCAGGTCTTAGCATTGCTATCGGTAATGAGATTGTTACGGCAAGCTTTGTCTCGGAAGGCCCTGACGGCGTATTCTCTGGTGTAAATGGAGAATTTCCTTATTATACCGACCTTTACTTTAAGTATACCGTCAAGGAAGGGCAGCTCGGCCTTCCTGTGCGTCTCGTAAACTCGAAGGGTGAGATTATTGACGCAGGATTTGCTGGTCTTGGTGCTTATTCCCTGCGTTTCGTGAATGTAAACACGCAAAATGGCTTTACTGGCAAATATTGGAATCTTATTAACGATCAAGCGACTCTTGCCGAGTTCTGGTTTGGCCCCTCGACGCCCAATGACGAGCCTGCCGGTTACCCCAGCGCTCCTTCTGGGCAGCAGCGCATGGAAACAAGCCGCATATATCCTGGCATTTATGTCCAAACAATCGATTTTGAGGCAACTTATGCTGATGAATCCGATCCTTCCGCCCCCATTTGGCGCGAGGTCTATCAGGGAATTTCTGATAGCGTTGGCAAAGATCCCGCCATTATCGGTACGGCGGATAGCGAGGGCGAGGCTACTACGGTTTATATTTGGAGCGAAGACGAGAGCATCGTAACAATCGATGGAGTTGTTGGTGAGACTGTTTCGTATGTTGTTGAGGGCAATACTGTAACTCGCAAGGTATTCCCGATTTCTCTTACGCCGAGCGGAATGTCGGCATTCAAGCTTAAGGGTGCTGCGACTGCAGCTGAGGATTCTCAAGTAAATATTGTCCTTTGCGCGACCAAGGTGCCTGCAATTAATGCAGCAGGGCAGATTGTGGAAGGTTCAACCATTACTCGTCGTGTAAAGGTGGTTGCCGCTCCTTCGCCGTTCATAACTATTTCTGATGCAGACGGCAATAGATCCGTCTCGCTTGTAGCGACGAATAACTACACAGCGGGTGTTCGTATGAAGATGACATTCTCCAAGTCTTTTGATGATGGAGAAGTCAAAGTTCGCTTGATGATGGGAGTTGGTACTACGGATATTGATCCTGTTACCGAAAAGTATTTCTTTATCTCCGATTCTGACGGTGCCGACCCTGAAAGCACCGTTTCGCTTACGGAAATTACAATGCCGAAGGGCGAGACTGAGACATATTTCTATATCTATCCGCTCGGCACATGCAAAGAGCTTAAGACTATAGGTGTTGTTATCACCAATTCCATCGACCAGGCGACGCAGCCGCAGGCATATGAGCAGTTCAAGGATGGAAACCATCGCGGCATGACTATAAAGTTGACGGATCAGAAGCCTGTTGTTACTGCAACAATGCCTTCGTCGGGCTTTAAGAACGATACTGTTAATGTCGATTTGGTGGTTTCCGATAACTGGCGCGATCTTTCTACAAACAATACGAATGGATATAAAGTCGCCATTTATCTCGGCGGAACGAAGGTTTGTGAAACCAATGGCGTAGTTTTCGCAGAAAACGAGCAGATTTCCTTCCCTGTTACGATCCCTGCAGAAGGCAATCCTTTGCGCGGCACTGTGCAGGTTTGGGACCAGATGAACAACGCGAGTGCGAGCGTCGAGATCACAATTGAGGCAAAGGCTCCGCTTACGGTAAGTGCAGGTACATTCTCGTCAACCGACGTAAGCGCTGGCATAGATACTGACCCGACATATGCAGAAGGTCAGACGGTTTATTTGAGAGCTATACTCTCTTCTGCTTCCTCCGCTGAGATGTATGCCTTTATCGTGCCTCTTGATGAAGCAAGCTCGAATTTGATTTCCACTACCGCTATCACCAATGGTCTTAAGATTTCGACATCTGGCGATTATGCGTGTTATTCCGACTATGCTCGTGTGAAACTTCTCGATGGTAATGTCGAAGGACGCAAGGTCAATCTCGGTGTTGTCCTTAAGGACTGCCAAAACTGGAATGACCCAGCCGGAGAGGTGCTCTCTACATATTCCTTCGGCGGCACTTGGACTCTCACTGTCACGAACGTAGCCCCGTACTTTGCTTCTGAGGGCGTTTGGGGTGGCGACGACACCAACCGTATTGAAGTTGCAAATGGCGCAACATACATGGGCAAGGTCTCGGCAACAACGCCCGTGCAGTTTAGCGTTAAGATTGCAGACGCAGGCCTTATCGATAGCACCAATGCTACAACGAGAGTGCGCTGGACATGGACGGATGGTCCCGCTGATGAGCCGTATGTTCAGAACATGATAACCACCGTCGATAGCAACGGCATTGCGCGTGCTACTATCACTTTTGATGAGGAGAGTTCGCGCCAGAGGGTGTCGCTCCAGATTCAGGATCGCGATATGATTGTCGAAGACCCTGGCGTATACGCACCACAGAAGTACGAGTTTAATGTTAATGTTGGTTATGTTCCGACTGTTATTATTGAATATCCCAATGGTAATGATGTCTTCTCTGAAACTGGCAACAGCAAATTCAATTATGTAACTGTTAAGGTTTCGGAATGGCCTACGACATCTGTTGACGGACGCGATCGCCTCAGCTCGTCCAATCCTCTTCAGGTGCGTGTTTCCTTGCCGAAGGATTTCCACCCGAATGACAATGCTGTGCTTCATCTTAAATCGAACAATGTTGTTCAGGTCGATGATGATGAAGGCGTTATCGTAACATTCAAGACTGCCCGCGCCGCGACGAAGGACGGTGTTAAGGTTTATTTCGATCTTGACAGCCAGAACGGTGGAAGCGGTCCGAACGAAGACCCATCTGAATATATTATTGTCGGTGAAGTCATAACAGAAACAATGGCCAGCACCGAGCAGACATGGAGCGAATATTTCGCGCCTGTTGAACAGACTATTAAGATTCTTAACGAACACCCTGTTCTTAATGTGACGGTTGCTGATACGCACGAATGGAGCGGCTACGAGGGTGGCACGAACGAGTGGACGGCTGGCGAGAAGGTCAAGCTTGAGTGGGTGTACACAGATATCGCACCGGATGTAACAAATAAGAATGCGGCAATCTCTTGGACGGTCATTGATGTAAACAATAAGCGCTCCGTAAAAATTCATGAAGTTTGCACCAACTTCACTTTTGATACGCGTTCGCCGTGCAACGCTACAGCAAGAGGTATTTACGAGTTTGCGGTCCCTTCCGCGGAATATACAATCGTTACTGTTACTGCCCGCGATGGCGATGGCGGTGAGGCTCAGTATTCGTTCGTCATTCATGTAATTCCTACAAAGAATGTTATTGTAACGCCAGTTGGTCCGGCTGAAACTTCAACTTCAAAGTATAGCACAGCGCCTGGCCTTGGCTGGGGACACATCTATGTCGAAGGTTCGACTGGTCAGTATACGATGCGTCAGTTTATTCAGACATGGATGTACAGTGAGACGGCGACGAAGGCAAATCTCTATGCGGCTGGTTATCCTGCCGCCGCCACCAATACTTTCGATGACGGCAATCTTGGGACTACGGCAGGCTTCAGCAAAGCAGCGGAGCCGAATGAGTTTGGTGGAAAATATACTAATGCTGGTAACCGCTTTAATTACAAGAGCGATTACGACAGCTTCTTCTACACATGGCTCTTCCAGGGGCCTGATGAAAGTGCGAAGACGATTCAGACTCCTGCTCCTACAACGAAATCTGAAACGGCGCAGCCTTTTAATCCTTTACTTGATAACGAGAAGGAAGAGACATCTGGTTATTCCAGCATTGAAGTTGAGGCAATCTTCTCGCGCGAACTTTATGCGTCCGATAACCTTGGCGATATTAATGCCGACGACATTCCTGATGTGTTCGTCAAGCTTTTCCCGGGCTTTGGAATTTATGGTGACGACGGATCGATTCAGGGCAACGATCTTACGAAGCTTGGTAATTTCAATGGCGACGGAGATTACTTGCCTGCGACTGAAGCGGCAGTTTGGTTGAACTTTATTCCTGGCGTTTCGTCAGACTGGATGGAAACAGGCGTTGCATTCTCCTCTCGTCGTGAGATCCGCGGTTGGGACATCAACCTTAACGATGCTGCCACACGCGTGAGTATTAAAGGGGCGAAGAGCGAGCGCCGCTACACCAACCCAATTGAAGACACAACATCCACGCTTTCCAAGCTTGAATACCTGGGCTTTATCACATGGTGTGCACAAAAAGGACATGATGCGTCCAAAGAGGATTCTTGGCTTCTTTGGTCGCCTGAAAATCCGACAGATCCAACTCTTGCCGACTCTGACGACGATGGTGCGCCTGATGGTTATGAATATTACATCTGGTACCGTGCCCATGTAGGTTTCTTTGATTACGACGGTTCTTATCGCCGTCTTACCGGCCGCCTTTATAATCCTTTGAGCCCTGCAGAGCCAATAGAGATCTCTTGTGAGGAAGTTGTAAGCATCTTTAATCCGAATAAGGCAAACGATCTTCTTGCATACGCTGATACAGATGGTGACGGCATCGCAGACCTGGTTGAATTTGAGCTTGGCTCCAACCCTGTAGACTTCGATAGCGATGGCGATGGTTTGCCGGATGGCTTTGAAGTGTATGTCTCAGAAACCGATCCGCTCGTCGCAGATTTGAGAGCATCTAATCCTGATGCTGATAGCATGGCAATGATGGAGATTGAAGATATGCCGGTAATTGGTGTTCTCCGCGGCGGCAAGGTTGAGCGCTATACAGTTCTTCACCCAGATCTTGGCGGTGTCTTCTCAATCAGCAATGAAGTTATCGAAGCTGAGTGGACATACTTCAGTGATGGTAGAGATGCGTATGTGACAACCAATAATGTTGTTACACAGCAGGTTGATGGCGTTTGGTACCTCATGAGTCAGCTCGACACTAAGTCGACGTGGAAGTGCAAGAAGGTTGGGAAGATTTATTACCTTGGTCTGCCAGCTGTGCCAGAAGCAGGATTTAAGGTTCGCCAATCGGTTAGTGTTACTTCAGTGAGCAAGTTGACGCTCGGTAAAGTACCGCCGCGTGCTTATTCTGTCTTTAAGTATGATGCTGCCGGCACTCTTGTTGTTGGGCAGGAGATGCACGAGGAGTGGACTGAGATATTCCTTCCTGAAGGGACGCTGATTGTCGAACCTATGGAAAAGAAGACAGTTGTTCTTCTTCACCATAATGTTTATATTTACAATGGTCTTGCCAAGGATAATCCAGATCGTACGCGTAAGGTTTGGGTGCCGATTAAGGCATTTAGCCCGAATACTGGTTGGAATGTTGGCGGAGGCGAAAACACAGCGGCCTTCACTACCTACGACGAGTTTATGTATCCTCACTTCCTTCTTCGCGACACCTGCTATTATGGTGTCGAGGAGACGCTGATGAGCGGCGGATACGCTGTTTCTCTCGAGGAACTCACACCAACTAAAGCCCATGGCTCGCAGATAAGCATTTGGGAGCGTTATTGCACCGATCCTAATAATGCAGATACAGACGCAGACGGCACGCCCGATGGATGGGAAGCCTACCTCTTTATGGGCGAGCCTATGTACATCGAAGACGAAGAGAGCCCGTTCTATTTAGAGCGCGATTATAATAAGATTCTCCTTGCTTCGATGTACAATATTGATAGGGTAGTCTCGCAGGGGTCTCCCGTTACATCTTCTGCTTCAGCTGAAGGAACATCTAGCTGGGCCGATGAGTATGCAGGATCAGAATCTACTAAGGCATACGGAAATTGCGAGACAATTGTAAATGCAAATCGCTTCCCAGAGTGGACCAACAAGATGAGGCCGACAGATCCGTGGCAGGACGATACCGACGGTGATGGCCTAAGCGATATGGCCGAAAAGGATAACTTCCTTTATGGCGAGGCTACAGCTTCTGGTGCAGGCGGCGGTCTTAATCCGCTTTCTTGGGATACTGATCTTGACGGGCTGCCCGATCCTTGGGAAGTTGAGTTTGCGGGTGGTTTTGTCGCTGATGAGAGCATACCTGCCTCCACAAATGCTACGGCACAATCCTTGGGCACTTGGGCCGGCGGCATGAATGGTACGGTTCCTGACGCAGATCTCGATTATGACTTCGACGGTCTTCAGAACTGGCAGGAATATCTTGCAGGCGCAATGCGTTGCTGGCGATATGACGATACCATCTCTTCGTGGGATAACAATACTTTTGATCCTTCGGCATTTACAAATCTTCTTTTCAATGCCAGCACCACGAATGAGATATGGAATAATTACTGGAGTGATGTTTTAATTAGCGATGGTCAAGGTGGCGATTATTATGATGGCCAGTCAACAAATTACAATCCGCGCATCTTTGTTGATGGTTATTATGATTGCAGTGCAAGTTACTTCTCTTATTGCGCGAATTTGTGGGACCCCGCGTGTGGTCGTTGGTATATGTTCAAGGATGGCATCAATCACGACTTGGCCAATCCAGGGGAGGAGTGGTTGTTTGAGACTCCTATGGGAGATCCTATTCAGTGTAACCGCTTTACATGGCGTCCGTTCCTTGAATCTGGCGTTCTAACAACTATGGACGATTGCCCCATGAGCCTTGGTGATGATAAAGCAAGTGGAGGATATGAGTTTGGCTCTTTGAAGGAGGGATATGTAATTTATCCCAAGTTCTACATCTGCTGCAGTCCGATCAAGGCCGACACTGACAATGACGGCATGGACGACTATTACGAACTCTATCACGGCATGAACCCGCTTCTTGGTGCAAGTGGTGTTGATAAGGGTGATGATATTGTTGGATACGATGTAATTTATGCGGCGTATGGTGGAGCAGAAACAATACGTGGGGGAGGCGCTTCGCCAGTTGCCTCTGCAGATCGCAACTATTGGAAGACAATAAAGGGTCCATCTAAACGCCTTATTAAGCGTCAGGGTCTCGGCACGACTGCTGATGGTCTAGGCGAGAGAGATTACGACTTTGAGATTTATCCGTGGCTCAATGGTCTTGCCACAGCTGACCCTGACGGTGACGATATCCGTAACCAGTCGGAAGCTATTATGGCTAACATGCAGGCGCAGTCGTCATGGCTCCATACCGACCCGACTCCGCTTTGGATGACTGATTCTAGCTACGAAAAGTCACTTACCCGCCGTTACTACATGCCAACTAAGATTGAAGAGGATTCATTGGGAGGCGAAGATGGCTATATGCCTGATGGATTCATTTATAACGGCAAGGAGTATAAGTTCAATGAATTCCAAGGTATTACATGGGATCCGAAAAGCGGAAAGATTACTTTCGCGGCGGTCGACCTTAATCTCGGAAATGTAATTGATGTAGCGTGGGCATTTGAAGAGAACGAAGGCTACGATACCGACCATGACTTTATCTCTGATCATGATGAAGCTGCGGGTAAGACAAAGAGCACATCTGATCCACAGAACGCAGACTCCCCGCTTCGCCGTCAGGCAATGTGGTTCCCGGGTGAAAATTCGCTCCTTCAGACAACACTTGAGGATTCCGAAATTCCTCCTTCAGACGACCTTATAGGTGGCACAGATCTTCCGTTCCTTTATTACACTGTCGAATGTTGGGCGAAGCCCGAGGGCGACCTTATGCGCGATCAGACGCTTGTTGAACGCGCGGTTTACACGGGCGAGGCAAACCTTGGCGATAGACAGTACCTCAGGAAGAACTTCCTTATTGGTATCAAGAATGGTCGTTGGTACACGATGTACGATTCCGCAGGAACTGCCTATCTTAACCCACAGGAGATTCTTGATGGCCCCGTTGCGACAACGAACTGGACACATGTTGCGGCCACATACGATGGCTCGTACTTGAGTCTCTACATTAATGGCGTTAAGTACAAGCAGATAAAGACAGGCGTCCGTCCTGAGAATGGTGCAGCTGCTGTGTCTGTAGATCCGGGCGGAAATCTTAACGGCAAGCTTTCCTGGGGTAATCATGCATCTATTCTTGTTGGCGCTTCCACGGTATCCTACTTCGGCGTTGCTATGGATAGCCTTTGGCGCAATTTGTCACTCTTTGGTACAGGGTTTGTTGACTATAACCGTTACTATAAGGGCTATATCGACGAAGTGCGTATTTGGGACGGTGCTCGTTCTGAAAATGAAATTCGCGCTGACTATCGCAAACGCTATAATCGCGATGATGCTCTCGCAAATCGTCAGGCAGTTTGGGAAGTTTGGAGCACCCGCATTTACAACCGCGCGCCTTCTACAGAGAACGCGCTTCCTGCCGAACTTAAGCGCCATTGGTCGTTCGATCACATGCCTGGTGCAGTAGAAACTAATGATGTTATTCATTGCCCTGCAGGCTTTACCACTAGAGAGGATGTGATTGATGCTAAGGCAATTTGGTCGCGTCCAATTGGTTGGAAAAACAAATGGTGGATGTCTGTAGCAGTTCGCTCTACAATTTATAATGATCCGGCTTGGATACCTTGGATATCTGACACGGTAGGCCATTTGCCCAGATTCGATAAGACCACGGGCGACTCCAAGTATTGGAGCGAGGACCTTATAGGAGGCGCACTTGCCGCAAACTATGGTTATTCGCAAGTTGTGTTCCCGCGTACAGCAGAGCCGTGGAGCCGTTCGCGTCAGGTCCTTATGAAAACCGATCCCGTCTATTCGATTGACGAGCGTTGGAATATGGTCAAGCAAGACGAAACGCTTGCCAAGGCATATAGCTTCACAATGCGTCATCGCCTTGTCGAGGGCTTCGATCTTCTTCCGCTTGGTGGCGCGTATGCAAAGCGTATTTCCGCAGCAGAAGGCGGAATGTGGGACGATGGCACGGCTGCAGATGCATGGGCAGAAACAGGTGTTGACGCCAACTTCGACCGTCTCCCTGACTGGTGGGCAAAGTTAGCGTTTGAGAATTACTGCGACTCTTCTGTGACAAGTGTCACATGGAGCACGCCAGTTAACTACAATGGCATTGTGATGCCTGCTTGGGCGGCGTACCTCCGCGATCTTGCACGCGGTATGCTTCCTGATGGTGAGTATCACGCTGAGTTTGTTGACAATCGCGATCTTGACCACGATGGTATGCCTGATTGGTGGGAGGATATGTATAAGATTGACACGGGCTCGAAGGACGATGCTACTGCCGATCCTGACAATGATGGACTCTCCAACTATAAGGAATACATCATTAGCGAGGTTGATCGCGTTGTCGCGCTCGATCCGACGCTTGCGCGTTCTGTGTCTGAAGATTACATCGACTACTTCTTCCAGACCACAAATACTCTTGGCGAGACGGTCTATCTCGGCGAAATCTATGCCGACCACGACTTCATGGAAGACTTTGAAGAAGACTTCAATGGTCTTGACCGCACTCGTTATGACGCGAATACCGATGCCGATGAAGACGGTTGGGCGGCATGGAGTGAAATGCGTTATTCTGATTACAAGATGTCGATTGCGCAGAAGTTTGTAAGCCACCTTGCAGGTATTGAAGAAGAAGTAGATAAGCCTGTGCCTGTTGTTCACGCGACGTTGCGTTACAATGGTAAGAAGGTGCCTGTTGGTTCGACTGCTCCGATTATCATTCAGGCATATTCTGGAAATGCTCTTCAGAATGAGCCAACGGCAGTTTACTCGATCACACCTGGCGAGGTCAAGGAGCGCTATGTTTACCTTGGCTTCTATGAGGATCGTGTGTTCCATGGTACTCTCACTCCTGGTTGGGTTGTTAACAACCTCAATTCGATCTCGCTTCAGGTTGCGCACGCCCAGCCCGATGATGTCTTTAGCTGGACGATCACTGATGCTGAGGGTAATATGACGCCTTACACTGGTACATACGAAGAGATGTGGGCAGCCTTCTCGACATACGGCACGCAGTGCAAGGTTTCGAAGGAAGCCTTTGCTTGGGCAGATGTTGTTGATAGTACCTGGGATGGTGCTAATATCCTTCAGACCTCTGCTATCGATTCTACAATGAAGGGCCACCTCCTTGTCCGTCACAAGAGAGCAGGTACGATTGATTTTGTAACGGGCGACTTTGATCTCGACCTTACGAGCCTTAGCGACTACTATATGTCCGGCTCGTTGATCTCGCTCCGTCAGTACTTCTATCGTATTAAGTACGAGTCTGTTATCCCGACACTCCAGACTAAGAGTCTTGAGATATCGCTTGCGAAACCTGATAAGGGTTCGCTTACTGAAGGTGCTACTGCGTTCGTTGCATTTATCGATGCCGACGGCAATGGTGCATATACTCCCGATACAGACCCAATCGGTTTTGTTAAAGATGTTGAAGTTGGTTGGGATCAGGTTCCTTCACTCGTTATCGAGATGACGGATTCCTCGCAAGCAGCAGGACAGCGCTTTGACTATTCTTCAGCACCTTCCAATACAACGCTGAGAATTATTCGTACTTCCGTCAATGGCTCTGAGGAGGGTGTAAAGCGCCGCATCGTTTACAGCCGCGAAATGAACGATGTCAAGCGCACTACTGTTTACGAGGGCGACCTTGTGACATCTGGCAAGTTTGGCCTTGATTGGTCGAGCTTGAGATCCGACCTTGCAGCGATGAAGAATGTTTCCGCAGCTGATGTAACTAAAGTTGGCTACACAGTTGTTGCTGGTGCAGGCTCTATTCAGAATATCGACCCTGCCTCTATTGTGAAGACCTTCACGGTAAACTACACGACAACTCCTGTAAAACCCACTCTCTATTCGCCCAGCGCTCTTGCTGAGCCCAAGGTTGAAAGTGCGCGTCCGAAGTTTGTCTGGTCGGCAACTGACGGTTACACAGCCTTCCGTCTCCAGATTTGGGAGCAGGACGGAACGAATGCAGTTTACAATTCGCCTCTTATGGCGCTTCCTCCAATGGATGCGTCGGGCAGGTTCTTCTGGACTGCTCCCGTCTACGTCGGAACGAATGTTTGCGCGGATGCATGGGTACTTAACAACAATTCGTCGTATAAGTGGCGCGTTGCGATGTACAACGCCAAGTTCTCCAATACGAACGATACTGAATCAGCATGGAGTGACTTTGCGTCCTTCTCAACGGCGCTTGCTGAATCGAACGATTTCTCCACGCGTCTTGGAACGGCAAAGGTTTCTATCAGCTACTTCGGCCCTGCGACGAATGAACTTTCGAGTGTAATCGTGCAGCTCTTCCGCAATGCCGACTTCTTCGGTACGCCTGCATCGCAGACGCGTCTTTACGCGTCCGATTTGACGGCACCTGCAAAGTCTCTTGTGAAGGCTGCTGAAGTTTCCTTCTCTGGTCTTGATGAAGATGAATACTTTGCGGTCGCCTTCATCGACCGCAATGGGAACGGCAAGCGCGACTCTTATGAGACATGGGGTTACTCCGCTCAGGTTGGTCTTGGCCTCTCTACGATCTGGCGTCCGTTGGGAGCCAAAGTCGATCCTACGAGCACTGAGGTCCCGACAGTTGAAGTCTTCTTGGAAGACACCGATGTTAACCGCGATGATATTCTCGACTGGAATCAGACTGAGAGCCTTCTCGCAGTTGCTGCATCGTCCACAATTTCTGGTGCAGATTCTTCAGATGTTGATCTCGATGGTCTCACGGGCGACGAGGAAACTGGTGACACATACACCAATAAACAGAAGTGGGATACTGACGGCGACGGAATGCCCGATGGCTGGGAAGCGCGCTTTGCCGATACGGATCCGCTTATGGCTGATGCTGATACTGCCACTTCTGCCGATTATATGGCTTTTGTTGTTACAAACGGCATCTATCGTCTTGTAGCTGACAAAGATGGAAACAAGTATCTTGTTCGCGATGTTGCAGGGTTCTATCGCGTAGGAGATGTAATTGCAGCGACGAATCTCGTAACCACATACGACTACACGACAATTGTGCCGGACGAGACAAGGACTAACCTTGTAACTATTACCTATGCTGGTCTTGGTACAAATATTCTTGCTGGAGCTGATTTTAAGATCGATACTATCGCAAGTGTTGATGTTGCGCTTGTTCATGCGCAGGTCTATGACGAGTTCGGTTACAGCCAGTCGACGGCTATCGATCCTTCCGATGCGAACACCAAGGCCTTTACAGCTCTTGATAAGTACATGCTTGTAAGGTACTTTAATGCAATTGGCATGAAGAGCGCCTCTGAAGCGGCGATGAATGTCAATAAGACATGGAGCCAGTTTACGCTGAGGCCTCAGGATTCCGATTGCGATCGCGATGGCATTGCAGATGGTTGGGAGCTGTATTTGATGTTCGGCACTAATAGAACATCATCTGCTTCTAACTATACAAGCCCAGCCGCAACTCCGGTAAATCCGTGGAAGTATGCTGACCGCGATGTTGATATCGACGGCGACGAGCTTACGCTTGTTGATGAATATGCGCAGGGCAAGAACCCGTCTGACCCGTGGAATATGTATTCCATTTACAACGAGCTCTTTAGCTTGGGCGTCGTTCCTGCTGATGCAGAGAAGTTCACAGATTCTCACGCTCGTCGCTTCGGTATTACTGCAGAGGAATACGATAAAGATTGGGATTTTGATCTTATCAGCAATGTCCAGGAAATGTGGGCGTACTACCGCGATATGGATTCGCTCGCCGATATCGATCCTAATAATGCTTGGTCGGATGGCGTAACGCCCGATTACTTCCGCGTTGCAAGCGGCTCTTACCTTGGCGCGATCTACAATGGTGGCGAGTTTATCGAGCCAGAGCTTCGCTTTGAATATGACATGGGCGATATGTCGATGGCGGGTACCCGTGTCTATCGCACTAGCGGTTGGGATTATTGGTCTGTTGCTCGTTATTCAGTTTGTGATGCTGCAGACTTTGCAATTGTGTACACGAATATGAATTCCGTAGCTCACAACTATGGTGGGGATGTAAACGTGAAGTATGAAGACGAGGAGTGGGCGTTCTATTATGCCCCAGAGGAATTGAAGCGTCTTCAGCGGCTTGGCAAGATCAAACTGGTTTCGTATGAGTATGTTAACGAAGTTGACCAGAAGACCGGTGGTATAAACTCGTATTACCGCTACGGTTATCGTGATCTTACAACCGATGGCGGCAATAGCCCTGTTCCTGAGGTTAAGCTCACGCTTAAGTATGCCGGCAATGCATCGAAGACTGTAATTGTTGAGGCATATCAGGTCAACTCTGCTTATCCTGAATATGGTGAGCACATGACAGCTCGTTGGTCGGCTGATGTTCCGTTTAACGGCGGCGTAGGTAGAGTGACACTCATCCAGGCGTACCTTACGGAAGGCAAGCCGAAGCAGGGCCCGGCGCAGTTTGTCGCCTACATCGACGCGGACGGCGACGGCAGGTTCTCCGCCGGCGAAACGTTCGGCACGGCGGAGGCCGAGGTCGGCTATCTCGGCTGTGACATCGATATCCGGCTCGGCGACGGCAACCCCGCGCTGCCGACCGTCAGCCTCGTCGACAGCGGCACCAATGAAACCGAGCGTCCGATCCAGACGGTGGCGATCGTCCGCACCAAGGTGAACGGCCAGTACGTCTCGCCGCGCGGCGTGATGCTCAAGCGCTACGACAACAACTTGAGCCGCACCGCCATCTACCCGAGCGACTGGATCAACGAGACCGACGGCTTCATCGGCGTCGACAAGTACCTCGCCTTCGACGCGCAGGACGACGTCGACCCGTCCGACGAAACGCTGCCGGCGGTCGAGGAGGTCACCTACGAG
>JAGBWQ010000077.1 GCA_017629735.1 Kiritimatiellia bacterium
GCAGGAGCGTTTGCTGTGACGCTCGAGTGCATTCCTTCGGAGCTTGCCGCGGAAATTACGGCGGCGCTTAAGATTCCTACATTTGGAATTGGAGCTGGGCCAGTTTGCGACGCGCAATGGCTTGTGATGCACGATCTTCTTGGCCTTAACGAAAAAGTTCCTTCGTTCGTCAAGAAGTATGCCGATATGGCCTCGCTCGTAAGAGATTCGTTTGCGAAGTATGTGAATGAAGTTAAAGATGGCGAATTTCCGCGTGGGTAAAATATGTTTCCAGATTTGATAGATATCGGATTTCTTCATCTAAAGACTTATGGCGCTTGCATGGCGCTAGGCTTTCTTATTTGCTGGAAGCTTATTGAACGATTCTCTTCTCGCACGGATCTTTCAAATCTTATAATGGCGCTTATGTTCTCCGGCATCGCAGGCTCGCGCATTGCTTATGTCATTGAGCATTGGTCTGAAGAGTTTGCCGCATCTCCTGCAAATATAATTCGCGTCGATCAAGGCGGACTTATGTTTTATGGCGGGCTTATTCTTGCGATCGTCGTCTTTTTTGTCTGGTGTGCGATCAAGCGCGAGAGGCCGCTTGCTCTTGCAGATCTTTTCGTTTCCGTCTTGCCTCTTGGCCATGCGTTCGGTAGAGTAGGGTGTTTCTTCTATGGCTGCTGCTATGGGCGCGATTCGAATGCATGGTGCGCTGTTACATTCCCGGCAGGAAGCCCAAGCTGGTTTGAGCATGGAAGGCGTGCAGTTTCCGTTTTGCCGACGCAGCTTTTTGAAGCGGCAGCATTAGTTGCTCTTTTTCTTATTCTTCTTTGGCTTCGCCGTCGCCTAGCCGGGAATTCGCGGAGCGAGGGAATGCTTACAGGTGCGTATCTTATTGGGTATGCGTTGATTCGCTTTTGTATTGAATTTCTCCGCGGCGATCCTCGCGCGGCAGTTGGGTTTCTCTCTATTTCGCAGGCAATTTCCGTGTGCATGGTGATCCTTGGGACAGCGAGCATTTGTTATGCACGCTTTAGGCGTGTAGAGAAGGAGGCTCGTTGAGCGTCTTTGTTGTCATAGGCGAAGACGATTGCCTCGTTTCCGAGGCGGTCGCGAAGGTGACGCAGGGATTAAGCGGCATAGAGGTAATAGATTCAGTTTCTTCCTCCAATGCAGACCAGCAACTTGCCGATGTTAGAAAAGCGGACGAGTCTTTTTCTACGCCTCCTTTTCTTGAACCGCGCAAAATAACATGGTGGAAGAATGTTCACTTCTTGCCGGGCGGTCGCTCCTCAGAAGAAGTGAAAAAGGCATTGGAGAAGTTTGCCGAAAAAATCGCGGCATCAGCTTCCTCTATGCCGCAAGGACAAGATTTCATACTCTCAGGCCCACATCTTCTTAAGACTTCGATTTTTGCGAAGAAGCTTTCGGCTGTGGCTCAGATGACAGTTTTTGCAGCGTCAAAGCCTTGGGAGATGCGCAAGGAGGCTGTGGTAAGAGCAGATGAATACGCTCAGGAGGCGGGCCTTGTGTTTGCGCCCGGAGTTGCCGAAAAGTTTATTTCTGTTGTGGGGATTGATACGCGGTCGATAAAGAGCGAGATTGCCAAGATGCGCGAATATCTTGGTGAAGGCGCTGAGATGATTTCGTCCGCAGATGTTGATGAGATAACAAGCACAGGCGCTAAGAACGAGCCAGAGATATGGTCGGTTACGGATGCTATCGGGCGCCGTGATGCGTCAGCTGCGCTTGCTGCGATGAAGAAGTTTGAGCTTGAAAACGGATTTGCTGTTTTCATGAGCGGTGTTATTGAAAAGTTTTTCAGGCAGCTCGTTGATATGCACAGGGGTGAAGTTCCGGGAATGAGCCCATTTGCTGTAAAGAAGAACGAAGGCTTTCTGCGCAATTGGTCTCTCACAGAGTTGCGCGTTGCGCGTGCAAGATTTCTTGCGTTGCGCGAGAAGGTCGTTTCCGGAACAGCGGCTGGAGATGTGCTTGTTGTTACGGAACTGCTGCGCGCAATTCGCGGGCGCAGTGCACGATAACATCTGCTTCTTTAAGATCGGCTTCTTTGCCGTAGCCCCAGCTTACGCCAACTGAGAAAACTCCATTTACGCGAGCCGCTTCAAAATCGTTTATCGTATCTCCCACGAGAACGGAGTCGTCTTTCTCGGCTCCCAGTTTCCCCAGGACATAGGAAAGAAGCTCTGTTTTCCGCATCTTCTTGCCGGGGAACATGTCGCCTGCGAAAATCCCATCGAAAACTTTATCCCAGCCAAAGTGCTTAGCCATTGCAGTAGCTCCGGCAAAGCGCTTGTTTGTGACGATAGCAACAGTAGCACCGCTTTCTTTGAGAGATCTTACCTCGTCCATGATAAGCGGGTATTCCTCAGTTTCTGGGAAACCGTCGCCATCGTAGCGAACAGCAAAGCCTTTTCTTAGCGAGTCGGCAAGCTCTTGCGTGAAGATATCTGGGAAAAGAATTTTTGCCATTTCGTCTATCGGAGGGCCAGCAACGAACTTTTCATCGAAATGCGGGCAGGCAAGTCCAAGATCGGCTATTGCAGCTTTCCAAGCGCGGCGAATGTCTCTGTCTGTGTCGGCGAGAGTGCCGTCGAGATCGAAGAACCAGAAATTTTTCATGTTTTGTAATCGCTTTCCGCTTCAGTAATGATGGAGATAATCTTTTCCGATTCAGTAGCTTCGTCGAGTTTCTCCATCAAGTCCGTGCCGTGTGCGAGCATGGCAAGGCGGGCGAGGATATGCATGTGGATGCTGTGGTCGGTAGAACAGACGAGGAAGAAATGCCTTGTTGCCTCTCCGTTTGGTGCGCCAAAGAAAACTGGTCTTTCTGCGCGGCCGTATGCGATAAATGTTTCGTCAAAGAGGTAAGGGTCGTGGAAGCGAGGGTGGAGAAGGGCTACGCCTTGGCCTATTGCAGTGGGGGCCGCTTCTTCGCGGGCCACAAGCTCTTTAAAGAGAGCGTCTGGATCGTTGACATGGCCGCTTTTTACGGCAAGGTCAGTCATGTCGCGTAAAATCCCTGCTTTTGCCTTTGCTGTAACGCAAAGAGAAACAGATGTAAGGTCGAAGAGATTTGAAACTCCCCATTCCTTCTTTTCTGCTTTTCTGTTTTCGTCCATCATTTCGCGATGGCGCGCGGCAAGCTGCTTCTTGCCTGTGGCGAGCATATCGCGCTGCGCCCATTCATCGAGGGCGCGATGTTCGAAGAACCATTCCCCGTTTCTCTCGAAAGCTTCGATTTCGCCACGCTGAGCGAAATGCTTGAGCTCATTCGCCTGAAGGTGAATGTGCTCTGCCGCTTGCTTGAGAGTGAAAATTTCGCGTGCCATAGAAATTAACTTTTGTAGAATTATATCATATTATAAGGAGTTTTTTGTCTTGGCACTTGATTTATGATGTAAGTTTTTGGTATATTTTAGCGGTTATGTGTGCATATTTATCTTTACTCTTTTGTGCTGTCGAGCTGACATTGCCGATCGGCGAGGTTAAGACCCTTCCAGTTTATCAAGAGCGTGCCTATCCAGGGCGCGTTGTCGCCATTCAGCGAGTAGATGTTGTTCCGCAAGTTTCAGGTGAAATTTTAGAAGTTCATTTTGAAAATGGACAGATTGTTAAAGAGGGCGATATCCTCTATAAACTTGATCCTGTAAAGTACGAAGCGGCAGTTAAAAATGCCGAGGCGAAACTCGTTGAATGCCGTGCAAATGTAAAATATGCAGAGCTTTCGTATGAGCGCCATAAGAAGCTCGTAAATACTCGTGCAGTTTCGCTTGATGCGGTTGACAATGCACTCTCTCTTCGCGATAGTTCTCGCGCAGCATACGCAGCAGCTCAGGCCGATCTTATTTCTGCTCGCGATGATCTTGCCCATTGTACGATTGTTGCGCCAATCTCTGGTAAGGTTGGAACAACAGAGAAAACGCGCGGCAACTATGTGTCGGCAGGTGTAGGGACGCTTGTTTCTCTCGTGCAGACTTCTCCTTTAAGAGTTTCTTTCTCGCTTGCCAACCGCGACTTCCTGCGTATGTTTGATGCAAAGCTCAAGAACTTGAAGGAAAACTCCGAAATTATGCTTACTCTGGCTGATGGTAGCGTATTTAAGGAGAAGGGTGCTGTTGAATATTTCGAGAATATAGCAGACGATCGCACCGATACGATCCGAGTCTATGTAAGGTTTGAGAATACGTCGCATGTCCTTAATGTTGGTACGTCTGTTGGTGTGACACTTTCTTCTTCTAAGGGAGTTGAGAGCCCTGTCATTCCTCCTACCGCGCTTTTGCAGGACATTCAAGGCCCCTATGTTTGGGTGTTGGACAAAGATGGTATTGCTTCGCGTCGCACGATTGCGCGCGGCGACTTGAAGGGCGATTGGCTTGTCGTAGAAAAGGGGCTTGAGGCAGGCGAGAAGATCGTCGTTCAGGGTGCACACAAAGTCCGCAAGGGCATGAAGATTGTAAATCCCAAGTAAGATAATGAAGTCAATTTCTCAAGTGTTCATCGATCATCCGCGTGTTGCGTGGGTGATATGTATTGTCATTTCTCTTTGCGGTGCGATCTGTCTTTCGAGGATCCCCGTTGCAGAATACCCCAACATTACACCTGTCACCGTTACGGTGTCCACCTCGTACTCGGGTGCAAGCTCAGATGTTCTTCGCGAGAGTGTTGCTACTGTTATTGAAGATCAGATAAATGGCGTAGAGGATGTCTGGTATTATAAGTCGAGTTGTAGTGGAGTTGGCGCGTATACATGTTATGTGGTATTTCGTCCAGGCACGCAGCCGAACATTGCCTTGGTTAATACTCAAAACGCGGTAAAGCGAGCGGAATCAAAGCTTCCAGAAGAGACTTTGCGCTCGGGCATTAATGTAAAAGTTCGCCCAGAAGACCGAATGGTGATGTATGCTTTTACGACGGACGGACGAGAGATGGATGTTATGGGTCTGTCGAACTTCGTCGAAAAGCAAATTGCCGACAGTATTACGCGCGTTGAAGGTGTCTCTCTTGTGGAAACAGGAGGCCGTAGTTATGCTATGCGTATATGGCTTAATCCCATACGCGTTGCAGCTCTTGGTATTTCAATTGACGAGATTAAATCCGCGATTGAGGGGCAAAATGTTCAGGCTGCGGCCGGTACGGTTGGCGGCGAATACGCAAACAAATATCTCTTTTTCAAGTTGAATGTAAAGGGTCGTCTCAAAACTAAGGAAGAGTTTGAGAAGATTGTCGTCAGAAGCGATCCTACTACTGGTGCACAGGTGCTTATTAGCGACATTGCTCGTGTCGAACTCGGCTGCAGCGGCTACAATACTCGTTGGCGCTATAACGATCTTCCGGCTTCGTCGCTCCAAATATACAAGGCGCCAGAGGCTAACGCAGTCGAGACGGCTCGCCGAGTTTAGGCTGAGGTTGATAAGTGGCTTACCCGTTTGCCTCCTGGAGTCAAAGGATATCTCGCCGATGATAGTACTGCCTTTACGCTCGTCTTCCTTAAGGAAACGGGCTGGACGTTGCTTATTGCCTTGGTGCTTGTCGTAATTATTACATATCTCTTCCTTCAAGATTGGCGTGCGACGCTCGTTCCTGCGATTGCAATTCCGATTTCTGTTCTTGGCACATTTACATTCCTCTATCCGCTTGGATATACATTGAATGTGTTGACGATGTTTGGCCTTATCCTCGTGATTGGCTCTCTCGTCGACGATGCTATCGTTGTGGTGGAGAACTGCCAGTCGCTGATGGCGCGCGAGGGCCTTTCGCCTCGTGAGGCTGCGTCGAAATCAATGTCGCAGATAACAGGGGCGATTATTGCAACTACTCTTGTGACGCTCGCTTGCTATGTGCCGCTCGTCTTTTATCCTGGTATGGTCGGCATGATGTATGTTCAGTTTGCCGTCACCATGTGCGTAGCGCTCTGCCTTTCGACAGTTGTGGCTCTCGTTCTTTCGCCTGTTCTTTGCGCATACATTCTTAAGCCGCCGCGGGAGAAGCCTCTGAAAGTGTTTGCTCCGTTTAATGCTGTTGTCAATGGTGGCAGATCGGTCTATCTCTTTTTCGTCAAGATTTTCGTCCGCCGTGCTCTTTTGACGATGCTTCTTTTCGGATGCGTCCTTCTCGCGCTCTGGAAGCTTGGCGTATCAGTGCCAAGAGCATTCCTTCCTAAAGAGGACCGCGGCTACATTTCGATTAACTGTCGCCTTCCTGAAGGTCAAGCGCACGAGCAGACAATTGATGTGATGGACGAGTTTTATGAGCAGGCGATAAAGGTGCCTGGCGTTCAGAGTGTCTCTTATACTTGCGGATCGTCCGGAACATACGGAACAAGTGAGAATAACGGCACTGCGTTTATTCGTCTCGTGCATTGGAAAGATAGGCAGTCCCCAGAGCTTCAGATCGATGTCATCATGGGCAAGCTTAAAGCGATTGCGTCGAAATTGTATGCTGGAGACTTCGTCTTTTCGCAGCCAGCAGCAATTCGCGGTGTCGGCGGCTCGAGTGGCATCGGGTTTAACTTCTGTGCGATGGAAGGTCAGAGCGAGCATGAGCTTTATGTAGATGTGTCGAATTTCATCGATGCGCTAAAGACGAATAAGATGGTGGCTGCTGCGCACCATGGCTTTCAGGCGATATCTCCACAGCTTGAGTTCAAGCTCGATAGACGCAAAGCAGAGAGCTTTGGACTTTCGCCAAAGAAGATTTTCCAAACGCTTCAAAACAAGATGGCGGCTTATTATGTAAACGACTTCAATATTCTCGGCGGCGTCTACGATGTGCGTATTCAGAATGACAATGATTTCCGCGGCGGCGTGGACGATATTTACAATACTAACGTTCCGCTTGACGATGGGCATACAGTTCCGATTGCATCTCTTGGAAAGCTTGAATATATTGCCAAAGCGCGCGAGACAATGGCGTACAATAAGATGCTTGCTGCGTGGTGCGATGTTACTCCTGCAGAGGGCATAGCATCCTCACAGATAATGGCGCTTATCGAGAACACACCGAAACCAAAGGGATATGCAATTGAATGGGGACCGATGCAGTTGCAGGAGAAGGAGAACGAAGGGCAGCTCGAACTTCTTTTGCTGCTTGCAATCGTATTTGCTTATTTGTTCCTTGTCGCTCAGTACGAGTCGTGGACGATTCCTATTTCAGTCATTCTTTCTGTAATGGTGGCTCTTGCAGGCGCTGTCTTCGGCCTTTGGGTTACAGATACTCCGCTTTCAGTCTATGCGCAGCTTGGATGCGTGATGCTTATTAGCCTTTCTGCGAAGAACGCAATTTTGATGGTTGAGTTCTCAAAGCAAGAGCGCGAAGCAGGCAAGGAAGTTGTCGATGCTGCACTTAACGGAGCATCGCTGCGTTTCCGCGCTGTTATGATGACTGCATGGAGCTTTGTCTTTGGTGTGTTGCCTCTTGTCTTCGCTTCAAGTGCAGGCGCTGGCGCTATGCGTGCTATTGGAATTTGCACATTGAGCGGAATGTTGGCAGCGACACTGTTCGGCATCGTCTTTGTGCCGTCAATGTATTCAATGTTCCAGCGAATGCGCGAGTTTGTGGTGCGTCGAGTTTTCAAGCGCGATTAATTGCCACAAAAAAAGACCCGCACTTTTGAGCGCGGGTCTTTTTGTTTATTAGTACCGTAATTTAGCGGACTTCTTCGAGCACATGGAAGGTGCCAGAGGTGCGCATAGGGGCAACCGTCGGGCCGAATGCCTTCATGTGTGGTGTTTCGAGATGGGCTTTGAGGGCTTCAACGGAATCCCACTTTTCGATCATCCAGAATGTGCGCTCGCCAAATTTCATAGGCTTATCCCAAGAAGTATCAGCGTCCTTGAGAAGGGCGTACATTTGGCAGCCGTTCTCGGCTCTGACGGCGGGAATGACACCAAGGGTTTTTGAGGTGTAGGCGGAAATGTCGGCATCGGCCTTGAGATCGAAGCGGCAGAGAACATAAATGCCGTCCTTCTCGGGCTTTGCCGCATTAAGACGCGCTTTTGCCTGAGCCAATTCACCGCGAAGGGAGAATATCATTGCTGCCATAGTGCCTACGACTACGATTGTAACGAGGCTACGAAATACTTGGAGGAAGTTTCTTTTCATTTATGTTTGTTCCTTATGTTGATTTTTTCGGTTGTAGTTTACCACATTCAGAATAGGCCTGCAACGGAAGGTGAGACGGGGGTTGACTCATTATGACAAAAAATGATATAATGTCAACTTGTCAACACAAAATAGGTGACAAATAAGGAGATTCAGAACAATGAATATCAAGAAGATGACATTCGTTATGGCCGTTGCCGCTATGGCTACTGGCACATCGTTTGGTGCTGGATTCGGCATTTATGAGGCTTCTGCTCGCGGAAACGCAATGGGTGGTGGTCTTGTTGGTTCTACGGGAGATGCTTCCGCTAACTATTACAACCCAGCTAACCTTACTGAGTGCACGAATATTTCCGTTATGGTCGGCATCTCGCTCATCAACCCGTTCTGTGATGTTAAGGTTGATAATATTCAGCGGTCGAAGATGAATGCTGGTTGGTTCCCGCCGCCCCATGCTTATGTTGCTGCTCCTCTTACTAAGGATCTCGTATTCGGTTTTGGTACTTATTGTGAATATGGTCTTGGTACGAAGTACGACAATAGCTGGCCTCTTAAGTTTGATACGACGGAAACGACTATTGAACAGTTTACATTCAATCCGAATATTGCTTATAAGATTACAGAAGATTGGTCGGTGGCTTTTGGTGCGCGCATGAGCTATATCACTTTTGAAAACTATAAGTCACCAATTGTAGGTATGCATCCTCTTGCTGGGGCTGTCTACGGCAGGAGCCATTTGAAGGGTGACGACTTCAATTGCGGCTATATGCTTGCTACTCAGTATAAGATTACCGATGATTTGAGCTTTGGTGCTGTATATCGCTCCCGTATTAATCATCGTGTTGCAGGCGATTTTGATCTCAATACTCCTGCTGGGATGATTTCTGGTGATGCAGATGCTAAGTTGACGCTTCCTGCTTCTGTGGTCATGGGTTTGAATTATGATATTACAGAGCGTTTCCGTGGCGGTGTTTCTGTAACATGGACAGAGTGGAGCACAGTCAATCATCTTGACTATAATCTTCCTACGGGGTTGATAACTCAGGAACTTAACTGGCACGATGCGTGGCGCGTTGGTTTTGGCTTTGAGTATGATTTCACGGGCAATTTTTGCGGCCGTATCGGTTATACATACGACTGCGATCCTTCCGCAGAGGCTCATGGCACAACGATGCTTCCTCCTGGCGACCGTCATATCGTAGGATTTGGTATTGGATATAAGTTCTTCGATAACTGGAATATTGATCTTGGTTACAACTTCATTATGATGGAGTCTGAGACTCGCATGGTTGAAGGACACAAGTTCCAGTGCGATAACTCCTATTCGCACATTGCGTCTCTCTCCGTTACCTACAACTTTTAATAAAGTTGTAGTTTGACAATGATCCCGGGCGCGACATTATGTCGGGTCCGGGTTTTCTGTTGTTCTAAGCACGCGCCTTTTTTCTATACGCATCCAGAGAGATAGGAGATATATTCCATTTGCAAGGAAAAGAAGCCACATAAGAAGGATTGAGATGTGGCCTTCGCCGTTGAGCCAAGATTTGTAC
>JAGBWQ010000078.1 GCA_017629735.1 Kiritimatiellia bacterium
CACATCCGGTATTAGCCATCGTTTCCAATGGTTTTCCCCAACTCAAGGGCAGGTTGCTCACGTGTTCCTCCCCAATCCGCCACTCTCACGCTTCCGTATTGCTACTTCAGCGATCCCGTTCGACTTGCATGCCTAATCCACGCTACCAGCGTTCGTTCTGAGCCAGAATCAAACTCTCAGAAAAAGAATTTGAGTTGACCTCTCACACAAACATTTACTGTTTTCTCAAACATCCGACTTTCAAAGAGCTACGTCCACCCTTTCAGGCGAACGAGTGCGTAGTATATCACAATTTTCGTTCGCCGCGCAAGGGGGTTTTTTAATTTTTTTTAAAAAAGTTTTACACCCCCTTTTCAGACCCCTTCAATGAGCCAATTCCATTAAGGTTTTTATAGCCTCATACGGATTATTGCTTTTGCAGACAAAACGCACAACTGCGTAATTTTTTGCGCCCGCGGCAATTACATCTTTAAGATTGCTGCTATCGATCCCGCCTATTGCAACAGCAGGACGATTTGATAGAGCAATCATCTCTGACATTGTTTCCAAGCCAAGAGTCGGATCTGGAATTTCTTTTGTAGGAGTTCGATACACAGGTCCAACACCTATATAATCGACTCTCTCCAAATTTGAAGCTGCAGTCTGAAGCGGCGAATGAGTAGATAGACCGATGATTTTTAGCTCAGGAAATTTCTCTCTTATTTCTTGAGGAGAAACATCGCCCTGTCCTACATGAACACCATCAGCCTCTACTAAAGAGGCAATGCAAGGATCATCATTTACGATAAACAACGTATCGGTTCCTGCCGTCACGCGCCTCATCTCGCGCGCCTCGCGCAAAATATCTTCGCGCGAAGCGTGCTTCATTCGCAATTGAATAATCTTAACCCCTGCGCGAACTGCCGCCTCTGCAGTTCGCGCATAACCGACAACAGGATCGGTCATTACGAGATAAAGTCCAAAATCTTTCATCGGCTCAAATCTTCCGCGATAAGCTTTGCAACCTTGCGCCCGCTCTTGAACATGCCGCCAAAAATCGGGCCCATTCTGAAACCGCCTTGAACATTGTTCGCAGCCATACCACTTGCATACAATCCAGGATAGAGCTTCTTAGTGTTCTCGACAGTTGTACGTTCTCCATCCTCCATCCACATTGGTTTTTCGCCTAAGATGCCGCCTGTTGGAGAATCAATCTTAACACCAGCCTTATTAACTGCCTTGTTCACAATCTCGCTTGGGTGACCCGTTCCATCTACAAGCGCGCGCGTCATAATAACAATTGGATCAACATGCATTCCCATGTGAACAACGGGATTCGAATTGATAACAACTCCACAAACAACACCATTGTGAATTACAATATCTTCAACCTTAACGGCGTTAAAAATAACAGCCCCTGCCTTGCGAGCTCCAAAGATAAGGCCTGATGCCATTTCAACAGAATCAACTGTATGGTACATATCATCAACAGGAACTGTGGTAATGCCAAATTCATGAAGAATTTCTGCGCCGTCATTTTGAACGACAACTTCATTCATCAACATTCCTCCGCCCCATGTGCCACCACCGGGCGCAAGCTTTGATTCAAAGACGGCAACCTTAAAACCTTTCAATGCAAGGTCTCGCGCCGCAACAAGCCCGGACGGACCTGCGCCAACAATTGCAACATCAACTGCAAGATTCTCTTCGAGTTTCTTGAAGTAGCTGCGCACAATGGCGCCCGATATTTTTTCTTCCATGTTCATGTGTTTAGCCTTTTTGTAGTTAGTGATTTAGTATAAAACTCCACAGTCTTCTCCGACGAGATATGATTTTGCGATTGCCTGATAAACATATTCCTTCGCCTTCTTAACAGCTACTCTAAGAGAATTGCCAAGAGCCAAAGATGCCGCAATAGCCGCTGAAAGCGTACAACCCGTTCCATGTGTCGAAATAGGATTTTCAATCCACGGCATTGAATAGAACGAAAACTCTTTTCCGTCAAAAAGCGTATCTTGCGCGTCATTGTTGAGCGAGAGTCGATGACCGCCCTTAATAAGAACAGCACAGCCAAACTCATCATACAGACGCTTGGCCGCATCCTTCACATCTGAAAGCGTTTCAAGTTTTATGCCTGAGAGAATTTCCGCCTCAGGAATATTTGGCGTAATGACAGTTGCCATAGGAAAGAGATTTCTCTTTAGCGAAATTATCGCCTCATCTTTTATGAGCTTGGATCCACTAGAAGCAACCATTACTGGATCGACTACCTTTGCAACATTCCTACGCATAGATATTTTTTCGGCAACAGTTTCTATTGCCTCAACATCTCCAAGCATTCCTGTTTTTAGCGCGGCAACTTGATATGACGCAAATATTGCGTCGAGCTGTTCCAAAAGAAATTCTCTAGGCACAGGAAGAACGGCTCTCACTCCAAAAGGATTCTGCGCCGTAAGAGCAGCAAACGCTGTGCACCCGTGAATCTTAAAAGCGTGGAATGTTCTTAAATCTGCCTGTACGCCGGCATTCCCACCACTATCGCTGCCAGCAATTGTTAGGCAGCAGGGATATATCTCTCCCATAATTTCCTCCGCAGGTATTATCCTGATCAGGTTTTTGACGGGTATTTTCTCAGCACCCGGACACCTTGTCCGGCAGCACCCCGATTACGATGCGTATTATACCATAAACACAATCGTAATGTGGGAATATGATATAATGCGCGAAGATAAGGAGGAATGAATTATGTCTCTTAAAAAAGAAGTCGAAGTACTGCTCGTTAATGCCAATTTCTCAGCCCTCCCAGGCCGCAAAATTCTTAAAAGCCGCAATCTCGTATGCGTCGACCTCATTTGGCCTCGCAAAGGAATAGCGCGCAAATCGGCAGCACGCGAGGCTCTCTTCAAAAAAGGCGCGGCAGATTTCACCTCCGAAGAATGGGCCAAGCGTATTCTCTTCCGCGAGGAAATAGACGGAAGGACGGCATTTGCCGTATCAATCACTGAATCGGTTACAGAACAAAAGCTCAAGCGATTCGCTCGTCTCACAGCAAAATACGCGTTGAAAATGGGCGCGGACTTCATGGAAAAAGCCATGGTGGGATATGCAGATATCGCCTCATCCCCGCTGGACGCAATCTCTGCGATGGTCGGAGAGAAAGATGCGCCCAAAGCAATAGCTCAAGGAGTTCTCGATTTTTCAGACTTGCCTAAAGAAGGTGAAGAGAAAATAATAACAATTCCCCTTCTCAAGCCAGATAGAAAATCTCAGGCTGGAGAGATTACTCTATCTATTCGCGGCTAACCATTTAAAAACAAGAGACAAAAACAAAAATGAAAAATACTCTTATTGCACTTATCACAGCACTTATTGCCTCTGCCGCCACCGCTCAAATACCATCGTTTATAAAAGCCAAACCCGTCTGGCAGACAGGTTGTGAAAAAGAGCGCAACATTACGCTTGGCTTCAGAACATCGTTTGACGCAGAAAAAGACACGCAAGCAACTCTTCGTATCACCGGTTGCAGTGCATATAGAATTTCGCTCAATGGCACACACGCTGGATATGGACCTGCGCGCGCTTCAAAAGGATACTTTCGCGTAGACGAGATTCCCCTCTTAGTAAAAAAAGGAAAGAACACTCTTGCGATAGAAGTTGCAGGATACAACTGCACAAGTTTCTATCACATGAATCAGCCTTCATTCCTTCAGGCCGAAGTCGTGCTTGATGGTCGCGTTATTGCCGCGACAGGCGCAGAGGGCGATTTTAAAGCGGCGCGCATGCCGCGTCTTCAAAGGACTGTGCGATATAGTTTCCAGCGCACATACTCGGAGCACTATCGTCTTACGAAAGACTTCGACAATTGGAAGAAAGGCTACGCACCATTTGCAGAAGTTTCGCTTTCCGGACAGCCTGCTGTAAATCTTCTTCCTCGCCGCGCCCCCTTCCCTGACTATTCTATCAACGGGCCATTCAAGAAGCTCTCTACTGCGAAGACAATTTTCGACGCCAAAAAGAAAACTGCCTATGCTCGCTTCGTCGATAGAGATGGAACGAATGGTATTCGCGGCGCATTCCCAAAAAACGAGCTTGAATCTAACTGGTGGGATCTTGTCCAGCGTTTCTCTGCAACAGAAAGAACTAAAGACAACTCTAAAGGAAACACTATCCTTCCCGAAGGAATGTCGGCTTTATACGATGCAGGGCTTAACGACTCTGGCTTTATCTCACTTTCCGTAACCTGCAGCAAGCCTGGTACGATAGCCGTAAAATTCGATGAGATTCTCGTCGATGGCGAAGTAAGCCCAACAAGATACAGCTGCGCCAATGTTGTGGTGTGGGAATTCAAGGAGCCTGGCGAATACAAGGTCGAGTCGTTCGAGCCATACACCTTGCGCTACGCCGATGTAATCGCTGTCTCTGGCGACTTTACCATCAACAACCTTTCCATGAGGACATACAAAAATCCGCATGCGAAAAAGGCTGTCTTTAAATCCTCCGATCCTGCGCTCAATAAAATTTTTGAAGCCGCTCGCGAAACTTTCGCACAGAACGCTGTTGATGTGCTAACTGATTGCCCCGGCCGCGAACGCGCTGGTTGGCTTTGCGACAGCTTCTTCCTTGGAAGATCAAGCTTACTTTTCACAGGCTCGCTTGCAATGGAAGACCTCTTCCTTGAAAACTATGCCCTTCCCGACAAATTTGAATACCTTCCCAAGGGCACATTTGCTATGTGCTACCCAGCAGACTTCCCAAATGGAGAGTTTATCCCCAACTGGACGATGTGGCTCGTTCTTGAATTGGAAGAATATAAGCACCGCGGCGGGAATAAGGAACTTGTAGAAAAATTCAGAAATAAGCTCATCGCTCTAGTCGACTACATGCACACCTTCCGCAACGAAGACGGCCTTTTGGAAAAACTTCCAAGCTGGGTATTCATCGAATGGTCGCAGGCAAACTACCTTGTTCAAGATGTAAGCTACCCTTCAAATATGGCATGGGCAGAGACGCTCGATGCAATGGGCAGGCTTTATGGAATAAACGAATACAAAGAAGAGGCGAAGAAAATGCGCCAGACCATTCTCCGCCAGTCCTGGAACGGCAAGTGGTTCTGCGACAACGCCGTTCGCCAAAAAGATGGGTCGCTCAAACTTTCTGGAAGCTGCACAGAAACATGCCAATACTACGCATTCTATTTCAAGACTGCAACACCTAAGACACACCCCGAACTTTGGAAAACGCTCGTAGAAGATTTTGGCCCTTCTCGCGCAAAGACTAAAAAACACCCTGAAATTTACCCTTCAAACGCCTTTATCGGCAACTACCTCCGCCTCGAATGTCTTGCACGCGAAGGACTTTCGGCGAAGATACATGAAGAGACGAGAGGCTTTTTCCTCTATATGGCCGACCAGACAGGCACTCTTTGGGAAAACATCAACACTTCAGCAAGCTGCAACCACGGCTTTGCAAGCCACATCGCCGTCTCCTACGCGCGCGATTTGATTGGATTAAAGAACATCGACTACATCGCAAAAACAGTTGAATTTGCGCCGCCCACCGATATTCCTGCTGAATCTCTCCAATTGAAAATCCCGCTCGGTGACGGATCATTCATCGAAGCGGGATGGAAGAAAGAGAACGGCAAGGTGGTAGAAGAGATCTCGCTTCCCACCTCTTGGCGCAGGAAGTAATTACTTCCCTGCGCCGACTGGGCTTATGCGGATAGTCCAGTTCTCTTCCTTAATCGGGAAGATGTATTCATCTGCCGGCTTTGGCCCGCACGAACCGCCGCCAAGGCCGAGTTGACGGATATCGAGATTGAGGCACACTTCCTTGCGAGGAATAAGCGGCGCGCGGCGACGCTCTTGCTCGGCACGATGGCGGGAGAATTCAAGGTCTTCCCACTTGTAATGGAGCGCCTGAACAAAGAGAGGATTATCGCAAGCCATTCTGACGCCCTTGCCAGCATCGTCGGTAAACTCAACCCATTTAACATCGCTCTTATAACCGTTGTCCTGCGGGCGAATATATTCGACATACTGATCGCTTACAGTCGATTCCCAAAGGCCAAAGAACGAGGAAGTCTTGCGGTCTACATAGTTTTCATGAGGGCCGCGACCATACCAACGCATACGCTCGAGGCTTGGATCGAGCAACATTGAAAGACCAATTCTCGGAAGGGCGAGAGGCATCGTTCCGTGAGGGACGAGGCGGTTACTCATCTCAACAGATCCATCTTCAAGGAACGACCAAGTAGATTCGTGGATAAAGCCCGCAGACTTAGATCCATTGATAAGGGTTGAAATTTTCACCTCTCCGTCTTTGATGGAGAACGAGCGAACATGGTACCTAAGCTGCGTAAGGCCAGCAGCAAGGAATGGGCCGTAATAGCGCGGATCCTGCCACTGAGAACCCTTGAGCCAAACATCGTTATCGACGAGAGCTCTCTGGCATGTAGCAACAGGACCAGATGCAATACCCTGTGCAGGGTCGCGCATAATCGTCTTTCCGTTCATCTCCAAAGAAGAGATCGTTCCAGTAATACGATTAAAGACTGCGCGAACATTACCGCAAGAGACCTCAACTTCTTGAGAGGATTCCTTAACAGAGGGAATTACCTTCTTTACTTTCGCCAAGGCGCAATCGGACGAAGAAGAAAGACGGACCTGATTGCGAGCAACGACATAGCCCTTAGGCGCATAAAGAGTATCCTTCTTGAGAGAGAACGAGATATTCAAGAAGCGCTCCTTTGCCGCTGTAACAGCAGGAAAATCCTTCGCCGAAAACTGAAGAGCACCACGCGAGCGAGGCGCGAGCGCTGGAACTTCGAAATTGCCGCGCTTTACGACCTTACCATCTTCCACCAATTCCCACGCTCCTGCATATTCATTTGCATAGGTGAAATCAAAACGGTTTTCAAGCTCAAACGAATCATTTACAATAAGATTGCGCTGAACATGCCCTGCCTCGATAATCTTTGGCGTAATCTTGCGCTCCGCCGTCACGAGACCATTGCAGTTGAAAGGACCATCATTGGGCATCTCATCGAAATCGCCGCCGTACGCAAGGAATCTCTCGCGCTTGCCCGTAGCAGGATCGACGCGGTCTGTTTCTTTCCAGACTGCCTGGTCGACCCAATCCCAAATGCAACCGCCGCAAAGGGAATCGTATTTGTAGAAAAGATCCCAATATTCCTGGAAATTGCCGAGCGCATTACCCATGGAATGTGCGTATTCACACATGAAATATGGCTTGTCGGCCGTCTGCGTATCCTCAAAATCCTTCACCTTCTCATTATGAGCGGCAAGAACGCTCAAATCTGTCGGAAGCCCATCGCCAAGGCGTCCACGCTGATCAACCCAGTAGAGAGAACGATACATGCGCGAGTCAACATCGCTCTCTTTGTTGCAACGCTCCCAATGAACAATCCTCGTGTTATCAATCTGCTTGACCGCGGCTATAGCTGCTGTAAAGCAAAGACCGTGGCCGGTTTCATTTCCAACCGACCAAAATACGATTGACGGATGATTGCGATAGAACAAAACATTACGCTCATTGCGCTCGACAATGGAATGTTTCCATTCTTTAAAACGACCAAGACCTAACTTGTCAAAAAACGGCTCGTGTCCTTCAACATTCGACTCGGCCATCACATAAAGACCATAACGGTCGCAAAGATCGTACCAAAGGCGGTGGTTTGGATAATGGCTCGTACGAACAGTATTGAAGTTATACTTCTTCATGAGCTCAATATCTTTAATCATGTCATCGAGAGTGATAGCGCGGCCACGCTCAGGGCTTGTCTCGTGACGGTTTGCACCTTTGAACTTAACCTTCATTCCGTTGACATAAACGGTATTTCCGATAATTCTCTGCTCCTTAAAACCGATGCGGCGCATACGAATATCGGAGCCCTTCTTGATGACAAGCGTATAAAGATAGGGCTTTTCAGCAGACCACAATTTGACTGATTTTACAAACGAAAGCTTCTTGCCATCTGAAGAATTGCGCTGGGCAACAACCTTCTTGTTTGCATCAAAGAGCTGTGCCGTCCACTCGCCGTCGATACCCTCAATTGCAAAATGACCAGACTTGTAATCTTCCGATAGGCTCGTCTTTACGACGAAATCCCAAATGCCGTCCTTCGGCATCGACCAGATAGACACATCGCGGAAAATGCCTGAGAAGCGCGTCATATCCTGATCTTCAAGATAACTTCCATCGCACCAGCGATAAACCTCGACGGCAAGAGTATTCTCGCCTGCGACAAGAAACTTGGTGATATCAAATTCGCTAGGAAGCTTTGAATCTTCTGCGTAACCAACCTTCTTGCCATTCAACCAAACATAATACGCACTGTAAACGCCATCAAAGCGCAAGAGAACGCGGCGATTTTCCCATCCAGCAGGAATGGTGAACTTGCGGCGATACGATGTGACGGGATTGTAGTCATCCTTGCCGCTTTGACGATCGCGAATCCAAGGCCAATCGAATTTATGCGGATAGCGCCAATTGACATATCCAGGCAAACCGAACCCGTGCATTTCAACGCACGAAGGAACAGGAAGCGTAAACCATTCGGAATCGTCAAAGCCCACAGCCTCAAAGCCCTTCACACGAAGCTTTGGATCGCCCGTCCAAGAAATCTTCCAATCACCGTTGAGCGAAAGAACATAAGGGGAGAAAGGATCGAGCGCATCTGTAAACGCATCTTTCTCCGACTGAAGCGGAATGGAATAAGTACGCGCAGGGAGGCGATTGATTGAATTTATCGAAGTATTTTCCCAGTCGTTCGTAACCGTAGCAGACGCCCAGCTTATGCATGAAGCGAGAGCTGTTGAAATAACGACACTTGCCTTCAATGTATTCATTTTATCCCCTTATTGTATTTGGACATTATTCCCAAGGTTTTGGCTCGCGCTGAATAAGAGACATTTCCTCGGACGGAGCAAATGTAATATCCTGCTGCGAGACGACCTTATCGAGTTCTGAGAGAAATGAAAGAGTAACTGCCACCCTGTACGATGAGCCAAGGTCGACATCAATCACATTCTCTCCATTGTGAATTTCAAAATATACTGGCAAAAGACCTGGGCTGCGCGAAATGGCAGCAGATATTGCCTCTGCGCGCTCTCCGGAACGAGGATCTGCCGCGTCGATGCGTATTTTAAGACCCTTTGAAATTACCGGCAACGCATCTTCAAGAAGATACGCTTCCTTAAGCGAAAAAGAAATATCGCCAACTTGCGGACGCTCGCGCTTAATATCATCTTTGTCGTATACAGGCTTGTGAGCAATTTCCCCCACAACGAGAACGAGATTGCCATCTTTGCCTTCGAGAGACGAACACGCCTCCCAAACTTTTGCGAAAGCTGCACCCTCTGCATGGCCGCGCCCATCGTCAATCGCAAGTATTGCCCATTTCGCACCTACACTTCCATCTGGGCGAGGCTTTGGCGTTTTGACAAGGCACCCTTCAAGGACACCTACAGCACGCACATCTATCTTCTTCAAAAGCCGTGGGTCAATATTAGCGCGAACTGCTTTTTTCGCCTTAAGAACAGCGTTATTAAATGCAATCTTGTCTGAGAAAGGAACTTTGCCCTCTGCCCTTACAATATTACGCGCAAATCCCTTGAGAATCCAATCCTTTTCGTCGCCAGTTTTAAGAAGCTCCTCAATGCTCGTAGCATCGGCGGCGTTATTCTCCTCTTCTGCCTCTTCGCCCTCGGATTGCCCCTCGGCTTCTTCTCCCTCATCTTGCTCGGAAGCATTCTTAGCCCCACGCGCTATCATCGAAAAATCAAACGGAAGAAGCCCCTCAGAATCCTTGCGGTCGACACGCATTACAGAAAGCTCTTTAAGAAGCTGCGAGCAGGAAGAGAGAGGATCGCCCGACACATACACACCTAAAAGCTCGCGCTCGTTCTTAAGATCTTCTGCTGGCGCAAAAAGAGGAAACTCCGCAAGCTCGGAATCGTCGACAGTCTCCTTGCCACCATCGGCCATCATATCGAAAAAGTTCGCCTGCGCGCTCTGGCTTTCCTTTGCGCGCTGCTGCGCTTTTTTGAGAGCGAATTCGATATTGTTAAAAAGCTTCGCCCTATTCGCCTCTATGGTAGAGAACGCGCCTGTAAGAGTAAGGTTTTCGAGAACGCGCTTATTGATGACATTCTGCCCTGCAAGGCGCATGCAAAAATCCATAAAGCCAACATACGGCCCATTGGCTTCTCTCTCGGCTACTATTGCCTCCGCGGCAGCCGTTCCCACGCCTTTAATTCCGCCAAGGCCGAAGCGAATTCCCTTCGAATCTGCAGTCGGAACAAACCTTGCACCAGACTCATTGACATCGGGGAGCTTCAATTCAAGGCCAATGGCCTTTGCTTCAGCTACGAAGCCTGGGAGCTTGTCGAAATTGCCGATTTCTGACGAAATCTGAGCGCACATAAATTCAGCAGGATAGTGCGCCTTCAGATAGCCTGTCTGATATGCGATCCACGCATAGCATACGGAGTGGGATTTATTGAATGCATACGACGCGAACGCCTCCCAATCCTTCCATACTTTCTCAATCAGCTCGCGCGCATTATCCTCATTCTCCCATTCTTTAATGCGGAACTTAGGATTGGCCAAACACCCTTTTACGAACTTCTCCTTAAGCTCGGCCATGACATCCATGAGCTTTTTGCCCATAGCCTTGCGGAGCTTATCAGATTCGCCGCGCGTAAACCCAGCCAAGTCGCGTGAAAGAAGCATCACCTGTTCTTGATAGACAGTAATGCCGTATGTATCCTTCAAGCGAGCTTCCATCTCAGGGTGATCGTAAACAACTTCCTTCCTGCCTTGCTTGCGATCAATAAAGTCTGGAATGTACTGCATCGGACCAGGGCGATAGAGTGCATTCATTGCGACAAGATCGGTAAGCCTCTCTGGCTGAAGCGCCATAAGATGCTTCTTCATGCCAGGAGATTCGAACTGAAAAAGACCCGTCGTCTCGCCACGACCGAAAAGCTCATAAGTCTGGCGATCGTCATCAGGAATCTTGTCGGGGTCAAGATATCCGTCGGCGCCGCGAATAGCCTCAGGAACGCGCGGATTATTTGGCCCTAAAAGCTTGACGCACTCCTTCTCGACAGTCAA
>JAGBWQ010000079.1 GCA_017629735.1 Kiritimatiellia bacterium
CCGCCTCCAACTCTAAACTCTAAACTTTCTAAACCTACTAAACCCCCATTCCAACATTCCAACATTCTAACATTAAAACATTAATCCACTCTCCTATACAGTGCGGTAAATTTGAATATCCTTGCTCAATTCACTCAGTTTTAGGGATTGTGGTATAATGTACAGAAATTAGGATTAAGAGGGGAGTGGTATGGTTGCTAAATCAAATATGGCAAAAATGGGCGCGGCGTTTTTTGTTGCTTTTGTGGCATGCGCGTGTCAGATGAAAAGCGAAGATCAGCAAAAGCGTCCCGTCAGAACTATCACACTTAAGCTTAACGCCAAGCCAATACGCGATATTTCGGTTTCTTCAAGCTGTCCTATTCTTGGATATGCTGGCGCTGGTGTCGGAGGCGGCGAAGATTCCAAATGGCTTTTCGAAACCCATCGTAAGGAGGCGGCCGCCGTTTTCCGCAAGTGCGGCGCTCGTTTTGTTCGCCAGTGGGATGCCGTTCGCCAGTGGAGGCAAGGCGCCGGGGCGCGAATGTTGTGGTCGAAAAAGCTTGGCAAGATGGAGAACCGTCACCCCGAAATGACGACCGATATGAAAAACGCCTTCTCCTTCTACAAGGAGTACGGTATTAAGGTGATGCTTACACTCGAGAATTACGGCGTGATAACGAATAATGTCACCGGCGCAGGCACATCAGATATTGAGTATGTCAAAAAGGAAATTTGTGAGTATGTCCAGTGGATTGTCGATAACGACTTTAAGGAAGTTGTCGCAGGCTTTGAACTTGGAAATGAGCCGTATTGGATGGGGCATGCGATGTACACGAACGAAGGGTGCTCGCCTGAGCGTTATGCCGAGCGCTGGTGCGCCATCGTTCCTGAGATTAAGAAGATTTTCCCTGAATGTAAAATCGGTATGCCTCTTGCGGAATATTTTAGCGCCGATCCTGATATCGCGGCAGTTCGCGCAAGGACTGATCAGGCGGAGAAACTTGAGGCTAATGGATATTTCGATGCAAGCAGCATGAATCAGTGGTCTGCGCGCTTTATTAAAGCCATGAAGAGCCAGCTCCACAATGTTTCTCACATCATTTACCATTCATACGGCGCGGACGCGCCATTTTCTGCAACATACTGGGGGATTCGCCGTTATCGCCTCTTTACAGAAGCCTTCCCGGAACTTAAAGGCAAGAATTTTTGGATCACAGAATGGCGCGACAGATCCGACGAGGAAGTGCCCTCGCATATGCGCTTCCGCGAGACGCTCAATAAATCTGCGTATATGCTGATGATGGTCGCCCAAAGCGATGTCGACGGAATGAACCTCCACGAATTCCGTTGCCAGACAGGATCTATGGTTTGGTCATTCTGGAACGACAAGGCAAAGACTGGTTCGTGGTCGGTTCAGTGGATGAACGGCGGCCCTGATCGCCCCGATTACGACTCTGTCGGAGAGAGCCGCGTTTATATTGGAAGCATGGGACCTGCGATGCAGCTTATGGTCGAGTCTCTTAGGCGCAATCCTCTCGTGATGGATTTTGGTAGCGATAATTACGGTTCATATTCCGAGGGTTGCTCGAATGCGGTCTGGGCTTGCTCCGACTACTATGCCAGCGTCATTGATTATCGCACAGGTATTCGCAAGGGACTTGCTCCCGAGAAAATGCCTAAGATCAAAGGAGACTGTCAGTATTTGATAACTTGCGACAAAGGCAAGAACATCTGGGCGCTTCACTGCGTAAACATGAATCCTCATGATGTAGACTTCGATATTGAATTCGATGGGTACTGCAATCCTGGTGCGCCAGACATTCGCGTGACATGTTGCGAAGAGCGTTTTGCCGACGCGCATGAGATTGCAGGCACGGCGCGTCTTTCTCGCGAATACGCATATCAGCCGTATGCTGTCGAAGCTGGCAAGTATCGCATAACTATTCCGGGCAACTCCGTTACCACCGTCACCATTCCTGTCCGCCGCGGCGGAATGCATTCTGCCGCATTGCGTATTCTTACAGCAGCTGTGGTGCACGATGAGCCATTCTCATTCCACCCAGAATGCGGAGCAGATCAAAAGCCAGAAGATTACCACCATTATGGAGTGCCGCGCCGCTATGCAAGACTTGTCATGCACAAGAATGGGCATCTTGCGTGCAATACATCTGTCGGCAATCTCGTCGACGGATCTGCGCTAAAGATTTTTAAGGTAGAGGATAAAGAGAAGAAAATCTCTGCTGTTCTTGAGACAGACATCGAAGATGCTGCAATCCTTAAAGAGTTGAAAAAAGATGTGACGAAACTTTGTGGAGTAGATTTTGAGTAACAATCAACCAGAAATTTTTTCTCAATCACCAGAAGGTGCCATTCTCGTGGTTCGTGCAGCTCCGCGTTCTTCGAAGAGCGGTATAGATGGCCTTTTTGGTGATGCGCTGCGCGTTAGAATACGCTGTGCGCCAGTAGATGGCAAAGCAAACAAAGAGCTTATTGAAACGCTCGCCGATGTTTTTTCGCTGCCAAAAAGCAAGGTGAAGCTTGTTGGAGGAACTACTTCCAAAAATAAGCGAGTGCTTCTCGAAGGACTTAGCGTAGAGGAAGCGAGAAAGGCGATTAATGTTTGAGATGACATTAGATGAACTTATCCTTGCGCTTCGCTCAGGCTCCCGTGTTGCCTTGCAGTTGCGCCATGCGGAGCGTCCAAAGATAGATCCAGACGATCCGACATTTGGAGATTCACTTGAACTCACCGAAGAGGGCGTTCGCACATCTCGCGAACTTGGCAAGCGCCTCGCCGAATTTAAAGATGATGTTCGGTTTTTCTCGAGCCCTCTTAGACGTACAATAATGACGGCCGAGATGGTCGCAGAGGGTATGGGAGTGAGCGATGTAAAAGTTCCTGTCGATGAACTCTTGGGCAACGGCTCATTTTATTACACCGATCCTCGTGTCGTGGTAAAGGTCTTTAACGAGCGAGAGTTTTTCGCCGCGTGCGGAGAGTATTACGATACTGGGATTTTGCCCGGGTTTGTTCCTTTGCGCGAAGCTGCCGATGCTTGCGAGCAATGGCTTATGGATCGGTTGAATTCTCGTCTTCTTGTGGCGACAACACACGACTGTTTTATCGCGGCGTTCTTGAGCGCACGCGGTGTAGTTAAAAAATTCGCGCGCGCGAACTGGCCGCGCTTCCTCGATTGTGCCGCGATAATTGTCGATCCCGATGGCACTCGTAGATATGCTTTTGTTCGCACAGGTCTTTCTCAGGGTATCTGCGGAGTCTCTGACCAAAGCAGGTCCAAGGAAGGATTTTGATATAATACTTTACTTATGAAAATAATTTTTTTAAGTGATATTCACGGAGTTCCATCTGCTCTCGAAGCGGCATTAGCCGCTGCCGATACGCTCGAATATGATAGGATTGTTCTTCTTGGAGATCTTCTCTATCATGGTCCTCGCAACGGCGTGCCAAACTTCTATGATCCAGTAAGAACAGCGCAGATTCTTAATAGCCGCAAAGACAAGATTATTGCTGTGCGCGGCAATTGCGATGCAGAAGTCGATCAGATGATGTTCGAGTTTCCCATGATGAGCGACTATGCTATCGTTGATGCGGGGAACGAAGTGTTCTTCTGCACACATGGACATTTGTGGAACGAAAGATGCCTCCCTCCAATTGGTATGGGGTCGGTTCTCGTGCATGGGCATACTCACATTCCCGAATCAAAGCGACTTGCTCCTTCGCTCGCGCTCTTTAACCCTGGATCAGTCTCGCTTCCAAAGGGAGGCTCTTCAAGATCCTTCGGTTATTACGACGGACACGAGCTGAAGACATTTGCCGTTTGATGTTGTGAGAGAATATCTAAAGATAACTAAGTTAGTCTGGCCGCTTGCTCTCGGCATGATGAACAATGCCGTGATGCAATTTGTGGATAGGGCCTTCCTTTCTTGGTATTCTCTTACGGCTCTTGAGGCCGTGCTGCCGGCCGGAATGTTAATGTGGGTGTTTGCCGGCTTCTTTCAGGCGATTGTTGGCTATTCATCTGTTTTCGTCGGCATGAGTCATGGAGCTAAAGATAATGACGGAACATGCTCCGCTTATAGGGCAGCAGGCATTATCGCTTTAGGGGCGACACTTTTGTCTTTGCCGCTTATCCCCTTAGGGGAGTGGATCCTTTCCAATTCATCATTTGTCGGCGAGGCGCTTAGTTTTGCGAAGGAGTATTACGCCATCGTTATGGGCGGCGCGTTTGCTGTGTATGGGCAAATGGCGGCATCGGCATATTTCACTGGAATAGGGCGGACTCGCGTTGTCTTTTGGGTAAATCTCCTTGGTAATGTCCTTAACATTGTCCTCGATCTTGTTTTGATTTTCGTCTTTGATATGGGCATCGTGGGTGCTGCCTGGGCTACTGTCATATCGATGTTCGTGCAAATGCTTGTTCTCTGGGTTATGGCAGAAATTGATGTGCGGCTAGCGAAGAAGCATGTTAATTTTAGTTCTTGCCGCGCTTTAGTCGGCAAGACTCTTCGTCTTGGCGTTCCTTCAGGCGTTTATTCTGTTGTCAGTTGCCTTGCGTTTACCTTTTTCGTTTTTATCACAGGTGGCGTGGGAGAGTTTGAGCTTGCAGTCTCTAACGCTTGCTTTACTGTAAACTATCTTTTCTTCGCTCCAATGGAGGGCTTCTCATTGGGTGCATCAACTCTTGTGGCGCAGGCCATAGGAGCGCACGATATTGCCGCGGCGCGGCGCTTCGCATTAAAGACCGTTATTATTGCCGTTGTCTTTACAATTGTTCTTTCGGCAGTGGCTATTGGCTTTTCGCACCCGATTCTTTCTGTTTTCGCGGCGAAAGCCGGCGAGAGGGCGGGCGATTTTATATCGCTTGGCCGCACGCTCTTTTTCGTAATGGCGGCGTGGCTTGTTTTCGATGGGGCTGATACAGTCCTTTCGGGTGCGCTCAAGGGAGCGGGAGACACAAAGTTTGTAATGAGCTGGATGTTTATAAGCACTGTGTTGTGGATTCCAGTTGTATTTTTCGTTAGGAGTATTTCCAATACAATGCCTGCGCTTTGGGCCGCGCAAATAGTTTATGTCGCTTTGATGTTTGCAGGCTCTGCCATTAGATGGCATAGAGGTTCTGCGCTTTCGTCGCATAATCTTTCCAAAATGTACATTTCAAAAGAATCAGATTGATGAAAACTATGAAAAAGACATTGTTGTTTCTTGCTGCCTTTGCAGTTCTCTCTTCTCTTGCAACTCCCATGGATGCGAAGGGGAAGGTATATAAGACTGTTAAAACTCACTTTTCTGGGATGGCAGAGATTACTTGCAATAATCCAGGTGGCTGGACATTTGATGTAAAAGCTTCAAATGACGATGGGCGTGATGTGGTGACAGTTCACATCTCTTCTCCTGTTGAGGCGAATCCTCCGCAGTTCGGCGTTTTCTATCGTGTGCCAGGCGCAGGTGTACAGCATGTTTGGACGAGCGCGACAAATCAAGAGCAGTTCAAGATTCATCCGCAGCTTTGGTGGCAAGGGATAACGAAATATACTTCGCACCTCGCTGCCAATACCCCCATTGCTGTTGGGTTTAATTCTGTAGGTATTTCGCCAGTTGCAATTGCTTGTTCAGAAGCATTCAATTTCATTCAGTACGGGCTTTACATTGACGACCGCACATGCGAAGCGGTGGGCAGATGTGAGTTTTTTATTCAGCCTACTGCCGCGCTTAAAGAGTATACAGTTTCTGTTATGCTTGATCGCCGCGCGCGGAACTGGGCAGATACTGTGCGCTCTTGCTCTGATTGGGTTTCTTCGAAGAATAATTTCGTGGCGGCTGATGTGCCTGAGTCGGCTTACGATCCTCTTTATTCTACCTGGTATGCATATCTCCAAGATGTTCATGACAAGGAACTTGAAGAAGAAGCTCGCCTTGCTGCTGCCGTAGGAATGAAAACAATGATTCTCGATGATGGCTGGCAGAAGGAAGATAGCAAGGGCTTTTATAGCAAGGTGGGTGATTGGATGCCTGTTTCTTCGCGCTTCCCTGATATGAAGGGCCATGTTGCGAAGGTGCGTTCCACTGGGCTAAAATATATGCTTTGGCTTGCCGTTCCGTTTATGGGTAATGAATCGGTTAATTACGCGCGCTTCAAGAAGATGCTTTTGCACGATGGTGAATGCGCCGTTCTTGATCCGCGTTTCCCTGAGGTGCGAGAATATCTCATAAAAACTTATGAGCGTGCAGTTGGTGAATGGGGATTTGATGGGCTTAAGCTTGATTTTATCGATTGCTTCTACTTGCCTGATAATGACCCTGCGCTTAAAGACAATTATGCAGGACGCGATTATCGTTCGCTTCCGCAGGCAGTCGATCGCCTTATGAAAGATGTGCTTGCTCGCCTTAAGAAGATTAATCCCGATGTGCTTGTGGAATTCCGTCAGCAATACATGGGGCCGGCGATTCGTCAGTATGGAAATATGATTCGCGCTGCAGATGCGCCGGCAGATCCTGCGACTAACCGCAAGCGCATCTGTAATCTTCGTCTTACCTCTGGCAATACGGCAGTTCATTCCGATATGCTTGTTTGGAGTAAGGCGGAAACTCCAGAAGGTGCTGCGCTTCCAATTCTTAGTGTTCTCTTTTCTACGGTTCAGTATTCAATGATTCTTCAGAAGGCATCGCAAGAGCATCGCGATGTTATTCGCCATTGGATCGGTTTTTCGCAAAAGCATCGTGAGGCACTTCTTAAAGGTGATTTCCGCCCGCACCACCCCGAAAATGGGTACACATGGGTGGAAGGTGAGAGCGAAAAAGAGCGTATAGTTGTTTCGTACGCTGAAAATGCTTGCGTCAAATCTGGCAAGCCGAACAAGGTCGTATACCTTGTTAATGCTACTGGAACAGATGAGATGATTGTCGATTTCGCGGCAAAACCGGCATTAATAGAGGCTTTTGACGTCTTAGGCAAGGCTGCGGGAGAGCGCGTAGCGGCCGCTGGATTAGTGCGTTTGGCTGTGCCGAAATCGGGCTATGTGAGAGTCTCTTGGCAGTAAAATGCGTTGAAGAAGGCGCATTTTAGGGCGGGGGCTTGACAAGTCTCAAGCGAAAATCGTATAATATTTGGCAAATTTACCGCTGGGAAGGGTTCTTGGCGGACTAATAGAGAAGAGGTACAAAAAATGGCTATCAAGGTTGGTATCAATGGGTTCGGCCGTATCGGTCGCATGGTGTTCCGTGCTGCGGTCGAGAACTTCGCGAATGACATCGAAGTGGTCGGCATCAACGATCTTCTCGATCCTGATTATCTCGCGTACATGCTCAAGTATGACTCCGTTCACGGCATTTTCAAGCACGATATCGCCGTTGATGGAACGAACCTCGTCGTTGACGGCAAGAAG
>JAGBWQ010000080.1 GCA_017629735.1 Kiritimatiellia bacterium
CGTTCGTAGCACCCTTGCGAAGCGCCTCGTACATCTGGAAGTGACGCTCCGAATTGGGAACAGAGAGCATCTTAAGAAGCTCGTCGAGGCTCTTTTCGTTGAAGTCCTTGACGAAGCCAAGACCTGCCCTGCCGCGCTCCAATGCGCGAATCGCCTTCTGGAAAGTTTCCTTGTATGTCTTACCGATCGACATTACTTCGCCCACAGCCTTCATCTGTGTGCCAAGCTTATCTTCGACGGCGCGGAACTTCTCGAATGCCCAACGCGCAAACTTAAGAACGATATAATCGCCAGACGGCGTATACTTCTCGAGGCTTCCATCGCGCCAATAAGGAATCTCATCAAGCGTCATGCCAGAGGCGAGCTTCGCGGAAACATAAGCAATCGGGAAGCCCGTAGCCTTGGACGCGAGCGCCGAGGAACGCGAAGTGCGAGGATTAATCTCGATAATAACAACACGGCCTGTCTTAGGATCGTGCGCCCACTGAACATTGCACCCGCCGATAACGCCGATTGATTCGACGATCTTGAATGCATCGCGTTTGAGCTTTTCTTCAAGCTCCTTTGAAATCGTAATGAAAGGTGCCGCGCAGAAGCTGTCGCCCGTGTGAACGCCGACAGCATCGATGTTTTCGATGAAGCAGACGGAAATCATCTGATTCTTCGCATCGCGTACAACTTCAACTTCAAGCTCTTCCCAGTTGAGAATGGACTCTTCGATAAGGCACTGGCGCGTCAAAGAAGCATCAAGACCGCGCTGACAGATTGTGCGAAGCTCTTCGATGTTGTAGCAGAAGCCACCGCCCGAGCCGCCCATCGTATATGCAGGGCGGACAACAACAGGATAACCAATTTCTTTTTCAACAAGCTCAACAGCCTCTTCGACCGTATGAACGATGCCCGAGCGCGGCGTTTCGATGCCGAGCTTTTCCATCGTCGCCTTAAATACCTCGCGGTCTTCGCCGCGTTCAATCGCATCGAGATTGACGCCAATGACCTTAACACCATACTTCTCAAGAATGCCCTTCTTCGCCAATTCCATGGAAAGATTAAGACCCGTCTGCCCGCCGAGGTTCGGCAAAATAGCATCGGGTCTTTCCTTCGCAATGATCTGCTCGAGACGCGCTTCGTTGAGAGGCTCGATATATGTCGCATCGGCCATGACAGGGTCTGTCATAATCGTCGCAGGATTGGAATTCACAAGGACGACTTTGTAACCACATGCCCTTAACGCTTTGCAAGCCTGCGTGCCGGAATAATCGAATTCGCAAGCCTGTCCGATGACTATCGGACCCGACCCGATAATCAATACCTTATCAACATCTTCGCGCTTCATTTTTTAGTTATGCCTTTCAAAAGAAATTGTATCGCAATCGGGTAAGTATTATACCAAAAAATGAGCACCATAGGGTAAAAAAAGAAAAACCCCTAACCAGAAAATTCATGGTTGGGGATTGGTGGCGAAGGAGGGGCTCGAACCCTCGACCCAAGGCTTATGAGTCCTTTGCTCTACCAACTGAGCTACCTCGCCTTTTGAATCAGTGGCGCGTAGTATACCACAGTGCGTCTGCAAATGTCAATAGCCGCAACCCATAATCTCGCGCTCAAGACCAAATGTGGCTGCGATAAGAGCTGCCCTTATCCACATTCCGTTACGCATCTGCCTCCAGTACATAGCGCGGGGATCACGGTCGCAACATGTTGCAATCTCATCACGACGCGGAAGCGGATGCAACAGACACCCATCTTCCTTAAGAAGAGCAAGCTCCTCTGCGCCAAACTTGAACATCGAAGTATCAATCTTGGCCGAGGCCCCCTTCGACGAGTCCCATTCGTCCTGAATGCGAGTCATGTAGACGGCATCCGACTTCTTTACGGCATCTTTAAGATTGGTTGAAACTTCAAAATCAACGGAGCATTCCTCAAGCATAGATATAACATCTTGAGGCACCTGAAGCTCCTTTGGCGCAACGAATATCTGCTTTACGCCCTCGTATCTCGTAAGCAAATACGACAATGAGCGAACTGTTCTGCCGCGCAAAAGATCGCCACAGAAGACAACAGTCCTGCCATCAAGCCCGCCAGTATTTTCAAAAGACCTAACAAGCGTATAAATATCGAGAAGAGCCTGCGTGGGGTGCTGATCCTTGCCTGAGCCTGCATTGATAATCGGGATAGAGCGCGAAGAGTTCGAAAGCTCCCACGCCATTTTTTCTGCAAGGCCCTGCTCCGGCGAGCGCATGATAATCATGTCGAAATAAGACGAGAAAGTCCTGATGGAGTCTTCTTTCGACTCGCCCTTAAACTCAGATGATGTAGCGGCATCGCGCACAGAACCCGTCGTGACGCCGAGAATCTGACAGGCGGCAAGATGAGAGAGAAATGTTCTTGAGGACGGCTGGGAAAAATAGAGCATCGCCCTTTTGTGCGCAAGAACACTCTTCAAATAAAGCGCACCTTCGCGCGACTTGTTTATGAATCTTATGCGATTTGCAAGCGCACAAAGCCTTTCAAGGAGAGATCTATCAAACTGCTGTGCAAATAGCGTATGGTACGGAAGCCCATCGCCTTCTTCACGCTCGAGATAAGGACGCTTTTGTTCAAGAGAGAGCGTCTCAAAATCTTCCCAACTAATATCATTAAGCCTCATCTCTTAAAACCTCCTTAAATTCAGGAATTCAAAAATACATCATTAAAAGGAACGAACTGTCTGCCGCGAACGAAAGAGCCTCCGTCCATTACGGAAGAGCCTTCTGGCTTAAGCTCCAAAAGCTGCAGCGCAGTATCGTGGCATTTCACTATAGGTCCTGCCTTATCGACCTTTACGATTGTTCCAGGCGCACACGCTTTCCAGCCATCTTCCAAGCGCACAACCTTCGCCTTTAGAACAACAAGACGCCCTGTATTGCCCTTACGCCTAAATCTCTCGGGCATAAAGGTAAACGAACCTGGCCACGGATTGTATGCGCGTATGCGCCGTTCCGTGACAATAACGGGAAGATCCCAATCGATAAGCCCATCACTCTTCTTAAGCTTCTTTACGTAAGTGGCCTGCTCATGATCTTGCTCAACTTCCTTAGGAAGCGCATTACGATTAAGAAGCTTTAACGCCTTGGCCAAGGCAACTCCGCCCGATATAGAAAGGTCGGCCATCAACTGGCCGCCCGTAGTATCAGGATAAATGGGCTCAAAACTCTGAAGCATAATGGCCCCGTCGTCAAGACCAGGGCCCATATGCATTACTGTAACGCCAGTTAGACGCTCTCCCGCGGCAAGTGCAGCCACAACAGGAGCTGCGCCTCTATACTTGGGCAAGAGCGAAAAATGGCAATTGATACAACCAAAGAGTGGAAGATCAAGAAGCGGCTGCTTAAGAATCTGCCCGAACGCGACAACCGCAATCACATCGGGCTTCTTCGACCTAATCCACTCCAAGGCCTCCGGTTCGTTCACCTTTTCAGGCTTGATAATCTCGGAAATCCCCCTCTCGGCAGCAAACTGAGCAAGCGCACAAGGCGTAAGAGTCTTTCCGCGACCTGCAGGACGATCCGGCTGGGTTACAACGCCGACAACTTCAAGCTCCCTTTCGCGCAATATTGCGCGAAGGCACTCTGCAGAAGCCTGCGAGGAACCCATGAAAAGAACACGCATCTTACTTCGTCAGCTCCTTGACTGCCATTTCAGCGATGCTCTTAACACCCTTGTCATTAGACTTTTTCGCAATCGCCCCGATTGCCTTAGCCTGACAAGGAGTTGCACACCAGCGAAGCTGATCAATGCAGAACTCAGTGATGTACGCGTCCTTGGCGTTTTCTGCCGTCTTGAGAAGCGCGGCCGTCCAGATAGAGCGCTCTGCAGGAACTTCGGGAGCCCAGAACATCCACCACGATGCGCCCTTCTTGACCATAACATACTGTGTGACAGCAGCGATGACATGGGCATCAAGGGTGTCTGTAAGATAAGCACCGCGAACCTTCGAAAGAAGCGCCTCGGCAGCTTCGCTCGTTGCAACATACTGCGCGAGCTTGTCGTCTGCAGTCGCAGCAGCAAGCTTATCGGCATTTGCCTTTACGCCCTGCCATTCGGCTGCGGTCGGCGCCCCAGAGATATTCTCATCAGGGCGAATATCATAGACATCTTTCTTTGGGGCTGCAACAGCTACTGACGCAGCAAGAATGACGGATAAAAAAGCTTTGATTTTCATTTGTTAGCCTTTCTTCTTTTACTTACCTTCTTACGCATCAGTCGCGGAACATTTCATCAGACCACTTGCCGCGCAATTCCTGATAGAGGAAACGGTTGGCTGCCTCGTCGTTCTTAGCAACGAGAGCATCGGGGTCGAATTCGAAACCGCGGCCAAGACGCTCGGCTGCAATCGCGAGATTGAACATCGTGGAGCTGCGGAATCCGTTCTCTTCGTTGAGAGCGAATTGCTTGCGCGTGCGCACGCTGTCCATGAAGTCAGTCTGCTGCGGAGCGGGATCGGGGAGTTCCTTCAAGATTGCAGGAACATCCATACGATTGCCGTTCGCATCGAGCATTCCGAAATACTGACGCTTTGCGACATCGGTATTCGTCCAGCCACCATTAATCTCCTTGCCTTCAAGCTTATTGGCGGGCCAAAGCGTGACACCATTGGAACCGCGGAGGAAAGGCTCATTCTTGAGAGACTCATCGCCGTCGAGAATGACTTCCGTGCCATCGGCATATGTCAATGTGATGCGATCGAAACGACCGACTGCCTCCGGGTGCTGCTTCGGACCAACATAATCGATCTTGACGGGGCTCGTCTCGTCCTTGCAGAGCAAGTACTGCAGAGGGTCGAGATAATGCTGAGCCATATCGCCAAGGCCGCCTGCATCGTAATCCCAGTAGCCGCGGAATGTGCCGTGGGTGCGATGCTTGTTGTACGGCTTCCACGGTGCTGGGCCAAGCCACATATCCCAGTCGAAATGCTTGGGGCAAATTTCAGGCTGAAGATTGACCTTTCCAGACCAGTAGAACTTCCAGCTAAAGCCCTGCCCTGCGCCAAAGACGCACTTGATGGGGCCCTTGCCAAACAATCCGTTCTCGACAACCTGACGAATGGGCTTTACAGTCGTACCCATGCCGTAGAAGCCACCCTCGAAGCGGAACCAAGTGTTAAGACGGAACATACGCCCTTTTGCCTTGACATATTCCATCACGCGCTTGCCTTCGCCAACGGTACGGGTCATGGGCTTTTCGCACCAGATGTCCTTTCCTGCACGAGCAGCCATGACAGACTGAACACCATGCCAATGAGGCGGTGTACAGATGTGCACCACATCTACACCAGGATCGGCCAAAAGCTCGACAAAGTCTTTGTAAGCCTTGATCTTACCCCAGCCAGCCTTCTCCGCCTCGGTAAGACCTTCGGCGACGTGAAGCTGATCAGGATCGCACAAGCCAACAAGCCTCGACCCCTTGAAAGGAAGATGGTTGTGGCTCCTTGCGATGCTACCATAACCAATCAATGCTCTCGTAATTTGATTGGAAGGTGCAGTAGCGCCCCAAAGTACATTTGCTGGCAAAAGATTAAATGCACCGATTGAAGCCGCACCTTTAAGGAATGACCTTCTTGAATGCTTTAGTACTTTCATTTTGATCCTTTCTTTTGAAGCATATGTTTCAAACCAATCTCAAGACCGCGAAGCTCCGCAAGGCCAATGAGGCGCCCGCCATAGGAATAACCGCAATAGCACTTACGCGCCTTGTCGATTTCCATAAGCTTACCATGGTCGGGCCTGACAACAATTCCTTCTCCGCGGCGCTTCTCCTCTTTCATAAGCTCAAGCATGAGCCCAGGAATATCGGCCTTGCCTACGAGGTGGCAACGCGACTCGTGGAATACGCCTTTTTCAGTGTATTCAAGATTTCTGAAGTGGCAGAAGAAAATGCGCTTTGCAAATTCCTTGAAGATTGCAACTTCATCGTTCTCAAGAGATCCGCCCAGCGAGCCCGTGCAAAGGGTAAGACCTACATGCAGCGAGCGGCACTTACGCACCATCTGACGAATGTCAGCTGCCGTCGAAAGAACGCGCGGCAACCCAAATATCGGGTGTGGCGGATCGTCCGGATGGATACACATATCCACGCCGTACTCATCAAGAACTGGAGAAATGTCGTTCAAGAACTGGTAGAGATTGCTACGAAGGCGCGCGTCATCGATGCCATCGTATGTCTTAATCTGACGGAGAAACTCGTCTGGAGTAAGATCGTCTACCGTTCCGGGAAGCCCAGTAAGAATCGACTTCTCAACACGCTTTCTCTGCGCAGGAGAATACTTCGCCCAAAGCTTCTTCGCACGAGCTTTTGTCTTTGCGTCGTAATCCTTCTCTGCCCCAGGTCTTTTGAGGGAGTACAAGTCAAATGCCGCAACCTCGTATTCATCGTAACCAAGGCACGATGAGCCATCGGGCAGAACATACTCAAGATCACTACGCGTCCAGTCGAGAATCGGCATGAAGTTGTAGCAAACCGTCTTTATTCCGCATTTGGCGAGATTGATCAGCGTGCGCTTGTAATTTTCGATGTACTTCAAATAGTCGCCAGTACGCTTTTTGATGTCTTCATGAAGAGGAACGGATTCAACCACGCTCCACTCCATGCCGGCATCGCGAACCTTCTTCTGGCGCGCGCGAATTTCCTTAATAGGCCAAACTTCGCCTGGCTTGCGCTCGTAGAGAGCTGCAACAATATCGGTGACACCGGCTTGGCGTATTTCCTTTAGGGAAATCGCGTCAGCGTCGCCATACCATCTCCAACCTTGCTTCATTACGCTCCCCTATTGAGAATTATGCGCGCTTGAGAAGGACTTCCTTCTCGTACTTCTGAACATTCTTGAGCCACGACTCGTCGGCGGGAACGCCTGCGCGGCGGCAGAACTCTGCCCAGACTTCTTCGAAAGGATAGTTCTTGTATTCTTCCTGAAGAACGAGCTGCGCCGTGAACTCCTGCGCATCCTGCATCGCCTTAAGCGAATTCCAAGGAGTGAGCATAGCCTTGAGAAGCTCCTTCTGCATATTGCGCATTCCGAGAACCCACGCAGCAACGCGGTTGATCGAAGCGTCGAAGTAATCGAGAGCTACGATGAAGTTCGACGGATCCATCTTGACGATTTCCTGCGCGGCAGCCCTCAAGTCGTCGTTCTGACGGATCACATGATCGGAATCCCAACGGACGGGGCGAGAAATATGGAACGCTACCTTGCCGAACGTATAGAGGAAGGAGCTGATCTTGTCGGCGACCGACTCGGAGATATGGAAGTGACCCATATCGAGAAGCGCAAGAATACCAGCCTTCATCGCATAGCCCATCACGAACTCGTGGGAGTTTACGGTGTAGCTTTCAAGGCCAATACCGAAGAGCTTCGACTCGAGCGTCGGGATAACAAGCTTCTTGTTGTAGCGAGTTTTGAAAATCTTGTTGAGCGAGTCGGCCATGCGAAGGCGTGGGCCAAGCCTGTCGGAAGGCTCATCCTTGCAGCCATCGGGGCACCAGAAGTTAATGCAGCAAGGAGACTTAAGCTCCTTAGCGAAATACTCTGCGATCTCAAGGCAGCGAATACCGTGCTCAATCCAGAACTTACGAACCTTAGGATCGGGGTTGGAAAGCGTGAGCGAATCCGCGGCAAGAGGATGCGAGAAGAACGTAGGATTAAAGTCGAGCTTAACGCCAGTCTTCTTCGCCCACTTCACCCAAGGTGCGAACTGCTGAGGACCGATCTTATCGCGGTCAACAACCTTATCGGGGTGAATACCATAGCACGCGTGAAGATTTACGCGATGTGTGCCGGGAATGAGCGAGAGCGCGAATGCGATATCGTTCATCAACTCTTCGGGGTTGCGAGCCTTGCCAGGGTAATTGCCCGTCGTCTGAATACCGCCCGAAGCGCCACCAGTTGTTTCAAAACCACCAACATCATCGCCTTGCCAGCAATGCATGGAAATTGCAATTTTCGAGAGAGACTCAATGGCCTTTTCTGTGTCGATGCCAATCTTCGAATATTTTTTCTTCGCGTCTTTGTAGCTCATTGTTTTTTCTCCTTAAGTTGAATTACCTGAATTATACCATAAATAAGTGTCTAAACACGCATTACTTGATAAGAGAAAGGAACTCCCCTCTCACCTTCTCGTCCGTGCGGAACGACCCAAGAACTGCACTAGTTGTCATCTCAGAGTTCTGCTTTTCGACGCCGCGCATCATCATGCAAAGGTGACGCGCCTTAATCACAACGCCAACCCCTTCTGCACCAGACTCCTTCATGATGGCATTAGCAATCTCTTCCGTCATTCTCTCTTGAATCTGCAATCTCCTAGCATACATATCGACTATGCGCGCAAGCTTGGAAACACCAAGCACCTTGCCCTTCGATATGTAGCCGATGGCGCACTTGCCGTAGAACGGGAGCATGTGATGCTCGCAAAGAGAATAAAGCTCGATATCCTTGAGAATCACCATGTGATTCGTGCCGCTCGTGAACTTCGCGCCGTTTACCACAGAACGCAAATTCTGCCTGTACCCGCGAGTAAGGAACGACATCGCCTTCGCTACGCGCTCTGGCGTTTTGGCAAGACCTTCTCTCGAAGGATCTTCGCCCAACTCAACAAGAAGACTCTTGACGAGCGAAGCAATCTTGGTGAGATTAGGTTCTTTTTTCTTTTTCATCATCGTTTTTCTCAGCGTTTATCAGGCACGAGAACCACCTTGCCGGAGCCATCAGATGGGCCGCGGCTGTAAGATGTTTCGGGGCACTTAACTCCAAAACCAATTCCATGCCCAATATTCTGAAGAGCTTTCATCTTTACAGGGCCACCGAAGAGCCTGTAAAGAATCATCTGACCAGATGGCGGGCAGACATAATCACTAAGGCCTACAAGCATATCGACAGGACATTTTACGCGCGGCGCAAAATGAACGGAATCGATATAATCGAGCTCAACAGTCCAACGCGGAAGCCACCCTGCAATACGGCCATACTTTGTGTTACCCGCAAGGTCTGCCATCCACGAAAAGTGCGCACTGCACGAGGTGACATCGGGATCAAATGCCGCAAGGGCGATGGAGCGGTACCCACCCATCGATCCGCCTCCGACTTTTATTGTCTTATGATCCCACTGCGGCAAAGTCTTGGCGAACTGCAACGCACGAAGATCGCGCATCACCATTCTGAACTGATCGTTCGCGTTAGTAGAAGTCATGTTATGCCAGCAGAAAGCAAAGCACGCATTCGTCCAAAGGTTCATGTGATACTCATCGGATCCTAACGGATCTTCGCCGTAGCGAGTAATGGCGATGATAATATTTCCGCCCTTATCAAGAACGCTCGCAGGATTGATTGGATTGCGACCATATCCATATCCGGGCGTCTCAACCCTTATGGGAAGAGTGCCATCTTTTGCATCAACAGGCCACGCCACACGCCCTGTCGCAGGGCCCTCACCCGGTGTGAGAGTGACGGAAAACTCCGACATCATAACTGCAGGATTGGGGCAATGAATTCTCTCCAAACGCACCTTCATTGGAACGGACTTCATTCTTGCAATTGCCGTATCCCAAACCTCATCGAAATTTTCAGGCCTCGGAGATGGCTGTATCTCCATAACATCAGCACCAGCATTACCATCAAACTGCGCAAATGGCCCTGGCACCTTCTTGCCATTTTCATCGAGCACATTTACGATGACTCTGACGAAACCAGGAATATCAATCTTCGTCTTGACGATAAGCGGCTCATCAGACATAGCCTCGCCGTTCGCCTTTTTCCCGTCGTCACCAGTTCTCTCCCAAACTAGTTTTCTGCCTTTGACGGGAGCGTTCTTCTTATCCTTGTCGATAAGCGTCACATTAAAGACAATCTCTTCTCCAGCCTTGTAAAGAAGATGATCCTTATCGGTGCCACCAGTAAATGTAAGGCTCTCCGCTTTCAAAGCAAACGCCGCCGCGACAAGAGCGACAGCGATAATTGTTTTCTTTATACTCATAAATCCTCGTCAGCAACTACTGTTCGTAGTGTCGCCTGTAATACTGGTTAAACGCATAAAACATTACATTGATGCCGAGCTTATATGCTTGATCTGCGACTTCTGCCGACGCGCCAGAGTGATCGTCGCGCCAAGCATCGTTTATGTCGCCAGGGTGGTAGAAGACAACCCAACGGCCTTCGTCGCGAACTCCCTTTGCGCGATACCCTGCATGATGCCAGAAAGGCGGCGCACCATCGGGGAATACGTACGGACGCTGATAAATTGGATCGTCGTTGGGAATATCAACAAGAGGCTTTCCGGGAAACACCTTGCGAAGCATCGACTTGACCGCAGAATCAAAATGCCCGCCGCCGTTGTCGATAAAAAGCATTCCGCCTTCATTAAGGCAATATTCACGCAACACGCGAGCTTCGCGGTCGGAAATGGAAATGCCACGCATACCCGTCATAAAGACGAACGGAGGCGACTTTTTCTTCGGGAAGAATTTAAGACGCTCGATCTCGCGGAATTCAGTATCCTTGGCAATCTTCATACCAGTCCACTCGTTGAACTTAACGAGCAGATTGTAGTCGGCGCCCTTGCCCATATCCTGATCCCAGTCGCCACCACGATATTTAAGTCTTATGAAACGAATGGCAGCTCCCTCCATTCCGCTGGGCCAACCTCCAGTTCCCTTGCCCCTGCCGCCTTTGTTTACGGAATTTTGAGCAGCATAAGTGTCGCGAGTTTCCTCTTCAAGCTCCTTCAATGTAACGACATCGTCGATGTCCATACGCTCAAGGATATAAGGGCTCCACGGATTTACAGTAAGCTTCTTTGGCTTTTTCTTCTTGATCTTCTTTACCTTAACTTGCTCGAAGACTTGCTGGCCACCACCTTGAGGCAAGCCATAAGGCTCTTCCCAGCCCCACATGAAAGCAAGATATGGCCCAAAGAGAATAAAGAAAAATGCCGTCAGCGCATAATAGATGGAGCTTTTCCACCTACGGTCACCGACTGTCGTCTTCATCGCGTCGAGCGCCTTCTCGCCCGCATCACGAGTAATCGGCTCAGAGTTGAGGCAATAAGCGCGGCGAAGCGAACGCTGCAAGAGAGCAAGAAGAAGCGCAAGCGTCCAAAGAATTACGATGAAAGACCAAAAGAGTATGCCTGTCCAAAGCTCATTGCGCATTCCTGAGCTAAAGGCTTTGTGATCTGCCGAGACAAGAATCGGTCCAATTTGCATCAGCCAAAGAACAGAAAGCGACGATGCAACGGCGAACGCCGCCCATGCAGCTTGCATCACACGGAACGAAAACGCACGCTTCAAAAGCGCGGCAAGCATCGCAAGAACTGAAAGAACTGCCGCACCTATGCAAGCGAGAGCAAGACGCGAACCGGCTTCAAGGTGCCCAGCACGCTCAAGGTAGCGCACAAACGATTCGTCGAATTCGCACTGCGCCACATATCCACCAGAAACGAGATGTGCGCACCAAACCGCGAGAATCGCTAATGGGAAGAATCCAATTGCAAGGCGTAGCGAGAGCGGAACGCGCAAGAACTTAAACCAAACCGCTTCCACAACGCGGAGTGCCGCGCGTGAAAGGCGATGGTGAAAGCGCTCTATGGCGTTCAGTACTATCTCGACGTATTTCATCTACCGCTAAGAAAAATCGCTTATCAGTCGAGAGTAAGATCGTCGCCGAGCTGAAATTCCTTCTTTGGCGGAAGAGGCTCAATTTCCGGAGGAGTGACCTTTTCGTCCTTCTCAGAAGCAGCAGCCTGCGCCTGGCCTTCTGCGGCAGGAGCAGTCTTTTCTGCTTTGGGATCGGATGCTGCCTCCTTCTCCTTTGCGGCAGCTTCGGCCTTCGCCTCTACCTCTGCCTTACGGCGAGCAGCTTCAGCCTCCTTGTTCTCCTTCGATTTTTGAGCGTTGATGTAGGAAGGAGCATGGAAACCATACTTCCCCCAATCAGCAAAAAGCGAGAACGATGTTACCGCAAGCAAAACCACATGTGCGATCGTGGAAATCACAAGAGCTTTGACAAATATGGAGCGTTCAATCTCCGTAAGGAGCGTATCTGGTTTTTTCATATCTTTCAGTCCTCCGGTTCTCCGGTGAGCACCATTTTCGCCCCAGACTCGCTAATAGCCTCAATCAGGGGCATGAAATCTTTCTTTTTAAGTTCCTTATCGATGGAAACATGGACGAGGAAATCGCGGTTCTTGCCGACCAATTCTTTAAGCGCACCCATCACTTCGTCCTTCGACGATTGCGCACCCTCGTACCAAATGAGGGCATCTTTATCCATGAGAACAGAACATTTCGGAGCTTCTTGCTGCTCGAGCTGCGGAGCGCCCGGCTTTTCAAGCTCGACATTGCCGGTCTTCATGAAATTGGAGGCAAGCATGAAAAAGATAATAAGCAAGAACGCAATGTCGCCCATGGAGGAAAGCGGCAAAACAAGAGAAGGCTTCTTTCTTCTTCTAATAGCCATTTGTTATTCCTCCATAATGGCTATAACACCGCCAGCTGCCGCAATTGCCGCGGCAACATGGTAGTAGCGTTCATACTTAACATCGGGCGAAGTTTCAACCACCACCGCGCGCCTCTCAGGCTTAAGTGATGGGAAGTTGCGCTTCCACAACTCGGAACGCAACTGATCCATCGTAAGCTCGCGCTCGTTCTTCTCGCCTTCAGAAAAGACAATCTTGTCTACGGTAAGACGAACTGTTGGCGTGTCTGCGCTCTTCTGCTGCTCTGGCGGCTTCGCGCTCGAGGGCATATCCATCTGACGGCCAAAAGGCCTGACGAGCGAAGTCGTCAAGATGAAAAAGATTATAAGCAAGTTTGCGATATCCGAGAAGGATGTCAAATCGGGACTTATATCCCCTTGCTTTTTAGCTCCAATCCTCTTCATTTTGGCAATCTAAAATTCAACTTATCGGCGCGAAAGAAGCCTCATTAAGCTCCAACAGCCTGCCCGAACTCGGCAATAGCACCTTCAAGATGCATGTTCCACTCTTCAACGCGCTTCTGGAACATATTGTACGCAACGACGCCGGGGATAGCGATAATCAAGCCTGCGGCCGTAGTGATAAGCGCTTCGGAAATACCACCTGCAACAGCACCCGGATCGAGACCTGCAGCTTCGGCCATCACGGAGAACGAGTTAATCATACCCGTTACCGTACCGCACATTCCGATAAGGGGAGAAATCGAAGCGACGAGCACCATAACGCCGAGACGCTTTTCAAGCCCGTTCATTGAGCGCGGCGCATAGTCTTCCATCGCCTTGGTGACGCCTGCGCCAACTTCAATTTCAGAGCGGCCCCTTTCGCGCATTATCTTAAGACGCTGAAGGCCGGTAAGAAGAACTGCCGCAAGAGGCCCTTCTGCTTCCTCGCACACTGCAACAGCCTTGTCGATGTCTCCCGCAGCAACGGCCGAGCAAACATCGGAGCGCAGCTTAACAGGATCGATCTTCGCCGCACAGCGAAACGCCCTTACACGATCGATGATGACAGCCACCATCGCAACAGAGCAAACAAGCAGAGGCAACATCATCCATCCGCCGTCCATCAAATATCCAATCATTCTATTCTCCCTCCTTACCTTTCGTTGGTAAAATTTGATACATTATACCAAAGCATATCAGCCGTTTCAATAGGCGCCAACAGGCTCTTTTACAACCACGAAACGAGGCTGTTTTTCGGGCATTCCCTTAAACGAACCAACACGCTTGGAGATCTCAACTTTTCCACCTTTATTGACGATGCGTGTAAGAGAATATGCGCCCTTTCTGTACTCGAGAGAAATACCATCGTCTTCATAAAGATCGGTCTCGCCATTGCCAGGCCAAACATGAAGCTCGACCTCTTCGTTCCAGCCTTTATCGATGTGCTGCTTAATAGGCCACATAGGAATTATGGCGCCTGCTCTCACGAGGAGCATACCGCCGCGGCCAGGAGCAGGAACGACAGAACGTTTTGAAGGTCCTACAACCTTCTCGCCCGTGAAGAAATCATACCATTCACCTGGAGGAACAATACCCTCTTTCTTAAATGCGGAAACAACAAGGTCGTTACCAAGCATGTAAGTGGCTGTGATATTTGCATACTCTTCGCGATCTGGATATACGAATGCGAGAGGACGCATCAACGGCCAACCTGTGCGATGAGCCTCGGCCGCCGCCCCATAAAGATACGGGAAGAGGCGATAGCGGAGATTGTCCATCTTGCGGAATGCCTCAATATTTTCATCTTCTTGATACCAAGGCTGATTTGCATAATCCCAGTTGTTCTGCTGGCTCCAAGGAGAGAGGAATCCAAAATGCATTCCTTCAAAAGATGGCGACAAATCGCGATTAAAAAGGCTCATGTCGCAGCTCTGATTTGAGTGGCCACTAACAGCAAGGTTCAAGCACGAGATCTGACTTCCAAGGCCACCACCTGTGTCGCCCGCCCAAGAAGCAACATACCTTTGAAGGCCAGCGTAACCGCAGGAAGTATAGATCATCGACCTTTCTCCCGTATACGCTTCATATCCTTCACTCATCTGCTTCGCATAAATAATAGGATAGATATTGTGATTCTCTTCATCGCTCCTGCCATTTGCCCACTTGCGAGAAGAAGGATTTTCCTGCCTTGAGGCATCGAGCTTAAAACACTTAGCTCCCGTGTCACAGAAATATTTAAGATGCTCAAACCAAGGACGCGTTCCCTCTGGACCCAAAGCACGCGCACGCCCACACTCAACATTGTAGCGAGGATCTCTGATGGCTACAGGCTTTACGACATGGTCGTCAACGAAAGTTTCATCATACTCTTGGGGCTTTGCGTTGCGCTCCATCGCGCCCTTCCATTTGCCTTGCAGAAGCTCTTCCTCGTAGCGAGTAAGATCGTAGTTACAGCAAAGCCAAAGTGAGAGCTTGAATCCCATTCGTGCAAGAGCACGCGTAAACAAGTTCGGAGAATCTGCACTCATCCAATATGGGACATAGAACCTGCCAGGATCCCAACGCTTGCGTGTTGTAAAATCGTAGAAAGTCTCCATCCAGCCAGGCTCAAGACCAATAACATCGCAAGGAATCTTACGATCGCGAAATTCGCGCGCTTCTTGAATAAGATCAAACGCATCTATCCACTGATTGGCAACATACGAAAAGCCAAATGCGAATGCAGGAAGAAGCGTAGACTTGCCGGTAAGATCCGTATATGTCTTAAGAAGTTCACGGAAGTCCTTGCCTGTAAACACATAAAAATCTATCGTTCCTTCCTTTGCGGTGCAGACGATTGCATTCTTATCAGCCTGACCGACATCAATCACATTCGGCCATGTGGTGTTAATCAAAAATCCACGCCCCTTTGATGTTATCACCATCGGAATTGGAATGTAGCTTGTTATGTTACGAACATAAATATCGTAACGCCCTGGACGGCGCTGAAGATTGGCGCGGCTTGCGTCTCCCAAACCGTAAACTCTTTCATCAGGATCAAGCGGGAAACGAATGGAAAAGCCTTTATCGACCTTCTTCGCAGATATTTTCTCTCCTGCAAGGCTAATGGCGTTTGCATCAGAAGAGGCAGCCGAAAGAACTGGGAAATCTGTGATCGTTCCGTACCTGTTCATAAGGCTTCCTTCCGACCCCTTTTCGCGAACGCGCCAAAGATTCGACGAAAGAGTTTCCACGGAAATATCCGCAGCGAACAACTGCGAGAGCGCGGCAAACGAAAGCGCGAACACGCATAAGCTTACAACCTTAGAACGATACGACATGTCTTTTTTCATTTCATTACTCCTTTTTAAAATCTCTATCCCACTAATGCTTTTGAATTATACCAAATCCCCACCTCTCGCCTTGTAATGAGGAGAGTCTCCTCTCTCTCCAACAAGCAATTTCTCTCCTATCGATTCGACAAGATGAGAGAGTTTTCCTACATCTTCTCCGCACGCACTATCAGAGCGAGGCTTATCAGCATAAAGATTGTAGGACTCGTTATATTTCGAATCGGTGACATTCGGCATAATAACATTTGCTCCTGCCAATATCCCCTTCTCGCGCCCTTGCGGATCTAAGGCCTGCAACGCAGTAGTCGATGCGATATTCACATCTCCCAAAGCGATTCTTGCAACTGCTATCATTCGAAGCGCAAGATCGAACCTTTCGCGCTTGGCAGCCTCATCAAGCACTTCGCCTTGTCCAAGAGGCGTTGCTGGGTGCGGAATATACGGCCCCATTCCGATCATATCAATATCTTCTTCTGCGAAAAAGATAATATCATCTGCAAGATCCTCAATCGTCTGCCCAGGAAGAGCACACATCACGCCTGTTCCAACTTGATAGCCGCACTTTCTAAGCGACCTAAGACAATTGCGCCTACGCTCCCACGAACATTCCTGAGGATGTATCTTGGAATAAAGCTCTCTGTTTGAAGTCTCAATCCGAAGCAAATATCTGTGCGCCCCTGCCTCGCGCCAACGCTCGAAAACTTCATCTGTTTGCTCGCCGAGGCTTAGCGTGACACCGAAATCATCTCCTAAAGAAGCTGCAATCCTTTTAAGAACGCGCTCGACAAAAGATGTGTTCTCATCAGATTCTATCTCGCCCGATTGCAGAACTAAATTTCCATAGCCATCTTTGTGCGCCTTTAACGCAAGAGAGACTATTTCATCTTCGCTCATACGATAGCGAGCAAGCGCTGAGTTGCCGCGGCGAATTCCGCAATAATAGCAATTCTTTGAACAAACGGAAGACCATTCTATAAGAGCTCGCAAAGAAACTCTTTTGCCTATCTCGGCAACCTTTACCGCATACGCTCTTTCAATAAGACTATCAAGCGGCTCTTCTGACAAAAGAAAAAGAATCTCATCGCGCGAAATTCGCGTTCCTTTCTTTTGAGATATTTCCTTTTTCTCTTCCATGTTACGAGGCTAAAATATTTTTCAATCAAACGAGCGAGAGAAGCTCCTGTGTCGTGCGGCAGATTTTAACAACATTCCAACGGCGACTCCA
>JAGBWQ010000081.1 GCA_017629735.1 Kiritimatiellia bacterium
CACGATTGATAACTGCCATCCTCTTTGGGGAAAGGTGAAGGCGGAGGAGTTTAACAAGGGCCGCGATATGGCGCGTTACCGCAAGTATATGCTCAATCAGGTGACGGAGCTTCTTACGAACTACGGGAAAATCGATATTGTCTGGTTCGATTTCTCATATCCAGGGCCCGACGGAAAGGGTCGCGACGATTGGGATTCTGCGGCAATCTATTCTCTTGCTAAAAAACTTCAGCCGCATATCATCATTGATAATAGACTTGACCTTAACGATGTGCCTGGCGGAACGGATTTCATAACGCCAGAGCAGTTCAATCCTTCTTCTTGGCCGAAGCTCAATGGCAAGAAGTATGCGTGGGAAACTTGCCAGACATTTTCTGGCAGCTGGGGCTATTCTCGCGATGAGATGAGCTGGAAGTCGCCCAAGCAGGCAATCTTCTCGCTCGTCGGAGCAGTCGCCCACGGCGGCAACCTTATCATGAATGTTGGTCCTACCGCGCGCGGCGAATTTGACTATCGTGCGAAGGAGCGCCTTGATGATTTCGCAAAGTGGATGCGCGTTAACTCGCGTTCTATCTATGGTTGCACCGAGGCTCCCGAGAAGTACGAAACGCCAGAAGGCACTGTCCTTACTTGGAACCCCGAGACAAAGAGGCTTTATATCCACTTCCTTTACTATCCCGCTGGACAGCTTGGAATTAAGTTCGGCAAGGATATTCGCTATGTTCAGTTCCTCCACGACGCTTCCGAGATTAAGCTCAAAGCAGTCGGTCAGGGCGGAACATTCTGCGATCATCAGAGCGGATTCGATGCACACTTGTTCTTCCCGACGGTCAAGCCGCCGGTTGAGATTCCTGTCATAGAGTGCTTTATGAAGTAAGCCTTAGCGCATAAAAAAGCGCACATGAGGCCGCATCACAACGCAGTGATGCGGCCTACTATTTCGTCGTCGTCGCAGACTGTATGGACAGAGGCTGGAATGGAGCGGCGAAATACGGAGCCGTAGTTTTTCGTAACAATCCTAGGGTCTGTGATAATTACAGCGCCGCGATCTGTCTTTGTGCGAATAAGCCTGCCAAAGCCTTGCCTAAAACGAATGACCGCCTCGGGGAGCGCATAGTCGCGGAAGGGGTTGCCTCCCTCGCGTTGGACTTTTTCGCTTCTTGCTTCTGATACAGGGTCGCCAACATGTGCGAACGGAAGACGCGGAATTACAACACAAGAAAGAGCATCTCCTGCGACATCTACGCCTTCCCAGAATGATTGCGCGCCAAAAAGGACTGTGCGAGAGGAAGTCTTTAAGATTCTTGTCATCTCTTCGCGCGATGCGCCTTCGCCTTGAACGAGAAGAGTAATGGAGTTCTTTTCGAAAGCTTCCCTTGATAGCGCGGCAACTGCGTTCATCATTTCAAAGCTCGTGAAAAGAACGAGCGCACGCCCGCGTGTTGCCGCGAAAATGCGAGGCAGAAGTTCGGCAAGTGCCGCGCAGCAAGATGGCATATCTGCCGATGGATCCGGGAGATGATCTGCCGCGAGAACAAGCGCTTGGCGGAAGTAGTCGAAGGGGCTTGTTGCCGTGAGGAAGGAAAAGCCTTCGCCAAGCCCGAGGCGCTTTGCAGAGTATCTAAAATCGTTCCCGGTGCGGAGAGTTGCGGAGCAAAGTATTACTGAGTCTTTTGCCTTGTATACCATCTCTGAGAGGCTCTCAGCAACGGAAAGGGGCGCGGCAACGAGCCTTACTTTCTTTTTCTTCTTTTTCTCAACTGCTATTCTTTCAATCCAGTAGACATGGGAATCTTCTTTTTCGCCATCTACAACGAATGCTGCCTCATTGATGAAAGAAAGAAGCCTGTCGGCATCGGCCGAAAGTTTCATCGCCAAGTCTTCGTCGTTTGTCGTGTTGCAGAAATCGTGAATAGAATGAATTAGCGCTATAACTGGCGACTCGAATGCTTGGCGAAGAAGCGTGAGGCGCTCAGTGTCTTGCCA
>JAGBWQ010000082.1 GCA_017629735.1 Kiritimatiellia bacterium
CGCGAATCTCCTGCCAGAAACGCAATATAGCACCATGGCAGAAGTAGCGCGGCAAAGAGAGAAAGGAGCAGCAACACTCCGACAAATCCAGTCTCTTCTGCCCAAACGCAGAAAATAAAATCGTTCATCGAAATTGCCTGTGGCAAATACATCAAGGCGCTCATCTCGCCCTTGCCTACGCCCTTGCCCGACAATCCGCCAGAGCCGATGGAAATTTTGGCTTGAATAAGATTGTACCCTGCCCCTCGAGGATCGTCCTCTGGGAAAAGGAACACCTTTACTCTCTTCACCTGATGCGGACGAAGAGGAAGAACTTTCAAAATCTTCTCGCGACGCTCTTGCGGGACACCTGGCTTTTCAGCCTCATAGACGGCACCTAAAATCACAAGCGCGGCAGCAAGAGCAAACGCAGTGCAAACTCCAAGCCCCCGCCTCCACACGCCGGCAGTAAAAAGCATAAGTCCTGTCGCCGGCACAAGAACGAGCGTCGTTCCAAGATCTGGCTCTGCAAGAATGAGCGCGCATGGGATACCGATAACAAGAGCGGACAACAAAAATCCCTTGAAGGAATGTCTGAAGCGAGCAAAGCGACTTTCGACATCACCAAACAAAACTGCCACAAGCGCGATAATGCAAAGCTTTGATACTTCACTTGGCTGGAAAAACCAAAGCCATCTCTTGCCGCCAAGCACCGTAGAGCCGAAAAACAAAACTATCACAAGGAAGAAGATCGAAACTGCATACGCAGGAACGGCAAAGAATGTGAAAGTTTTGCGATAATCGGTGAAAGCTAAAATGAAGTAAAGAACAAGACCGAAGGTGGCAGTTATAATATTAGTTATCCACTTGTCATGGAATATGTCTTGCGCACGAGCATTTCCAGAAGACCATATTGCGACTGTCCCCAAGGCGATGAGAGCAATCATCGCCGCGAACATGATCCAATTGAAACGCTTGATCTTTCCCATGAACGATTATCCTCTGGAAATGAACCCGCGGCGAACGGCAAGCTCCACGGCTTCAGTTCTGTCGGTTGCGCCGAGCTTGAAGAATATGCGCTTCAAATGCATCTTCACGCTATTCTCACTGATGCCGAGGCTCGCGCCAATTTCGCGGTTGTTCTGCCCGCGCGAAACGCAAACGAGAACTTCATTCTCGCGAGGAGAAAGCCCCTTTACTCCCTTGCGCGTTTCGTAGATGCGGCGAACGTCTTCGCTCATATAAACATCGCCGGCCATAGCAGAACGAACCGCGGCAATTATGTCGTCAACAGGAGACTCCTTCATAATATAGCCAAGAGCGCCTTCCTCTATCGAACGATAAACATCTTCCTCGGTGTCCGATGTAGTAAGCATTACAACTCTCGCCTTAGGGTCTGCGGCAAGAATCTCTTTAAGCGCATCGACGCCACTCATATCGGGCATTCTCACATCCATCAGCACGACATCTGGGCGAACTTCAGAAACGAATGTCGCAGCGCCGACGCCGCCGCCAAACTCTCCGCAAAATTCAAGATCAGGTGATGAGGCGATCAAATGCCTCAATCCCATTCTAACTACCACATGGTCATCAACAACAGCTACTCGTATCATCGTTTTGCCTCCAATGTAAGCACGGTTCTATTTCCGTCGGCACAAATCGAAAGCTCTGCGCCAAGCCTCCTGGCGCGAGACTTCATTCCTTCAATTCCAAAATGCCCCTCGTCTACGCCAGGCGCGGAAGCAGGATCAAAAAGTTTTCCATCGTTCGAAACTCGAAGACGCCAGCCGCCAGATTCCGTAGGATCGCATACAATAGCTATCTTCTTTGCGCGCCCATGCTTAACAGCATTGCCGACAGCCTCGCGAAGAACAAGCGAAAGATCGCGCATCTTCGTCGCATCGAGATGCTCAGGCAATCCAAGCAGACGACAGTCTATACGATACATTCCCTTGCGATTCTCGTCTTTCACATACTCGCGTATCATGTCGGACGGAGAGAGGCGCATCATATCGTCGTTCTTCAAGCCCCAAACGATATCTCGCATTTCTCTTTTCGCTCTCAGCAGAACATCGTTGGCCTCTTTTGTGCGCTCGAGCTGGAGAAGCATCCCAGCTCCAACGATATGCTGCTCGATAGTATCATGAAGATCGTCTGCCATGCGCTTGCGCTCTGTCATAAGAACTTGCGACCGAAGACGCCTGCGAGCCTGCCTTATGCCATAGCCTGCAAAGAAAAGAACGAGCGCGCCAAGAACGACGAATGCAGAGATAACAGCAATTTGCAATCTCTTGTCGTGCTTGTTCGCAAGATAAACTATATCTGGCTCGATAGCAACATCGGACTCATTTGACATATAGAGCTTAACGCCCATCACCCACGGAGATCTACCTATTATCGCAGACTGATCGAGAATAAGCTCTGCTACACCAGTTACTTTCACGATAGGGCGAGTAGTGTCGGAATCGGAAAGAAACGATGGCACATCGTCTGTGACAACAGTAACGGGAAGTTCGTTGACATCAATAGCAAACCCTGACTCAGTAAGACCGATCGCTCTGCCGCGCACTTCAACTCTGCGCCAGTTTACATCTCTTGCTCTATCCTTACGGGAGAGCGCGACAAACACGAGATCTTTCGCGCTGGCATTGCGCGGCTGAGGAAGCGTGCCTGAGCCGATCTTTTTAATGGATTCGGCATCAAAGACCACATACCCGCCCTCAATTGACGGCTTAACATCGACAACCACAAGATCGGTTGGGTGCAGAGCCATCTTGCCGTGAGAAAATATTTTCAGCGCCGCATCTTCTGCCTGCAAAAAGAAAAACTCGCGCTCAACATGAGTAACTGTACCGGTAACGCCGCTCCTTAATTTTTCGGAGGAGAGCATCTTCCTTATGGACGACTCTATGCGAGAGCGCATTGCGCTTGTCTCGTCTCCAAGCGTCCTCCCTTTATCTCCTGCTGAAAAAGCGGAGAGCGACGCTAACACTAATGCGCTTGCAATAAGACTCTTCATTTTGGAAGCTCCATTGTAAAAGCACTACCCTTGCCGTTTTGTGAGACGGTTACATCACCGCCCATTGAGCGAGCAAATTCCCTTGCGATGCAAAGCCCGATGCCAAAGCCGCCCTTCCCTGACGAGGCAATGCTGCGCGCCCGATAATAGCGATTAAAGACTTTCTTCCGATCACGCCCGGACATGCCGGGGCCTTCATCCAGGAACGATACTTTTATTGAAGAAGGAGTCTCTTTAATTTTAACTTCCACCTTCCCGTGAGGCGCGGCATACTTTAGAGCATTTGCAAAAAGATTCCAGAGAACTTGCACCACAAGCGTCTTGTCTGCGACAGCAATTGCAGATTCTCCATCAAACGATATACCCACATCTGCGCCATCGTAGAAATCGCGGAAATCATCGCGGAACGGCGCGTATGCTTCGCGGCACGACAAAAGGACATCGACCTTCTCGACTTTTGGCGCGGCGCGGCGACCACCAAGAAGTAGAAACGACTTTAAATTTTCAACAAGGCTGATCATGCGCGTGACGAGCGCCAATGCATCGTCGTCACTCTTGCCTACTGCCATACGCATGCCAACTAGAGGAGTTGTAAGATCGTGCACCGTAGCAGCGACAAACTCGTCTCTCTCACGCGCGTATCGAATGAAAAATCTGACGCCAAAGAAAGTAAGAAGAACGATAACGAAAATGAAAAAGATTACAAAAGATGTGAATATAAACCCTTCAGGCGCCTCTTCCACAACAGGAACTTCAACATAACGAGCGACAGAGCCATCATCGTACCAAACTCTCACTTGCCCCGCGGCGTCGGAAGGAAGATAGCCCCATTTGCCGGGAGCCATCTTACCTGTCGCCTTCAAATCTCCCTTCTCGAGAATCTCGGCAAATTTCGTTGGATCTTGCCTTATGTTGAGAGCAACCTCACGATATTCAGCGCGCACGCGCGCTCTTTCATTCTTTTCTATTCGAGGAACTTGAATGACAAGAAAAGAAATGCCAAGGGCAATAGCACAAGCCGTCGGCAAACAGATGGCGGCGGCATTGCGCACGAAGCGCCAGTTGACGCTAAAACGCATCACACGCGCCCCACATCTTGCAAATTGATGCGCATCGTCTTGCGACACGCATTTTTCAGAATATCCTTTACTGCGGAACGCATAAGCCGCTTGGCCTTTGCGAGAGGAGCCGTGATTGTGCACCCTGCCGCCTTTGCGTGTCCGCCGCCGCCAAAGCGCCCTGCAATTTCCGTCGCGTCCCAATTGCCGCGCGTACGGATTGAGCAGCGAGTCTCCTTGGTGCGATCTGGTATCTGATAGAAGAAAAGCGCGATCTCGTTCCTTGCGGTAGAGCGAGGGATTTCAATTACATCTTCGACATCGGCCTTGGTGCCGCGAACCGACCTGAAATCGTCGCGAGTTAGCGTAACCTCCGCAACCTTGCGATTCTTCCAAATATGAAGCGAGCGCCATGCAATCCTCTTAAGCTCAATGGCCTTGCGAGGGAAAGAACCGTAAATTATATCGTTGATGTAAGCGGTGCGAACGCCGTGCTTAAGAATATCTCCTGCTGCACGAAGAGTCTGCGGAGATGTGGAATCATACGCAAAGCGCCCCGTGTCGGTAACAATCGCAACCCAAAGAGCCTCTGCAATCTCGCGGCAAAGCGGCCATTCATTCCACTTGGCGAAGCGCCAAATTATCTCTGCCGTGCTGGAAGCGCGAGGATCGCACATCTGAACATCGCCAAATGTTCCATCGTTCGTTTTATGGTGGTCGATGCAAATCTTTGGAAGAGATTGCGCGACGGGACGCACTTCTGGCGGCATTCTATCGAAGCTGCTGCAATCGAGCGCGATAAAAAGATCGAACTTCTTCTGTCTACGAAGCTTGCGAACGGGAATAATATCGCCGACGCCATCAAGAAAGCCAAGCTTACCAAGAGCATTAATATCGGCAACTGCCTTGGCCTCATATCCTGCATCAGCCAGGAACCTAACGAGCGCGAGCATACTGCCAAGCGAATCACCATCGGGGCTTAAATGACCCGAAACGAGAATCCTCTTCGACGAGGAAATAAGCTTGAGAGCTGCAGAATATGATTGCTTCAAATCCATCACAAGTATTATACCAAAAACATACCGCGCTTAATTTAGTTCACGCTCTTTCAGAAAAATGTCATCTGCCCTGGACACTCGGAAAGACGCTTGCCTGGCTTGCGAACACCCTTGCGAACCGTGATATCAATATCGTCCGCCTCAAGCTCGCACAATATCTCACCTGCTCTGACTACTACTTCTTGCGGAAGGCCGGCCATCGCACCAACATTGATACCAAAGCTCTTCTCCGCCACACCCGGAACTATCCTGCGCAAGAAGACTACTCTGCCACCCTCATCTTTTACTTTAACCGTAAGATTCTTAACGCCAGAGAACGACTCGGCAAGATCAGTAAGCTCGTGATAGTGCGTAGCGAAAAGCGTTTTTGCCTTGGCAGACTTCTTGCCATGGAGATACTCCGCCACGCTCCACGCAATCGATATGCCATCGAATGTCGATGTTCCGCGACCAATCTCATCGAGCACGATTAAGCTTTTGGGCGTTGCGTTGTTGAGAATATTGGCAGTCTCCTGCATTTCTACGAGAAATGTAGAGCGGCCGCGCGCAAGATCATCTCCCGCTCCTATGCGCGTAAAGACTCTATCGAGAACGCCTATTCTCATGGAGGAAGCCGGAACGAAAGAGCCTGCCTGCGCCATCACCGCAAGTGTCGCAACTTGACGGATATATGTCGACTTACCCGCCATGTTCGGCCCCGTGATAATCATTATCTGATCAGTCGAGGTGTTGAGCTTTGCCGAATTGGGAACAAACGGCTCGGCATCTGGCAATTGCTCGATAACCGGGTGGCGACCATCTTCAATTTCAAGAACATCAGAGTCGTCCACAGTCGGGCGCACATAGCCTGCAGCCAAAGCGCGATCGGCAAACGAAAGTGTCGCATCAAGCTCTCCTACGACTTGGGCAATAGTTTGAATCTCGTCTGTCTTCGCAGCAATGGTAGAGAGAAGATCGCGGAAGAGCCTCTGCTCGATCGCAACCGCATGCTCCTGCGCGCCAAGCACTTTACGCTCGTACTCTTTAAGCTCCGGAGTAACATAACGCTCGGCCGTAGTAAGGGTTTGCCTACGGACATAGTCCTCTGGCACGAGAGAAATTGAGCCTTTAGGAACTTCAATAAGAAATCCAAACGCCGGGACATGCTTCACCTTAAG
>JAGBWQ010000083.1 GCA_017629735.1 Kiritimatiellia bacterium
CAGCAGCAGGGCCGGTGGTGGTGGCGGCGGCGCGGGTCATGCGGGCTACCAATGCACGGACGATCCCAAGCGCGCGGGCAATGGCGGCGAGGGCATCGTGAGCAGCATCACCGGCGAAGCGGTTTGCTACGGCGGTGGTGGTGGCGGCGGCGCTGACTCTTGCGATCCCGGATTCGGCGGTCTTGGCGGCGGCGTCGACGGTGAAAAGAAAGCCGCAGGTCAACCCGGTACCGATGGTTTCGGCGGTGGTGGCGGCGGTGGCAGCTGGCTCGGTACTAATACCGATAGTCGAAATTGCGGCGGCAAGGGCGGCTCGGGGACCGTGATCCTCGCCCTGCGGCCGGGGGACTTCAATATCGAGTCGATTCCCGACCAGTATTTGGATGTGGGGGCAGGCGGAGGATGCACCCCCGAACCTGTCGTGCGGACGAGTGACGGCGTTACGCTGCTGACCAAGGATGTTGACTACACGGTCTCCTACACTGGCAATACGCAGTCGGGCAATGCCATCTTGACGGTCACGGGTATCAACGGTCAATCTGGCAAGGTCTGCGAGATCAGTTTCAAGATCTATCTTCGCTACTTTGTAGACGATGATGCGGCTTCTGGCGGCGACGGCTCCGAAGCGTCGCCGTTTGCGACGATTTCCAGTGCGGTAGAGAATGCGAAGACCGCGATTGCAGCCGGCGCGCAGTTCGTGGAAATCCGCGTTGCCGTCGGCACGTACGGAGAGACTGATTTTGCCCTCGACGGCCCGATTGCCATTGTCGGCGTGGATCGCAACAATGTCATTGTAAACGACGCCACGACGGGTAAGCGAGCGTTTAACCTCTCGCATCCGGATGCGCGCGTTTCGAACTTGACGATATCTGGAAGTGGATACAGTTCTGATGGGGGTTATGGTGGACACGTTTACATGACCGCTGGTGCCATTGTGGACTGCGTTGTCAGTGGTGGTAGCGTTGGTCGCGGTGCTTCGCAAGGCGGCAATGTCTGGATGTCGGGTGGCAAACTTGTGCGTTGCCAGATTCTGAATGGCCGGCTTTCGCCAGGTTTTGCTGGCGGCAATACGGGGTTGGGCGCAGGCGTCTATGCGTCTGGCGGCGTTGTGGATTCCTGTCTTGTGAAGGGCAACACATGCTACAACAAAACCGCAGGTGCCGGAATCACTGCAGGGGGAACGGCGAAGGTTGTCAACTGCACGATATCTGGCAACGTGTCGTCAACCTACAGCAGCGGCGCATACAACTACTCGGCGGGCATTTATGTCAACAGTGCAAACGCAATGGTGGTGAACAGCGTCATATACGGCAACGGCGACAATTCCGCACTGTCCAACTTCGGCAATGCGAATCTCGACCGCTTCTTCTGCTGCGGCTCGTCGGTGACGAACGAATCCTGTGCGACGTGGACGGTGCTGACGGATAATGACTTTGCCGAGTTCGCCGCCGGGAACCTTCGTCCGATCGTGGGCTCCAAGCTCGTTGATTTTGGTACAACTGGTACCGCCTATCTTCCAGTAGATTGCTCGTCGCTCGACCTTGACGGCAACGCCCGCGTTGCTGGACCGGCGATCGATATCGGCTGCTATGAACTTGACCAGTCGGCGTTTGCGTATGCTGGCTTTGTATCGAGTTACGCGGTGCTTGAGGGCTCCAATGTAACATTCAATGCCTCTGCCGTTGGCCCTGCGAGTGACATTGTCTTCCGGTGGGACTACGGCAACGGGATTGTGGAGAATACACAGGATGCGGTACACGTTTACGCCTATCCGGATGCGGGTCTCTTCACCGTTCGGCTTTCGGCGTCTCCTGACGGCGGCGCGAGCTGGGGCGAGTGGTACACGGTGCCGACCCTTGTCGTTGTCGCGCCAGAGGTGATGTATGTTGACTCGAATTGCGCGACGCCGACGTTCCCCTTCAAAACTAAGGCTATGGCGTCGACGACGCTTACGGCGGCGCTGGCTGCGCTAACCAACAACGTCTCCGGCAATGTGATGTGCATAGATGGCGTTGAAGTGAGGATTCTTGCAGGTTCCAGCCTGACGGAAACGGACATGCGTCTTGCGAGCGCCGTGTCCGTGGTCGGCGATTCCGGAAATCCTGGCGATGTAACGATCGTCGATAGTGTCAGCGGCAAACGAGCATTCTTGATTACGCATCCGCAGGCGCGCGTTGCGAATTTGACGATTTCTGGAACAGGATATGGAACGGGTGGGGCTCCGGATGGAGGGCAGGGCGGTCACATTAGTTTGTCCGCAGGCACGGTTGAAAACTGCATCATCAGCGGCGGAGGTGTTAACCGGGGCGCAAAGGGCGGCAACGTCTATATGACTGGTGGCCGGCTTGTTCGTTGCCAGATTCTGGAGGGCAATCTTTCGAGAAAATATGCAGGGGATATTAGCTATGGAGCAGGCGTTTATGCGTCCGGTGGCGTTGTGGACTCCTGCCTCATGAAGAACAACATATGCTATAACAAAAGCACCGGTGCCGGAATCTGTGCGGAGGGAACGGCGAAGGTCGTCAACTGCACTCTTGCCGGCAACACGGCGTCAACCTACAGCAGTACATATAACTACTCGGCGGGCATTTATGTCAACAGTGCAAACGCAATGGTGGTGAACAGTGTCATATACGGCAACGGCGACAATTCCGCGCTGGCGAACTTCGGCACTTCGAATCTCAATCGTTTCTACTACTGCGGCTCATCGGTGACGAACGAGTCATGCGCGACATGGACGGTGCTGTCGGACGCGGACTTTGTCGACTACGCGGGCGGCGACCTGCGCCAGAAGCGCAATTCGCAGCTCGTCAACCGTGGCACATTGGATCCTGCCTATTTCCCTGAGGGAGTTTCGCCCTATGATCTCAGCGGAAATATCCGTGTAGAGCAAAGAGCCATCGATCTTGGTTGCTGGGAAGTTCTCTCGAGCGTTGGCTCGCTTATAATCGTTCGCTAAAGTAAATACATAAGTTAAGGCGCCCTTTGGCTTGTTGCTAAAGGGCGCCTTTATATGGTATAATTTTCCTATGAAAATTAATACGATTCTTGTTGTTGCGATGCTTGCGCTCGCTGGTTGTGTGTGTAACAAAACTACTCCCTGCGGAGTTAGTAAGTGCGATCCAGTCGTTGGAAACTGGTCTTTGGACTTAGGCTTCGATTTTATGCCTGCAGGTAGTATGATTGTCTCGCGCGATTCTTCTGGAAATCCTGAGGCGCTTTTTCTCTGGCGCTGGGCTTCGCCGCTTAAGATGAAAAATGTTAAGCTTTGCGGAAACAAGTTTTCCTTCGACCACCCTTGGGGCTTTAAGATTAGCGGTTTCGTGCAGGGCTCGACTCTTACGGCACTTGCTGTAAAGAAGGACGGTCTTGTTGAAACTTCGATTACAGGCAAGCGTAATCCTCCGATTTGCGGCGGTGTCGATACGAAGAGCGCGAAGCTTGGCAATCCTATCGATCTTCTTAAAGATGGCCTTGCTGGGTGGGAAATTATGAATCCCGAAAGCAAAATGGGTTGGGTTATCGCTGAGGAGGGCGGAACGAAAGTTCTTTCCAATAAGATGGGTCGCAAAGCAGATGGCTCTTGGGTCGGGGGCGGCGCTAACATCAAGACTAAGCGCGCCGATTTCTACGACTTCAATCTTGAATACGATGTTCGTGTTCCTGAGAAGTCCAATTCGGGTGTGTATCTGCGCGGCAGATTTGAGATTCAGGTTATCGACAGCTACGGCAAGAAGGTTGATGAACACAATATGGCCGCCTACTATGGCCGTGTAGTTCCTTCTGTCGCGGCAGAAAAGAAGCCTGGTGAATGGCAGCATGTAAGCATCACGCTTTACAAGCGCCATCTTACTGTCGTTCTCAACGGAGTTACGATTATCGACAATACTCCTGTAGTCGGCGTTACAGGTGGCGCAATCGACGCCAATCTCTTTGCTCCCGGCCCCATCTATCTCCAGGGCGACCATTCTGATGCCGATTTCAAGAACATGATTCTTCGTCCAGTAATCGACTAAATCTTATGAATATTCCCGCCGAATTAGTGGAGGGCTTTGCTCCTCGATCCCGTGATTCAAACAAGCGGACTGTTGGGGTTGTCTCGCTAGTCGGCGGATCTGGTCATTACATCCACGCTCCTGTAATCGCCGCCCTTGGTGCGCGCGCGGCAGGAGCGGGGCTTGTGCAGCTTGTCGTTCCCGATGCTTCGCGTATAGCGGCAGGCTCTCTCGTTCCAGAGGCTACATTTACGAAGCTTACCGCAACATGCGTGCCGCCTCGCGCCGATGTTACTGTCATTGGAATGGGGCTTGGCGTTTCTGTTTCTACCGAGCTTATTGTTTCGCGTCTTCTTTCAGGTGCAGGCGGCCGCTTTGTGATTGACGCCGATGCGCTTACCATTCTTTCTGCGTGGTATGGAAGGACAGACGGCTACGATCCCGCGAAAGGGCAGGAGCTTATCCTTACTCCTCACGAGGGCGAGGCAGAGAGATTGCTCGGCTGGGCGAAGGGTAAAGTCCACGAAGACAGAGTCACCGCTGCGCGAGAAATCGCTTTGCGCTATGGCGCGACAGTTGTCCTTAAAGGCTCTCGCACACTTGTCGTTTCGAGCGATGCTTCGCGCATTTACGAAAACAAGGCGGGTAATCCGTTTATGGCGCTTGGAGGAATGGGTGATCTTCTTTCCGGTGTTATCGGGGCGCGTTGGGCTTATAGGCAGGCCGATCCTTTTGTGGCGGCCTCTTCCTCGGTTTGGCTGCATTCTATATCATCCGATTCAGTAGTTGCCGCGCAGCGCGATCCATCGCTAGTTAATACAGCATCTGAAATCGGTTCGTTGCGCGTCAAACTCGATGGAGCATCTTTTTGACGGCAACAGTATTGCCTCAAATGAAAAAGTTTCTATTCCTATTCGTCTTGGTGGCGGTGGCGCTTAAGGGTGTCGCCGCGCCATTTGATATAGGCGAGGCGGTTCGGAAAGCTGAGTTTTGGAGTTCTGATCCTGTGATGTTCGTTAAGAACCACACAGAGGAAGGATTTTCTTTTACGAGCGAAACGCGCGAAGGGGCAGACTCCCGTTATTATGGAGCTGTTTCGTTTTTTTCTCTTCCCGTGTATGAGACGAAAGTTACATTTTTGGATGGTGGAATTTCAAGAGTAGAGGCAATTCTTTTTTCTTCGGGCGGCTCAGAGACTTATGAGTTCGGCGTGGATATGCAAGGCAGGCGTTTTAGGCGTACTGTGCCGATTAAGAAGATGTTGGGTCGAAAAGAATATTTCGATCTTCTGGAAAATGTAAGAAAGAACCTTTCTGGAAGCGCGAAAGCTCCGCAAGTGAAAACAGAGCGTCTTAAGAATAATTTGGGTGTTGTGCGCACTCAGGTTTGGCCTAAGACTTCGATGTCTACGCAAGCGTCACTTGTGTGGAGCTTCCGTCAGGATGGGCAAAATAAGGCGACATTTTCGCCAGGCTTTATCCGCGTTACAATCGATGGGCCGCGCAAGGTGGAAGGACAAAAGAAGCTTCGTGGCGCTAAAGTTTCCAAGAGTGCCAAGCATATATCTGCCAATGTTGTGAAAGATCCGCGTGGAGATGTCTTTATTGACAACATTCCTATGGTCGATCAAGGGCAGAAGGGCTATTGTGCCGCGGCGACAGCAGAGAGGGTGCTTAAATATTACGGTGTGGATATTGATGAGCACGAAGTTGCTCAGGCGGCTGGAACGACAGCAGAGCAAGGTACGAGTATTCTTGCGATGAAAAATGCGATTGAATCAATCGGGAAGAAGTATCGCCTTGCCACAGTTGTTTCGTATGGAGACTTTGATGCAGATGTGAAAGAGCGTATAGAAGGGCTTGAAGACGAGGTTAAGGATTACAATAGAATGGCGCGGAAGATGCGCTTTCCGCTTATAACGGAAGATGTTTACATTACGCGGACTGGCTCAATGATTACATATAGTCCGTCTGCCGCAAGAGGCGCGATGAAAGTTGAAGTTTTAAAGGAGATGAAGGTAAATGGCGCGCAACGCTCCAAGTATCTAAAATTTCTTGCGGAGGTTCGAAAGCAAGTCTCTATGGGAGTTCCTATTTTTTGGGGGCTTGAGCTTGGTATTTATCCGGAGAGCGGATCTCTGCAAGCAGGCGGCGGGCACATGCGCCTTATTATCGGCTTTAACGAAAAGAAAAAAGAAATCCTCTACACCGACAGTTGGGGAGCCGGGCATGAGCTTAAGCGAATGCCGTCCGATTGGGCCTTTGCAGTTTCTCGATGCGTCATGTATATGAAGCCTGCTCCGCGATGAAAGAAAAACTCTCTGGAATGATTGATCACACCTTCCTTGGCGCTGCCGGGGATAAGGGCGCTGTAAGGAAACTTTGCCGCGAGGCGAAAAAATATTCTTTCGCATCGGTTTGCGTTAATCCTTCGGAAGTGCCGCTTGCGGCAAAGCTTTTGAAAGAATCTTCTGTTGCAGTGTGCACAGTCGTGGGATTTCCTCTTGGCCAGTCAGCAACGCGCATTAAGGTCGCAGAAGCGCTTGCGGCTATTGAAGATGGCGCAACTGAGCTTGATTTTGTCATCAATCAGCGGCTTTTAAAGTATGATCCTTTAGGCCCGAAGGGGTGCTTGGCGGAGCTTGTCGAGCTTGTTGCCTCTTCAAAGAAGAAAAGAGCAGATGTTGTCACCAAGTTGATTCTTGAATGTTGCAACTTGACTCCTGAGGAAATAAAGACAGGTTGCATCCTTGCGAAGAAGGCCGGGTTTGATTTTGTTAAGACTTCCACTGGTTTTGGCGCGTGGGGTGCGAAAGCAGCTGATGTAAAGCTTATGCGCAAAACGGTTGGCGCGAAGATGGGCGTAAAGGCAGCTGGTGGTATTCGTACGCGCGAGGCGGCGCTTGAGATGGTTAAGGCAGGTGCCAATAGGATAGGTTGCTCTTGCGGCGTTGAAATCGTGAAGGGAGAGTAACGATGAGGCTTTCTCAGATTATTGAAAAAGTTCTTGATGAAGTTCTTCCTTCCGAGGGGACTCGCCCAGAGGTTCTTTCGAAGGCGATGCGTTATGCCGTTGGTACGGGAGGCAAGAGGGTGCGCCCGAGAATATGCCTTGCAGCGGCTGAGGCGGTGGGCGGAACGGCAGAGGATGCGCGCTATCCTGCCGCGGCGATTGAGATCCTTCACAATTATACGCTTGTGCACGATGATCTTCCTGCGATGGATAATGATGTAGAGCGCCGCGGCAAGCCTACGGTATGGAAGGAGTTTGGCGAGGCGAATGCGATACTTGCGGGAGATGCGCTTCTGGCGTTGGCGTATCGCACGGCGGCATTGGCGCCGCGTAATGTGCCTCAGATTGTGCAGGAGTTAGGTGAGCAGGGACTTGGCGTTGTTCGCGGGCAAGTTGAGGATATTGAACAGGGCGATAAGGATATTGAGTTTGTCTACATTCACAAGACGGCGGATTTGTTTATTGCTGCGGCTGTGATGGGGGCATTGGCGGCGGGCGCTTCGCCTGAAGATGTTGCCAAATTGAGGGAATTTGCGCTTAATCTTGGTCTTGCGTTTCAGTACGAGGACGATCTTCTTGATGGAGATTCGCCTTATGGTATGGAAAAGACGCAGAGTTTAGCTCAAGAGGCTACTGCGAAGGCGATTTCTTCTCTCGATGGCCTCAGCGGAGACACAACGGAGCTTCGCCTCCTCGCCCAATCCCTCCTCGGCCGAAAGAAATAATTTTAAATCTTTTTAACACAACGGCAAAAAATTATGATATAATTGCAAGACACTTGACAAAGTGTCATTGGGTGAATTGTGTACTGGAGAGATTATGGCGAAAGTGAAAACGGCGTCCGCTAAGGCGTCGACAAAGGGTAAAAGTGCTGTTAAAGCAGTTGCAAAGCCCTTGAAATCAAAGAATTCCAAGTCCGTTAAAAAGGAAGTTTCAAAGAAAGACGCAGGAGAAAATGCGTCAGATTTGCCGTCTGCTTCAACAAGGAAGAAAAAGTCGTCAGCCTCTAAGAAGGAAGAAAAAGCAAAGGTCTCTATGAAGATGACCGAAGTCTCCGACGACGATCTGCCTCCAATGGATGCCGACGAAGAGGCGTTTATTGCTCCAATTGATGTTGACGAAATTGCTCGCGAAGTTGAGCGTACTGAAGGCAAGCTGATCGGTTCCGACGAAATCGACGATTCTCTTATCGTTCAGCCTACTGGCGTCGTAGCAGAGGTCGTTCAGGCGGAAGCTGCAGAAGCTGCCGACTGCGAAACAGTTCTTCCTTCCATGGAAGGCATGTCCATTCTTCGTGAGACAGAGCTTAACGATGTCATTCAGGATGTTAAGCGCCGCAGCGAAACGAACGGCGGCTACATTACTTACGAAGAGCTCAATCAGATTCTTCCGCAGACTATCGTCGATGCAATTCAGTCCGACAAGTACCTCAAGATTCTTGAGGCTCTCGGCGTGCAGGTGATTAGCGAAGACGATGTTAAGAAGTTCCTCGATGCGCGCAATGCAAAGCAGAACGAAACATCGCGCCGCGGCGATTCTGTTGAAGATCCCATCAGAATGTATCTTCATCAGATGGGTCAGGTGCAGCTTCTTTCGCGCGACGAGGAGATTGCAATTTGCTCCACTATCGAAGCTGCTGAGACGAAGACGAAAGATGTCTTCAACAGGTTTCTCTTTGCGCCCCAGATGTACTCGAGGCTTCTCGATAAGCTCGAAGGGCAGACTGAGCGTTTCGACAGAATCGTCACCGACAAGTTTGATGACAATCGCGATGGCTATATGGAAATCATTCCGCGTCTTCGCGCAAGGATTCGCGAAGTCGAAGCGAAGATGAAGAGCGCGAGCGAAAAGTACATGGATGTCATCTCTCGCAAGAGCTCCTCTCCCGCGGCGGTTCGTGGTGCTGAGAAGGCTCTTTCGAATGCGCGCGCTGCTTTGCGCGAATGCTTTGAGGAGTTGAGCTTCAAGCAGAAGGTTCTCGAAACTCTTTGTGCAGATGCCGACGAGAGGCTCTACCTCCCTTACCGCAAACTCGTTGCCGACCACGCCAAACTCATGGTGCAGAGGCCTTCGAACAAGCGCACGAAGGATCTTCAGGCGATCAAGGCGAAGATGGCTCGCTACGAGGCTACATTTGGAATGCCTGGCGAAGAGTTCGTCACGACATTCGCCGATCTGAGGAAGGAGCTCAGAGCAGGGCAGGCGGCTCGCACCAAGATGGTCGAGGCCAACCTCAGACTTGTCATTTCGATTGTTAAAAAATACATGAACCGCGGGCTTAGCTTCCTCGACCTTATTCAGGAAGGTAACACTGGCCTCATGAAGGCTGTGGAGAAGTTTGAGTATAAGCGCGGTTACAAATTTTCGACTTACGCGACTTGGTGGATCCGTCAGGCCGCCACTCGCGCAATCGCCGATCAGGCGCGTACAATCCGCATTCCAGTGCACATGATCGAAACGATCAATAAGCTCATGAGGGTGCAGAAGCGTCTGATTCAGAAGCTTGGTCGCGAGCCGGAGGAATCTGAGCTCGCGTCGGAGATGGAGATGTCGATCGACCAGATAAGGGCGGTCAGGCGCATGGCGCAGCAGCCGATTTCGCTGCAGTCGAAAGTTGGAGACAACGACGATGCCCACTATGGCGATTTCATTCCCGATCTTTCGAGCGAAAATCCGTTCGAAGTGACGGAAGGACATTTGCTTAAAGAAAGGCTTCGCGAAATTCTCAATACGCTGACCGACCGAGAGCGTCAGGTTGTCGATTTCCGCTTCGGGCTTACCGACGGATACAGCCGCACTCTCGAAGAGGTTGGCAAACTGTTCAATGTCACGCGAGAACGCATCCGCCAGATCGAGGCTAAGGCGTTGCGCAAGCTCCGTCATCCCAGTAGGATGAAATCGCTCGGAGATTACAAGAACAGTTGAGTGAAGAAACCGCCGAGACAGGCGGGGTGAAAAAAGAAAAAGGAAGAAGAAAAATGAACTGCATAAAAGGTGTTATCGATCTCTTTGGATCGAATCAGTGCGCCGCGACCACGCTTGCCGTGGCTTCGTTCGTGGCGGGGCTTCTTGTCATGTGCATCCTTTGCAAGCTTATCAAGCCTTGCTCTGGATCTTTGCGCAAATGCCGCGGTGGCAACAAAGGTGGGTTCCAGCGCAATCAGGAGCGTCCCTTTGAGAAGCGCAAGCCGCATCCGGCACCCGTCGATGGTTCCGTCGAAATCTATGTCGGCAATCTCAGCTACGACATGACGGAAGATCAGCTTCGCAGCGAGTTCGAAGCGTTCGGCAAGGTTGGTTCGATCCGCTTGGTGATGAACCGCTACACAGGTAAGTCCAAGGGCTTTGGCTTTGTCCAGATGCCTGTCAGGGCTGAGGCCGAGAAGGCATGCGCCGCCATGAACGACAAGGAGATCATGGGCCGTCGCATTAAGTGTAACGAGGCAAAGAACCTCATCTAAAACAACACGGAGAGGAGCTCTTTATGAATAAGGCTCTGGTTCCCTTCGCAGACGGCCTCGAGGAGATCGAGGCCGTCACGATTGTGGATGTACTGCGTAGAGGCGGTATCAATGTGACAACTGCGTCCATTGGTCCGTCTCGCATTGTTAAAGGGGCGCATGGCATCTTAATAGAGGCTGATGAGCTCCTTTCCGATGTTGTATCTAATGAGTATGATGTGATTGTTCTTCCTGGCGGAGGCGATGGCACTGATAATCTCAAGAAGTGTGATATTTTGATTGAGAGAATAGTGCGCCAACGCCACGAAGGGCGGTTGCTCGCCGCGATATGTGCAGCACCTACAGTGTTTTCAACAGCAGGTGTGTTGCATCCGGATCATCATGCTACTTGCTACCCGACTTGCCAGCTTCAGCTCGATTGCCAGTGGGTTAATCAGCCAGTTGTTCAGCATGATGGCTTCATTACCGGCAAAGCTCCAGGCTCTGCATCGCTCTTCTCGCTTGTTGTTCTTAAAGAGCTCGAGGGAGATAGGGCGGCTATTCGAGTTGCGCGCGAAATGGATATAGAATTCTGAGGCGATGTTCGAACGCATTTCGATTTCGTCTTTCAGGCTTTTCGCGGCGGGCAAGGGTTTTTCTTTTCGGACTACCGGAAAGTATCTTGGCGAAGCGTTTCTTGTTGGGCTTGTCACAGGGTTTGTGGTTGTTGCGTTTCGCTGGATGATTGACCTTGGCAAGAAGTACCTTCTTGAAGGGCTTGGTGGTCATTCCTTGTCTTCAACGATTTCGAAGGGGTCTGCATTTGCGGATACATTCTCTTCGTGGGAGTTTCTCTCCGATTATCGCCGTTGGGTGCTTCTCTTTTTGCCTATGGCAGGTGCATTGGCGGGGCATTTGCTGATAAGCCGCTTCTCCAAGCTTGAAACTGCGCGCGGAACGGATAGCGCGGTGCGAGCATATCATCAGAATGATGGGTATATCACAAGCGAGGTTATTCCAATCAAATCTGCGGCATCTGTGCTTACGGTTTGCTCTGGCGGCAGTGCAGGTTTTGAAGGGCCTGTCACATTGATTGGCGCTGCGTGTGGCTCGCTTGTTTCGCGCATTTTAAATCTCACAACTCGCGCGCGCCGTATTCTTATGGCCGCCGGCCTTGCCGCTGGCATCGGAGCGCTTTTCCAAGCACCTCTTGCCGGTGCAATCTTTGGGTTTGAAATATTCTATTCTTCTAGCGATGTCGAATACGAAACGATGGTTCCTTGCTTTGTGGCATCTGCAGTTTCATACACAGTGTTCGCATATTTTTATGGTTGGGATCCTCTTTTTTCAATGCCACCTGAATGTGTTTACGATTCAGGCTTGAGACTTTTGCCTTATTTCGTGCTGGCATTTGCAGTTACATTTGGCGCTAGGTTTTATATCATGTTTTTCCGCGGCACCGAGAATTGGTTTTCGCAGTTGAAGATTCCTGCTTCTGCGAAAGTGCTTCTTGGTGGTTTTCTTACTGGTGTGATTGGCTTTTTTATCCCCGATATTCTTGGCACAAGCTATCCGATAATTGATGCTTGCTTGAAGCCTCTATCGGCTTCTGCAGTGCCTCTTTCTGCGGTAGCGTTCTTGTGTTTCTTCTTGATGAAGGCAGTTGCCACTTCATTTACAGTTGGCTCAGGTGGCTCTGGAGGTGTTTTCGCGCCAGCTTTGGTGTGCGGCGGCTCGCTTGGTGCCGCGGTAGGGCTTTGCTTCAAGGCTTATCTTCCCGATTTGTTTGGCATACACCCCGCGGCATTTGCTCTTGTCGGTATGGCAGGCTTCCTCGCCTCAGCCGTTCGCATTCCGATGACTGCGATTGTGATGGTGGCGGAGATATCGGGCAATCACGGGTTGCTTTTGCCAGCCATGTGGGTGTGCGGCATTTCTTTCTGGCTGAACGATGGTTGGTCGCTTTACAGAAGCCAGCCGCACAGCCGTGTCACATCGCCACTTCACGGCTAACTCTAGGCATTTGCCGTTAGATAATCTTTTTCGGAAGAAGCTTGTTTATAAGCTCGTTGAGAAACTGCGGCATTATCGACAAGAACCAAGTAGAAAGACGCATCGGCCAAGGGAATGAGATCATCCCTTTGTTTTTGTCGGCTCTTTTGAGTATGATTGATGCGGCTTTGTCGGCCTCCATAAAGAAGGGCATGGGGCAAGTGTTGGCATCTGTAATTCGCGAACGGATAAAGCCTGGGCAAATGACGCTGACGGCAATACCTTCCGGCGCGAGCATGCCGCGAAGGGCAAGGCCCCATGTTTTGACGCAGGATTTTGTCGCGCTATAACTAGGGCAAGCTTTAAGAGGGCCATATCCAGCGATAGAAGATGTAATTACGATTTGCTTTGTTGTGCGCTCTTGTCCGTTGCGAAAAATTTCTATTGCAGGAAGGACGGTGTTTACAACGCCTCCGACATTTGTTGCGAAGGTCCTGCGTACATTGTCGGAGGTTTCCTCGCCAGTTGAAACGCCGGCATTTGCAAAGACTCGTTCGATAGGGGCTTTATTTTCGCACTGCGTAAGCCACTGTGCAACAGCCTCTGAGTCTGTTACATCGATAGTTTCTGCATCTGTCGCAGCTCCCAATGCGCGGCACTTTTCGGCGGTGTTTTCAAGTCTCTGTGCATTTCTCCCACAGAGAAAAAGTCGATCCCCGCGCTTTGCACATTCGATCGCAAGCGCCTCTCCAATTCCCGAACTTGCTCCAGTAATAACTATATTCATAGTTGGTATTATACTTTCTTAAGCTTTCGGCTGTCAATTCCATTGCGGCGGGTGCTTGTCACGAGTAGGGTAATATTGTAAAATATTACTTTCGTAAAGAAGGGGATGGAATGAAATATAGTGCTTTTGTTTGTTCTGTTGCTATTTCAGCTTTGGCTGGCGGTTTGCTTGCGGCGGAAGTGTATTCAGATACACCCATTGCCAATCTGCGCGTTCGCGGGCTTGCTGGCGAACGCCTCGATGCGATGCTCGCCAACAATCTCTGCAAAACTGATTACGACTATCTCGCATTTCCCTTCACGCGCAAAACAGAAACCGGTTCGTGGGAAGTTATTCAGCCCGGGATTTGGCAGAATGAATTCTGGGGCAAATTAATGCACGCCGCCGTGCCGCTCGCGCGATATCCAGGCGCTGGCGACCTTGAAGCGCGTCTTGAAAAAAGCGTCAAGACCATTCTCTCGCATCAGCTCGCCGACGGATACATAGGCAATTATCGCCCTGAGTTCCGCGGCGAAGTGTGCGATGTGTGGGGTGCTAAATATACACTAATGGGGCTTATCCATTGGTACGATTTAACTTCTGATAAGGCATCGCTTGAAGCATCGAAGCGCCTTGTTGATTGGCTTATTTCTCGCTTCGGGACAGAGAAGATGTCGCTCGGTGCGACGGGACCGTTCTGTGGTCTTATGAATTGCAGCGTACTTGAGCCTGTTATGTGGCTCTATCAAAGGACGGGCGAGAAAAGATACCTCGATTTTGCCAAATGGATTGTGACGGAACTTGATGTCAACAAGAAGGGGCCGGAGCTTATTCCTCTTGCGCTTAAAGGCGTGCCCGTCCGCGATAGGCACCCTGATACGCATGGACATAAAGCTTATGAGATGATGAGCTGCTGCCAAGGGTTGCTCGATTACTATCTTCAGACTGGCGACAAGCGCTGTTTTGACGCAGTCTTGCGCTCTGCAGAAAATATCATCGCCGATGAAATCGATATTGCAGGCGGCGGCACGCAGTACGAGCGTTTTTGCGGCTCTCGCGCTCGTCAGGCGCGTGATTATGCAGTCGGCAGCGAGACTTGCGTGCTGACTACATGGATGCGCCTTTGCCAGAAGCTTAGCTCCGTTACGGGCGAAACAAGGTGGGCTGATGAGCTTGAAAAGACATTCTTTAATGCCTATCTTGGAAGCCTTTCGCGCTCTGGAGATATTTTTGATTCTTATTCCTGTCTTGCGGGAGAGCGCGAATGTCGCCATCCGCTTCACTGCAGAATGCAGATCAATTGCTGCGCGGCAAATGGCCCCAGAGGGTTTGTTGCGTATCTCGGCAACGCCGTTACGACAGGCAAAGAAGTTGTAAATGTCAACCAGTATCTTTTTGGAATTGCGAAAATTCCTTGCCCTGGTTCGAAAGGCAATACGCTTATTCTCGACTCCTTTACGGAATATCCACGCAAGATGCGCTATGCTTTGACGATAGGTCTTGATAAGCCTGCCACATTCACTCTTCGCTTCCGTGCGCCATCTTGGAGCGCCAAGACGGCTTTTCGCTTCTCATCGGGTGAGCAGTCGTCGGTGACGAATGCTGGATATGTTGCTTTCACAAAGGAGTGGAAAGATGGCGATCAGGTGGAGGTTGTTTTCGAGGATAAGGTAAAAGAGCATATTGTCGACTCTCATGTTGCCTATACTTACGGGCCGCTTGCGCTCGCCCGCGATGTGCGCTTTGCCGATGGCGATCTTTCAGAGCGTGTAAGACGCGGCGATGTGACATTTGAAAGCATTTCTGCGCCTGATTCTTCGATGTATGCTGCTTTCGGCGCGTTCATGAAGATGGGCGTTCATGACAATCCTCCGCGTCCAATTTCGTTCTGCGATTATGCTTCTGCAGGATCGACGAGGGACGGTAAATCTTTCTATCGCGTTTGGCTGCCGATAGCTGAATAGTGTTAGTATAAAAATAATAAGGGTGACTATGAAAAACTCAAATAGTAAGAGATCGCTTCTTGTGTTGTTCATGATGACGGCATTGATGCCGGCATTTGCACATGAGATTGTTGTTGCTTCTTCCGATATTTCGGTTTATGAAGAGGGAGAGGAATCTCTGAATCTGGGCAAGCGTGTTTGGGGCTGGAATGCCGCGGAAGACGCTTCTATCCC
>JAGBWQ010000084.1 GCA_017629735.1 Kiritimatiellia bacterium
CCCGCGCCGCCACCGCCACCGACGGCGCGCGCAACATCCACGCCGCCAATCGAAACAACCGAATCACCACCGTTGCCGCCGCGGGCATTCATGGGCTGACCACCCGCGCCGACGAACGTCACCTCTCCGCCAGAGCCAAAAGGCGATTCCGATCCAGCAAAGGCGCTACCTGCGGAGAGCGGGAAAAACACAGTACGCAGAAAGCCAAGAGCTTTGATAAGTTCTTCTTCTGTTACCGATGAATTCGGTTCAAGAACAAGATGGTTACACTTTAGCGCGCTTTCCTTGTAAACTGAAAAATCAATATCGCCATCTCCGGGTGCAAGATGATCATCCCCTCCCTTGGAATCGTTAAGATGCATTCCTATCGGCTGAAGCTTCTCAATCGCATCAACTTTCCAGCCATTTAAATGACGCACATAATCGTGCCCCGTATCAAGCCACGGCCGCACCCATTCGCCACATAAAGACGCCATCTCCATCTCGTCTGGGAAACCTTCAAGATACGGAAGATTCTCAAGCCCCAATCTTACGCGATTCACCTCAAGAACCGGCACAAGCAATTCAAGCGTCTTGCGAAAAGCATCAAGCGCCTTCTCACCTCCGCGGCGACGCTTCGAAAGAGATTTGCGGCGGAGAATCCCCTCGCACGGCACACGCCCTGCATGAAGAACCACCACATCTGCTCCAACAGACGAAGCGAACTCGACACTTCTTATAACATGAAATCGCGCAATGCTTGCTGCATTCTCATCAAGCGTGGCAAGAGAATAAAGCTCTGGGTGCGCTGATGGCGCACTTATTGGAACGGGGCAAAAAGCATGGACGCTGCCAATGGCAACGTCCCTTGAAATCCGCCGAAAATCTTCTGCCTGAGACGAGTTGATTCTAAAGCCTAATTCTAACTCATCAAACCCAAGGCTTAGCGCCTTTTCGGCAATTTCTGCGGCCGATTCAATCCTGTCGCTGCACCAGTTGGTGGAAAGAGAGAATTTCATCGGCCGCACATGTTTTACTTGGCCTCAGTGGCCTTGATCTTATCCCACGCCTTGTTGTAAAGCTCCATCACCTCGGGCTTGTCGTTGAAGCCCTTGAGAACCTGACCTCTGGCGAGCTTTTCGTCGGGCACAGTGATGACCTTGCGATATTCAGGATCGAGAAGATCAAGACCAGGCTTTACAGGATTGGGACCGCAGATATATTCCATATTTGCAGCAGCAACCTTGCCTTCGTAGATGTAGTTCATGAACGCATAAGCAAGAGCCTTGTTCTTGGCCTTTGAAGAGACGACCATCTCGTCAAACGCGATAGCATAACCTTCCTTCGGAAGAACAAAGGCAACATCATCGCGAGCAGGAGCGCCAGCTTCTTCATCGCCAACAATGACCTGCGTAATATCTGTGGAATAGCCGTGCCCAATCCAAGTGGAGCCAGCCGGAACTTCCGTCTTATAGCTCTCGCCATCGAATTTACGCACATTCTTGCGCCACTTCAAGATCTGCTCTACAGCGGCATCAATCTCCTTGGGGTCCGTAGAGTTTACGGAATAACCAAGATACATCAAGCCAGCGCCGATTACTTCACGAATATCATCGAGAAGAGTGACTCGGCTATCGAATGCCTTGTTTTCAAGAACGGCCCAAGTGCCAATATCCACACCTTCCGGAACCTTGCTTGTAAGAACGGCAAAGCCCGTGTATGTCACCGCGTAAGGCACATTGTACTCAAAGGACGGATCGATAATCTGAGAGGTGAAGGACTTATCGAAATTCTTCTTCACATTAGGAAGGCGCGAATGATCGAGCTTATCAATCATACCCTCAGCTGCCATCGTTGCAATCTGATAAGATGTAGGCATGATGATATCGTACCCAGAGCCGCCCGCCTTAAGCTTAGCGTACATCGCCTCATTAGACTCGAAAGTGTCAATTACAACCGTAACGCCAAGCGCCTCTTCAAACGAACGCTGGACATCAGGAGAGAGATAGTCGCTCCATGTATAGATATGAAGTTCACTCCCCTTCACAGACTCGGGATTACAACCTGATGCAACCGCCGCGGCAAGAGCCTCCGCCGAAAGATCGATTCCCTCTTCAGAAGCCGATTCTGAACAACCAGAAACCAACGCTGCGACCGAAACCGCCGAAATGGCGGACATTATCATTTTATGCATCAACTGCCATGCTCCTTTTTAGTTTTTGTTGTAGTTTTGACTGCACACACGCACAATCATAATGGAAGTATATCAAAAAGAGTCAGTTTTGAGCCGAGCAAAATGCGGAGGGAGGTAATATCCGTCAATTTCGCGGAACTCATCTGAAAAATTAAAATATGCCTTTACGGTTCGGCCATCAGAAAGTTTACGCGTCCCGACCACAATGCCGTTATCGTAAGACTCAAATCTCGGCGTTTGAGCTGGATAATCCATCATTATCGCAATTATCTCTTCATTTGAGATAAGGTCGAGCGTAAACTTATCGAGCTGCCCCATTCTGCACGAAAGATGTATTGGATTGCAGCAGAAAGCCCAATAGATAAAATGAAATGCCGCCTCATTATGCGTTAAATTATTTCCAATAAGCCGCTCGTTGAGAATATTGCCATGCTTGCCCAGATACATTGGCCCTAAACTCATCATATCAAGATCGTACCAGAACCCAGGGCGTATATGGCTAATCCAAGGCTTTTGGAAAGGCATAACATCAACTACTCCATTGGGCTTTTCGCCTTTACCCTTCCATTCATCAATCAAGTCTCTATTGCCTGCTCGCACGATTTGTGCATACTTCGCATGCTCCGCGGCATCTTCCACTCTGCAATCTGTGCAGACGGAAAGATACACATCGCGCCCAGTCGCATCGAGAGCCTCGCGCATTCTCTTTGCAAATTTAGGCCGTGTCGCATTACCCCAATCGTACTTTATGTAGTCAACACCCCACTTTGCCCAAAGCGCCGCGTCAGCCGCTTCCTTGTGCGTTTTGCCAATGGGATAATAATGCCCGCTCTCTTCCCAGTCGACAGGGAATGTGGTACTCCCCTGATAATGAACAGATGTAGCAGAGCCCCAAGTGAAAATCATCGGAGAAGAATAAAGCCCCACCCTAAGACCCATAGCATGAAGATCTTTAAAGAGCTTCTCCATATTAGGGAACTTCGAGTTTGCAAGAAGAGCCTCAGGGTGATAGCCATCACGCTTGCCTTGCCAGCCAGCATCAATATTTATCGATGCATATCCGCGTGAAGCAAGCCCTGTATCAATCATGGCGCGTGCCTCCTTACGGACAATCTCATCAGAGACATCGTTGGCATAAGCATTCCACGAATCCCAACCAAGCTGAGGCGTGAGCATAAGACGCCCTGGCCCTACGATAAGCTTAAAGTCGCGGAGCGCCGAGCCTTCTGCATTTGTTGCCTTTACCGTAAAGCTCCATTCGCCTTCCTTTGCACGACCTGAAAGAATGCCTGAAGAGGCATCGAGCGCGACACCGTCTGGCAACGCTCCCTTTGGAATGGAAAAGCGCAATCCTTCACGAGAGCCGCGCACAGGGAAAGTGAAATGGAAAAATCTCCCAGGGGTCGCGCCAAAGACTTTCGGCCCATTGAAGTGCGGCGCACCTTCGTTCCATTTGGGAGGAGGCGGCATTGCATCTGCACCAATTATCTGGAGCGTACGCTCATCTGAAGCGAGGGGGCGAAGAGGATCGACATCTTTTGCCATATCGCGCTCGAAGCCATCAAACTCTACGCCTCGTCCTTCAAGTTTGCCATCGATTTTGACGAGCGGGAAACCATTTTTTACGGAAGAGAAAAACTTAACATCGCGAATGAGAATATTAGCGAGCGCGCCAATAGAAGATGGAAGCGACGCCTCTTTTACTCCACCATTTTCTCCTCCATGAGTAATCCACTTTTTCGCATCATCGCCGTTTATGACATTGTAGCGACACCCAACAGCACACTTTTCCACTGTAATGTCGCGTATATCATTATAGGCTCTAAGCAAGCGCAAGAAACAATGACAATCTTCTGCGAATACATTTCTGATAACAATATTCGTTATAGGCCCGTTTATCGTTCCGCGATTTTCATGGCGCGTAATGGAGTCGTCGGCATTAAGAGCGATAAGATCGTCATTTGTCTGCCCCTTCGTCTCAACCTGAACACCATCAATAACACCATTAAAAGTATATCCACCAAAATGGAATCCGTCTTGATTATTCTTAATGAGGGGAGAGACAACTTTTATTCTGCGAATATCGAATCCGTCGACCTGGCAGAAGCGTGCATTGAATGTAACGGAGTTTGCAAGCGTCATATCATAGAGGCGCAAATTCTTTACATTCCTGAAATTAAGCGTGACGCCACTCCACGAGGAAGGATTGAACTTCTCTTCCTGCGGGACTTTTACATTGTATCCGACCTCCTTGTTTCCGTCCCAGATACCGCCCTCAATTGTGATGTCTGAATTGCCATTTTCCTCATCGGCATTCGCAAGAAGGAAATCGCCTGCTTTGCGCTTTACACTTCCATCAAGCTTAAATCGCGCACGCGAATGCGCCTTGATGATCGTACCCGAACGCACACGAAGCGTTTTGCGAATATTGTAATCGCCCTCAGGAACTATAACCGTAAGAGGCATACCCTCTGCATCAAGGCACTTTTGAATTGCAGCGCAATCGCTGCCTTCAACACGCACTGTCTTGCCGCGCCAACGCGCATCGGCAATATCGATGTATTTCTTCCAATCGACGGGGCGAAGCCCATGCCCGCCTTCTCGAATCGTGTAATGAATATTCTCAGGGACTCCCGCCTTCCACCATTTCTCAGCTGCAGATTGAGTCGCCGCAAACTCACCCTCCGGCCCTGCCCACGAATCGGCCTGAGCCGAACCTACAACAAGAATACGCGGCAGGACGAGAGATAGCCAGTCGTCCTGATCGTAAAGAGCTTCTTGATCGCGACCGTTGCAAAATGTCTTTGTATAATTTTTGCAGAACCAATAGCTTACACCGAAGTATCCAAAACTCCTCCAGGGCTCACTTAAAGGAAGAGCCATCTTATTTAAACACGAACCGCCTCTGCCTGAATTATTAGAGACAACCATGGCGAATCGTTTGTCAGAAATTCCTGCCACAAGCGAACTCTTTCCGCCGCGCGAATGTCCGATGACCATCACCTTCTTCGCATCAAGCGCACCGTTCGAAGAAATCCAATCCATTACGCGGCTCGCGCCCCATGCCCAAGCCGAAAGCACGCCCCAATCGTTATCTTTGCGCTCCTCAACCCTCGGACCAAACGCCTTAAATACTCCGCTTGCAAAAGCAGTCTTAGGAACATATGTCTCACTTGCCAAATCGCTAAGATAATACGCTATGGCAGCATAGCCACGCTCGACAATCGTCTTCTTCGGCCAGAATGGAGAGTCTGCATCTTTCTCAACATCTATCGGCATAACGCCTGGGCGATTACACATAAGAAGCGTAACCGGCACTAGCTGTTGCGCCTTTGGGATAATAGCGTGAAAGAAAAATGACCCCTTGCTCAATGGGCCTGAATAATCAACTCGCACTTTGTGGTATGTAGCGCGCGAATCGTAAACTTCCTTTGGAGGTATTACTTCCGTAAAAGAGACATCTGCATTCCCTGTCGAGAGCGGCCTAACGCCGTATTCGTTTTCAAAAAACCATTTCTCCACCGCAGTGGCATCTGCATGTGAAACAAGTGGCGCAACGGCAAAAGATGCGACCGAAAAAACGGCCGCAAGTATTTTGTTTTTCATACGCTTTTAACCTTTTAATCCAAAGATGTCATTATCAATCCCTTAAGGTAATTTCCCTCAGGGAACGATAGTGACACAGGGTGATCTGCTCCTGCACATGTGCGTGCTGTTACCTGGAAAGAACGCCCTGCGTCAGAAGCCGCCTCTGAAACAATCTTCTCAAAAAATGCCGCGTCCATCGCCCCAGAACAAGAGAAGGTGGCGAGCACTCCATGCGGCGAGAGAAGCTTCATGGCCAAAAGATTTATATCCTTATATCCGCGAGCTGCCTTCATAAGCATTCCCTTGGAGGAAGCAAACTTCGGCGGATCAAGAACGATCATATCAAACTTCTCGCCTGCGTCACGACATTCGCGAAGGTAGCGGAAAACATCGGCTTCAACATATTCAACTTTTGTGCCGCACATTTCAGTCAAAGCCTGATTGCGCTTGGCAACCGCCAATGCTTCAGCAGACGAATCTACCTGCACTACCTTTTCCGCACCGCAAGCACCAGCGTAGAAACCAAAGCCTCCAGTATAGCAGAAGCAGTTCAACACCTTGCGCCCGTTTGCAAGAGATCCAACTGCCTTGCGAGCATCGCGCTGATCGAGATAAAAACCTGTCTTGTGACCTTTGCGAGGATCAACGATAAACCTGCAGGGGCCTTCCTTTATCTCAATTTCATCGGGAAGCTCTTCGCCCGCCAACTGCATGAATGCAGGCTCAATGGCGAGACCTTCTTTCGCACGCGAATCGTTATCAAGCCTTTCGAGAACTCCGCGGCAGCCAGGCATCGCCTCCATGACAGCGGAAGCAATCTCTTCCTTGCACTTGTCTGCGCCAGCACAAGTAAACTGGCAAACAGCAAAAGCCGAATAGCAATCGACCACAACACCAGGAAGAAGATCGCTCTCGGCGTTTATAAGACGAAACGCATCTGTAGAACCGTCGGCGAGAAAATCGGCGCGTCGACCGACTGCAGCAAACACACGCTCACGCAGGAGATCGGCAGAATACTGCGCGTCTCCAAATGTGAGCATCCTTACTCTTATTTGCGACGAAGGAGAGAACCAACCAAACCCAAGACGCTTGCCGGAAAAATCAACCACCTCAACAGTCTCGCCTGACGCAGCATCGCATTTTGCAACTGCACCAGAAAAGATCCATGGATGCCCTTTTAGAACCGAACGCTCACGACCTTTAACGAGTACTGCCTGTTTCATCTTTCCGCCGTCTATAAC
>JAGBWQ010000085.1 GCA_017629735.1 Kiritimatiellia bacterium
CCAAGCTCGAGAGAAGTTTGCAAGTAGAGTCAGTTTGATAGTTTGCGAGTTTGTCAGTTTAGAAGGTTTGGGAGGCTTAGAAAGTTTAGAGGGGAAAGATGTCCATTCTCGAACTCGAACTCCCACCTCGAACTTCAATTAAATTTTCCGAAGTAATGCTTAGAATGTGATATAATATGCGCAATGAGAAAAGGGCAGGCAATGGTGGAATATGTTGTCGTGCTTGCGGCGCTGATCGTCGTGAGTTTCGTTCTTTGCTCGTTGAATGGTGTAATTTCCAAATATTCCGTCCGTTCAGAAAAACTCGTTGCAAGCGAGTATCCGTGACGGAACATAAGAAGGGAGAATGAAGATGAGGAAAGCAAGAAAAGGTCAAACGATGGTCGAATATATTATCATTATCGCCTTCGTCGCGATCGCCGGCATCGCCGTTTGGTCCTACTTCGGTAAGGCTACGGCTAAGAAAGTAGCCGGTGCTACTGAAGCTCTCTCCGCCACCGAAGGCGCAAGCGCCAAGAGCGCAGCCGAGTCGATTGGCGAAGATTCCATTCGTAAGCTCGGAGAATAACGTGGCCCGACGCGGGCAGGCAATGCTCGAGGCGCTCCTCGCCGTCTGCCTCATCACTTCCGCGTTTCTGGCGCTATTCAAATTATCGCACATGCTGACGGGGAAAATTCTCCTTCAGCATGCTTCTATGCGTGTTGCGCGAGCGCGAGCGGTGGGGTTCAATAACTTCATGTGCAAGAAGGTGGCGCGCGTATCGATCATACCAGTCGCTGGCGAGCGTATTTGGCCCGTCGGAGACAGTGCTATTAGTTGGGACGAGGAGCATTATCGCATCGGCGATTATCTTGCAGCTCCCGACGATCCCCATGCAAGAGCAATTCTTGAATATCGCTCCTGGTATTCTCTTCGTGTGCGTCCTGGCGACGGCACAGACACTTCCGTCTCTTTAGCAAACGATTGGTTTGATCTTGACGGCAAAGGCGGTGTCGAGCGCAATGCGCCGCTTTATATGGGAGATCAAGGATTGTGAAATGTCGTAAGGGACAAGTTGCAGTCTACTTGGCGTTGGCGCTTTTGGCCGTCGTCATGTTAACGTTGATGAATGTCGGAGTTTTCCTTGCAGTCTCCGCCAAGAATAAGACGATGAATGCGGGCGATGCAGCGGCCTTGGCCGTTGCCAAAATGCAAGGTGAGATTTTAAACAATATCGGAAGCGACAACATTCTCCATCTCAAAGCCGCCCTTGCAGGCGATAGAGAGAAATGCGCCGAGATTGAAATGCGCCAATTGCGCTCTGCATTTCTTGATCCGCTTGAAGGCATTCGCATCGGAAGTGAGCAGGCCGCCGCAAATGGAATTGAGATTGATGATGGTATGGGCGAGATTCTTGCAGAGCATGTGCGTGATGTTCGCCTTTATTATCTGACTAATCCGCGCCTTTATCCTGAGCCTTGGGAAGGGGCGTGGGAAGAGTACGCTCAGCGCCTTGAGGTAGCAATTGCTGGCGGCGTTCGCGCTGGCCCCGATAATGCCTATTTCATGAATGCGGCAAGAGACCATTTTTTGATAAACAAAGAGTTCTATGAGGCTATTCTTGGGCGCAACTGGTGCTGGTTTAAATTTAATGCGCCAGGCCTAATCTCTTCCTATTCGTCGTTCCGCGATTGGGCTCCGCTTCCTATTGATGACGATGAGACGCGAAAAAAGAAGTGCGTCAATTGCGAAATATATTCGCTTCATCTTACAGTCCGAACAGGCAGTGCGCTTGATCTTCTTGGAACTAATCTTGTTATGAGGCTCACAGGTGCGACAATTGAAGAGATTGCTGCATCTGATCTTCTTAACGACATGGGGCAGCGCTGGTTCTTCTATGACGAGACGATGTGGAGGCGCTGGTGGGAGATTGATCCTTCAGGTCCTTGGCAGTTCCCGGTTTTCGGCAAGGTTCATCCTCAATACGATGTTAGAGGAGCTGCGGCAATCTGCCGCGTATCTCGTGAGATTCCAGCTCTCGTTTCAGACTCCCCGCGTACGGGAGTATGGGCTGCCGCGGCAAAACCATTTGGCTCGCTTAAGACGGAAGATGAAGAGGAAGATGTCGTGACCGCCGAAAAAGGATTTGTGTTGCCGGCCTTTACAACTGCGCGTCTTGTGCCCCTCGATGCTGTTGGCGGTAAAGACTTATCTACGGCAGATCACGATTGGATGGTTCATGTTACAAAACATATTCCGCTCTATGCATTGAACGGCCCTAATTCATTGTCAGATTGTATTTATTGCCAAGCGCTGAATAAATGGGAGAAAAATTCCTTTCGCACTGATGGAAGAATTTGGCTTAAATACAATTCTGAAGATTGCGTCCGTCCTCTGCCAGGCGGCCCTGATAGCGGAGGGACAAGGCATGGCCACTAAGCGCCGCGCGCAAGCGCTGATTGAGTTGGCGGTCGGAATGTTTGCATTTGCGCTTGTTATAAGCGCGCTTACAGGTTTTGCGGTGTGGATTGCAAAGTCGCTCAAAATGCAGAACTCTCTCAGGACTGGTGCTTCCGTTCAAAGTGGCACTGTTGAGGTGGGTGAATTCGGAGGCAAATATCTTTTTGGTTCTGAGAAGATAAAAATTAAAGAGTCAGTTTCCATGCCAAATACTGAGATTACGATTCCTGATGTAAAAGGGGATTGAAGGGTATATGACAACATTGATAAAAAAGGCTCGAAAGCTTGGTCTTGATAACATCGTTGTATCTTCACCAGCTAATATAAGTTCTCTTATTAGCATTGATGAATGTGAGGGTTTGCTTTCGCTTTTGATTAAGGACGACAAAATTCGTTTTTTGCTTTATACTGATTTCCGTTATGAGATAATGGTTCGTCGTCTTGCTCCTCATGTTGAAATCAAGAACATCGCAAGATTTAAGCCGCTAGGAAAGAAAATTGGGTACGAAGGGACTATTTCGCACGGCCAATTTCTTAAATGGCAGGATAAAAACAAAGACGCGGAGTTTGTTGATTTTACGGAAGCTATCAATTTTGTTCGAGCAATAAAAAGTGAAGCTGAGATACTTCGCATTAAGGCAGCAGAAGAGCTTACTTGTTCGATTTGGGAAGAAGCGTCTCAATCATTTCGTCCTGGCATGACAGAGCGAGATATGGCTCGGATAATAAAAACGCTCATGAATTTGAAGGGCGACGGCGAAGCTTTCGATACCATCGTTTGTATCGGCAAGAATGCCGCGGAATGTCATCATGTGCCAGACGAAACTGTTTGGAATGGGGAAGAGCCTATCCTTGTTGATATGGGTGTAAAGCTTAATGGCGTTTGCAGCGATCTTACGAGAAATATCCTCCCTAAAAAACAATCTCGTCTTTATCGAACGGTCTACTCAACTGTCTTGAAGGCCAATAAGGAGGCGATAAAGGCTGTGCGCCCTGGCGTTAGTTGCAAGGCGCTCCATGATCTCGCGCACAGGATCATAGCTGACGCCGGCTTTGGTGATGCTTTTCAGCATAGCCTTGGACATGGTGTTGGCTATGAGATACATGAACTGCCGAAGGTTTCCAAGCGCTCGAAAGACGTTCTAAAGGAAGGCATGATTTTTACGATAGAGCCAGGTATCTATCTTGAAGGCAAACTCGGTGTTCGCATTGAGGATCTCGTTTTGGTTACGCAAACAGGTTGCGAGGTTCTTTCGCGTACAGCCAAGTAAATGATATAATACGAATATGATTTCAAAACTTGTTGTTGTTGCAGGTGCTGGAGTTTATCCGGAGATGGTGGTAAAAGGCGCGAAACGCGCAGGCGTTTCGAAGGTAGATGTTGTTGCCGTAAAAGGCTCGACTTCTCGCGCCACATGCGCTGCTGCCGATGAAGTTTATCGTATTTCAATTGGCGAGATCGCCACAGGTATTCGCTGGGCTGGCAAAGGTGGATACGATGGTCTTGTTCTTGCAGGCCAAATAAATCCGCTTTCTCTCTTTAGATGTCGCTTCGATGCTGAAACGAAAGAAGCGCTGCGTTCGTTGCCGGTTAAGAATGCTCATTCTGTTTTTACCAAGCTAATTGAAATGATGGAAGAAGCAGGGTGCAGGGTGCTACCTGCATCTCTTTACATGGAAGATTTCATTCCAGGCCTTGGCGCATTAACATCAAGAACTTTAACCTCTGACGAAGAGTCGGATATAAAGCATGCAATGGCAGTCGCCGCGGACATGGGCGTTCATGATGTCGGGCAGACTGTCGTTGTAAAAAGCGGCATGGTTCTTGCGGTCGAAGCGTTTGAAGGGACTAACGCGGCGATTAAGCGAGCGGGGCGCCTCGGTGGAAAGGGGAGCGTTATTTTCAAGGCCGCTCGCGCTGGGCATGATATGCGCTTTGATATTCCTGTCGTAGGCCTTAAGACTTTAAAGGTCATGAAAAAGGCTGGCGTTAGCGCTCTTGCGTTTCAGGCAGGTCGCCTTATTCTTCTTGATCGCGAGGATGTTATCGCATACGCGAACAGGCACTCAATTGCGCTCGTTGGAGTAGACTCGGGTCTTCCTCCTGCGCCGATAAGACCATGAAGAAATTACTCGTTCTTGCCGGTGAAGAATCTGGCGTAATCTATGCTCGCCGTATTGCAGATAAGGCGCGGGAGTTGTTTCCCGATGTCGAAGTGCGCGGCTATGGCGATTATGGTTTTGATGTGGCGGATCTTGCCGTCTTTGGATTTTGGGAAGTTCTAAAACGCATTTTCTTTTTCTTCCGTGTCAGACGAGTGATGGAAAAGGCGATCAACGAATGGCGCCCCGATGCCGTCTGCACAGTCGATTACCCAGGCATGAATCTTCGCCTTGCCGCGTATGCGAAGCGCAAGGGCGTTCGCGCGGTTCATGTCGTTTGCCCTCAGGTTTGGGCATGGCGTAGCGGCAGAATACCAAAGATTGAGGCTTCTCTCGATGGCCTGTGCTGCTTCTTCCCATTTGAGCCAAGCTTGTTCAAGCCGTCGTTTGCGCAGTTTATCGGCCATCCTCTTATCGAAGAGTTTCCGCAGACGCTAAATCAAGAGCGAGACAAGAGCCTTCTGGCAATTCTTCCAGGCTCAAGGCTTGGAGAAATCGAGCGCATACTTCCAGTTCTTCTTGATGCTATCGAAGGCCTCGATTGCCGCCCAGTAATCCCTGCGGCAAACGAAAAGGCAAAAGCGCTGATTGATAAAATCGTCTCCTCTCGCAATGCGAAAGTCGAGGTGCGCCTTGGTGGCGCACGCGAAGTTCTCCATCGCGCAAGATGTGCAGTCGCGGCAAGCGGCACGGTCACTTTGGAAGCGGCTCTCGCAGGCTGCCCGACAATCCTCGTTTACAAGGTTGGGCCTTTCTTGGCGTTCATGGCAAAGCGCCTGCTTAACATCAAACATGTGGGGCTTGCCAATATCGTTTGGGAGAAGTGCCGCGCATCTGCAGAGGGCAATCACAAAGACGAAAGTGTTTGGGGTGGGTTCCCGATGCTAGAGCTTCTACAAGAGGATTTTACTGCTGAATCTGTTAGAAATCAGCTAAAAGGGCTTCTTTTTGACGATAATTTCTCTTCAACGATACAAAAAAGGCTTGCAGAAATCGCTGGTTCTTTGCGTTTAGAGGGAGATTCTGTGACAAAAATAGTGCGTTTTTTGGTATAATACGGCATATATGAATTTGTTTAAGTTTCTGTTTGGTACGAGAAACGAACGAGAGTTGAAAAAACTTTGGCCTGTCGTTCGTCAGATTAATCGTATAGAGGAAGAATTTCAGGCAAAAGGTTTTGCCGATGAGGATTTCCCAAAGAAGACGCAGGAGTTTCGCGATCGCGTCTCTAAAGGCGAGTCGTTAGATTCGATTTTGCCTGAAGCATTTGCTCTTGTCAAACATGCTTGTCGCCGTCTCGTTGGCACGACTGCAGAAGTTTGCGGTCATACTCTCACTTGGAACATGGTGCCGTTCGATGTTCAGCTTCTTGGCGGCATTGTGCTTCATCAGGGAAAGATTTCCGAAATGCAGACGGGCGAAGGAAAGACCCTTGTGGCAACTCTTCCTTTGTACTTGAATGCTCTCTCTGGCAAGAATGTTCAGCTCGTTACAGTCAACGACTATCTTGCTCGCCGCGACGCAACATGGATGGGGCATCTTTATAAGTTCCTCGGTCTTACCGTTGGCTGCATTCAAAACTCGATGGATTCGGAAGAGCGCCGCGCTCAATACGCTTGCGACATTACGTATGGCACCAATTCTGAATTCGGCTTCGACTATCTGCGCGACAACGGCATGGCTCAGCACCCAGAGCAGGTCGTTCAAAGTGGTCATCACTTCGCAATCGTCGACGAAGTTGACTCGATCCTTATCGACGAGGCTCGCACACCGCTTATTATTTCTGGCCCGGCTACGATTTCAACGAGCCATGTCTATACGGAGCTCAATCCTCTCGTTGGCTCAATAGTTCGCGTTCAGACTTCTCAGTGCAACGATTTCATTCAGCAGGCCAAGAAGGCGATTGATGCTGGCGATGTGCAGACATTCAAAGACCGCATCTATCAGGTCTATCATTCGATGCCGCGCCACAAGCAGCTCATGCATATGCTTGAAGATCCTGCATTGCGCAAGCATCACGAAGATGTCGAGATGCAGTTCCTCTCCGAGATGTACAAGGAGCATGCACGAGAGCTTAAGGAAGATCTCTACTTCACTATCGACGAGCGCACACGCGAAGTTGCTCTCACCGACAAGGGATGCGAGAAGATTTGCCCTCAAGATCCGCAGCTTTTCATTCTGCCCGATCTCGCGGCGCAGATGAGCGCGATCGATGGCGATCAGTCTCTCTCCGAGCAGGAGCGCATTGAGCGCCGTCGCGATACGCAGGCGGCATTCGTCGAAAAGTCCGACAGAGTCCATGTGGTCGATCAGCTCCTCAGGGCCTACTGCCTCTACGAGCGCGATGTCGATTATGTCGTCCAGCCCGATGCAGAAGGTGTTGGCCATGTCTACATTGTCGACGAGTTCACAGGGCGCGTTCTTCCTGGTCGCCGCTGGTCTGACGGTCTTCATCAGGCAGTCGAGGCGAAGGAAGGCGTCGAGATCGAGAAGGAGTCGCAGACTCTCGCCACGATTACGATTCAGAACTATTTCAGGCTTTACACCAAGCTCTCTGGTATGACTGGTACAGCCGAGACTGAGGCTCGCGAATTCCGCGACATCTACAAGCTCGATGTTGTTTCCATTCCTACGAACAAGCCTGTCAATCGTAAGGACGGCAACGATCAGATTTACCGCACAGAGCGCGAGAAGTTTAAAGCGATTATTGCCGATGTCAGCCGCCGTCACGAGCTTGGGCAGCCCGTCCTCTTGGGTACTGTCGAGGTTGCGACGAGCGAAGTTCTTTCAAGAATGCTTAAGATCGCGCACATACCGCACGAAGTTCTCAACGCCAAGAACCATGCGCGCGAAGCTGAGATCGTGGCCCTTGCTGGTATGAAGGGCGCCGTTACGATTGCTACCAACATGGCAGGCCGCGGAACGGACATTAAGCTTGGCTCTGGCGTTGCCGAGGTTGGCGGGCTTCATGTTATTGGCTCCGAGCGCCATGAATCGCGTCGTATCGACCGCCAGCTTCGCGGCCGTTGCTCGCGTCAGGGCGATCCCGGCGGCTCGCAGTTCTTTATCTCGCTCGAAGACAAGCTCATGCGTCTTTTCGGTTCGCAGAGAATCGCGGGGATTATGCAGCGCCTTGGTCTTAAAGAGGGCGAGGTTATGGAGCACAAGTGGCTCAACCGTTCTGTCGAGACTGCACAGCGCCGCGTAGAGCAGCAGCATTTCGCCGTTCGTAAGCGCACGCTCGAATATGATGATGTGATGAACAAGCAGCGTAGCGTGGTCTACGAGCTTCGTTCGCGCGTTCTTAATGGCGATCAGGAGTCTGTCCATTCTCTCATTCTCGATGTGATGAACGATCTTATCGTCACACAGGCGGAGCGTTTCCTTTCCGACGAGAAGAATGGCGACCTCGTCGAATTCATGAGCTGGCTTGGCATTACCTTCCCTGTCACTGTTACAGAAGAAGAGCTTAAGCCTCTCATGGGCAATATCGAGGCCATTAGAGAGCTTGTGATGAAGCGCGTCGAAGAGGCGTACGAATCGAAGTGCGCATCTGAAGATCCGCAGACTCTTCCCTACATGGAAAGAGGCGTGTTCCTCAATGTCATCGATCGCGAATGGCAGGATTATTTGAGTGCGATGGACGATCTTCGTCAGGGCGTGAACCTTCGCGCTTACGGCCAGAGAGATCCGCTTATCGAGTACAAGAAAGAAGCGTTTCAGATGTTCGAGACGCTTATGGCCACGGTCAAGGCCAAGGTTGTTTCGTCCGAATTTCGTAGCGCTACTGCCTCGCGTATGCAGGCGATGTTCAAGATGATGCAGAACGAAAATCGCATCACTACGAATGCTGGCGCTTTCGAAACAGACGGAGGCGCAGATGTGCCTCAGCCTTCAAAGCCGGCTCCTTCTTCTGGCGATTCCATTGGAGATGTTTTCGCCTCTATGATGGCAGGAGGCTCTGCCGCGCCCAGTAGGCCAGTTCCGTCTCAGTCTCCAGTTCGGCGTCAGGCCACTGTTGGCAGAAACGATCCTTGTCCATGCGGTTCGGGCAAGAAATACAAAAAATGTTGTGGGAGAGAAGCATAATGACTACAGCCATAATTTTAGCAGCAGGAAAGTCCACGCGTATGGGAGAAGGTCTCGATAAGGCTTTTCTCAGCCTCGTTGACAAGCCTGTTATCGCTTGGAGCCTTCAGGCTTTTGAGCGTTGTGCAGAAGTCGATCGTATTATCCTCGTTGTGAGGAAAGATCAGATTGTTGCGTCCAAGGCAGTTGCGAAGATGTTTGGTATTTCCAAGCTTCAGACGGTCGTCGCAGGTGGCGCGCGCCGTCAGGATTCTGTTCTTGCTGGTCTTGCCGTGTGCGAGCCTGATACGCGCTGTGTTGTTATTCACGATGCAGCTCGCCCCTGCGTAACTTCTGAGATGGTCTCTTCTGTTGTTACGATGGCGCGCCGCGCACCTGCCGTTACGGTTGGTCGCCCAGTTATCGATACGCTCAAGAATTGCGCCAAAGGCTCTATCGTTTCAGGTACGCTTTCTCGCGACAAAGTTTGGGCCGTTCAGACGCCGCAGGCTTTCCAGTATTCTGCGATCAAGAAAGCGTATGCCGCGCTTCCTCCCAAGACGGAAGTGACGGACGATTGCCAGGTGGTGGAGATCGATGGAACTCAGGTCAAGATTTTCGAGACCGACGCTCCAAATTTCAAGGTGACAACGCCTGCCGATCTTCAGCTTATTTCAAAGTTGCTTAAGTAATGGAAAAGAAGTTCGCCATCCTCGGAGATATCCATTCCAACCTCGATGCTCTCGAGGCTGTGTTGGATGACTGCCGCAAGGAAGGCGTAACTGATTTTCTCTGCACGGGCGATGTCGTTGGCTACAATGCTTGCCCGCGTGAATGTCTTAAGATAATTCGCGATTTAGGCTGCCCGGTAGTTATGGGCAACCACGACTACTATGTTTCGTCTTGGCAAGATCTTACCGATTTCAATCCTGCCGCGGCGGAAGTTATTGAATGGACGCGCAAGCAGTTGACCGACGAGGAGATTTCTATTTTAAGAAGCTTCCCGTTTGTCTCAACGAATATGGGAATTACGCTTGTTCATTCGACAATGGATTGCCCTGAATCTTTTGGTTATGTGTTTGATCATCTTCAGGCAGAGGCGCATTTCTCGCATCAAATCACACCTATTTGCTTCCACGGCCACACACATTGTCCGATGATCTACGAGAAGCAAGTCTCGGCTGTGTATCGCATTGATGCGCAAGATTTTAAGCTTCCAATAGGGCGCAAGTACTTTATAAATGTCGGCTCTGTTGGTCAGCCGCGCGATGGCGACAGCAGGGCTGCGTATGCGCTTTGGGAGCCTTCAACTCGCAAGATTTCATTCAGGAGGCTTGAGTACGATGTACAGGCGGCTCAAGAGCGCATTCGTGCGGCTGGTCTTCCCGAAAGGCTTGCCTCCCGCCTTTCGATTGGGAGGTGAGTAAAGTGAGAAAAGGCATAATTTTGGCAGGAGGCGCTGGCACGCGTCTTCACCCGGTGACACGAGTTGTCTCCAAGCAGCTTCTTCCGGTTTACGACAAACCGATGATTTTCTATCCTCTCTCGACTTTGATGCTCGCGGGCATTAGAGAGGTGCTGATTATTTCCACACCAGAAGATTTGCCGATGTTCAAGCGTCTTTTGGGCGATGGTACGCAGCTTGGAATGAAGTTCTCCTATTGCGAACAGCCATCTCCCGATGGTCTTGCTCAGGCATTTGTTCTTGGGCGCGACTTTATCGGCTCTGATGATGTTTGCCTCGTTCTTGGCGACAATATCTTCTATGGCGCCGAGCTTCCTGCGCTTTTGAGAGAAGCGTGCGATTCGCAGTCTCCAACTGTGTTTGGCTATCGCGTTGCAGATCCAGAGCGTTATGGCGTTGTTGAATTCGACTCAACAGGCCGCGTAGTTTCGCTTGAAGAGAAGCCTCTTAATCCCAAGTCCAATTACGCAGTCGTTGGCCTTTACTTCTATCCAAATTCTGTTGTCGAGATTGCGTCTTCTCTCAAACCCTCTGCGCGCGGCGAATACGAAATTACCGATGTCAATCGCGAGTATCTTCGTCGCGGCGAATTGCGCGTTCGTGAGATGAGCCGTGGATTTGCCTGGCTCGACACTGGGACACATCAGTCGTTGGCTGATGCGACAAATTTTGTCCGTGCTATAATCGACAGACAAGGTCTTCAGATGAGCTGCATCGAAGAGATTGCCTGGACGAAGGGGTGGATTGACGATAAGGCTCTTAGCACTCTTGCAGAAGGGTATGGCAAATCGTCATACGGAATGTATCTGCGCAATCTAATTGCTTGACGCGTGAGCCTTTTCTCGCTCAAATCGAATTTCTCTCTGACAGGCGATCAGCCTTCGGCAGTTTCAAGCCTTCTGTCCGGTCTTGAGAAGGGTGAAGATAGGCTTGTTTTGCAGGGCGTTACAGGCTCTGGCAAGACTTTTACAATGGCCAATCTCATTCAAAGATGGGGCAGGCCTACATTAGTTCTTTCGCACAATAAAACTCTCGCAGCACAGCTTTTTGCAGAGCTGAAAGAGTTTTTCCCTGAGAACGCTGTTGAATATTTCGTCTCTTACTACGATTATTATCAGCCTGAAGCGTACATTCCTCAGACTGATACATACATAGAAAAAGACGCGGCAATTAATGAAGAGATTGAGCGCTATCGCCTTGACGCTACAAATGCTTTAATTGCGCGGCGCGATGTTATTGTCGTCTCTTCCGTTAGCTGCATTTACGGCCTTGGCGAGAGCGACGAATATCGCGATCTTGCAGTTCGCATTGCCGTCGGCGATATGAAAAAGGGCGGTCGCTCAGCGTTGGCCGCGCGCCTTGTCGAATCGCAGTATGCGCGCAATGATTTCGATTTTAAGCCAGGCTATTTTCGTATGCGCGGCGATGTTCTTGATATTTTCCCAGCGTACGAAACGAAGGCGGTTCGTGTTGATTTTTTTGGAGACGAGGTAGATTCTATTCGTGAGCTCGATCCTCTAACTGGGCGCTTGGGTGTGTCGATGCCTGCTGTTGTTATAACACCGGCGAAACAGTTTGTGATGAGCCGCGGCAGGTTTGAGGCGGCATTTAATCGCATTGAAGATGAGCTTGAAGAGCGCCTGGCGTTTTTTGAGAAATCTGGAAAGCTTCTTGAAGCACAGCGTTTGAGAGAGCGCACTGAGTATGATATTGAGATGATGCGCGAGCTGGGCTACTGTAATGGGATTGAGAATTATTCTCGTCCTTTGAGTGGACGTCCGCCAGATTCTGCGCCTGAGTGTTTGATAGATTATTTTCCAGACGATTTTCTTACTATCATTGACGAATCGCACGCAACAGTTCCGCAGATTCGCGCAATGTTTAATGGCGATCGCGCAAGGAAGACGAAGCTGGTTGATTTTGGTTTTCGCCTTCCAAGTGCAAAGGATAATAGGCCCTTAACTTTCGATGAGTTCAATTCCAAGGTAAAGCAAATTGTTTACTGCTCCGCGACTCCTGCGGATTATGAGCTTTCGCAATCGAAGACAGTTGCAAAGCAAGTTATTCGTCCGACGGGGCTCCTGGATCCTGAAGTTGAAATTCGTCCTCTTGCAGGCCAAATAGATGATTTGATGGTGGAGCTTTCGTCCTTGGGGAAGGATAGGGCGTTAGTTACAACGCTTACGAAGCGCTCGGCTGAGGATTTGGCGCGATATCTCCACGAAGCTGGCGTTAGGGTTGAGTATCTTCATTCCGATGTGGACGCTATAGAGCGCGTTGGGATATTGCAGCGTCTTCGCAAGGGCGACTTTGATGTTCTTGTTGGCATCAATCTTTTGCGCGAAGGACTTGATCTTCCAGAGGTTGCGTTGGTTGCTGTTTTAGATGCTGATAAAGAAGGGTTCTTAAGGTCTTCAACTTCGCTTCTTCAGACGGCTGGTCGTGCAGCTCGTCATGAGAAGGGGCGGGTTATACTTTATGCTGATCGGCAGACTGATGCGATAAGGGAATTTCTTGCGATTACATCTGATCATCGCGCTCGTCAGATTGCGTACAACAAGGAGCATTCGATTACGCCGCGCTCGGTAAAGCGGCCTGTGAATGAAGCGGAGTATCTTTTTAAGTCTTCGAAGAGCGAAGTTCCTGCGGCAAGGAAGAGCGAGAGTGTATCGACGGAGGTGCTTGTTGCAGAGCTGACGAAGGAGATGCTGGAGGCGGCGGATGAGCTTGATTTTGAGCGCGCTGCATATCTTCGCGATCAGATCAAAGAAATTAAAAAAAAGGCTGAGTAGCAGAAAGTCGTCTCGGCAAGACGAGCTTTCCGCACCGAAGCCGAATTCAAAAGCCGAAGTCGCAAGTCGAAGGTAAAGGTGAAGAGTGGGAGGGTGGTGAGAGTTGTAGGTCAAACAGTGCAAATTATAGCGCCAAGCAACAGAATGTTTCATTTTGTTACGCAAAAGCATCCGCAGATATGATATAATTTACTCCATTATGAAATTTATGCCTGATATTCGAATTATTACGCCGCCTGGTGGTCTCAGACCGTCCGGGAGATTGGCTGCGTAATACAAGGCATCTCAAACGACGAAATCTGAACCACCGGGCGGCGGAGGTTCAGATTTTTTATTAGTCAAAGAAATTTAAAAGCAAACAATTTTGAAAGGAACAAAATGAAAGAGCTTCTCAAAGGTATGGCTTCGCGAATAAAAGAACTTCGCGAAATAGGCGGTAAGAGTACTGCTGAAATGGCCAAGCTTACAGGCGTGCCAGAGCGCGATTATCTCGATATCGAGTCCGGCGTCAAAGATCCTCCCTTTACTTTCCTTCATAAGTGTTCTCTCGCATTCGGCATCGATATCAATGCGCTTCTAGAAGGCAGCACCGCGAAGCTCTCGCATTTCGTTGTTAACCGCGCCGGCCAAGGTCCCGTTACTGTCCAGGAGCAGGGCATTCTCATTCGCAATATGGCGGCAATGTTCCGCAACCGCTTGGCGACACCGTACTTTGTAACTTACGAATACGATGAGCGTCAGCAGAAGCAGGCAATCAAAACTTCCACCCATGCTGGTCAGGAATTTGACTTTGTCGTCTCTGGCTCGATGCGTATAAAAGTTGGCGACCACGAAGAAGTTCTCTCTGCTGGCGACTCAATCTTCTACGATTCCTCCACGCCGCATGGTATGATTGCTGTCGGTGGCGAGAAGTGCACATTTGTTGCCGTCGTTATGGCTGGCGACCAAGAAGAGCAGTCTCTTCCTATGGTTCGCATGTCGCGCAGCAAGCCCAATGAGCCTCTCTTGGCAGAGGAATTCGTCAAATGCACCGAAGATGAAAACGGCAGACTTGTCGGACTTCGCTACGAGAAGGAAGATACTTTCAACTTCGCCTTCGATATCGTCGATGCCATTGCAAAGAAGGATCCCAACAAGTTGGCGATGCTCCACGTCTCGGCGCACATGCGCGAGAGGCGTTTCACATTCAAGGATATGATGGAGCAGTCTAACCGCGCTGCCAACTTCCTCCGCTCTCTCGGCGTGGGCAAGGGCGACAAGGTTATGCTTATCCTCAAGCGCCATTTCCAGTTCTGGCCAGTCATACTTGCTTGCCACAAGATCGGCGCAGTAGCAATTCCTGCAACGAGCCAGCTCAAAGTTCACGATCTCGTATACAGATTTACAGCAGGCGATGTGAAGGCCGTATTCTGCACGGGAGACGGCAATATCGCAGTCGATGCAGATGCTGCAGAGAAAGAGGCTGGGCTTAAGCTCGCAAAGGTTCTCGTCTACGGCAAGCGCGAGGGCTGGCACGATTTCAACGCAGAAGTTCCTGCGTTTTCCGATGTCTTCGAGCGCACGGAAGATTCTCCTTGCGGGAACGATCCAATGCTCATGTTCTTCACGAGCGGCACAACAGGCTATCCCAAGATGGCTCTCCATAGCTACAAGTATGCTTTGGGGCATTTCGTCACGGCGAAGTACTGGCACCTTGTCGAGCGCGATGGGCTGCACTTCACAATCTCTGAAACGGGTTGGGGCAAAGCTCTTTGGGGCAAGCTTTACGGTCAGTGGCTTTGCGAAGGCGCTGTCTTTACATACGACTTCGAGCGCTTCGATGCGGAGAAGCTTCTGCCGATGTTCGAGAAGTATTCCATCACCACATTCTGCGCACCGCCCACGATGTCCAGAATGTTGATCAAGGAAGATGTCTCAAAATACGATTTCACATCTGTAAGGCACGCAACTACGGCTGGCGAAGCTCTCAATCCAGAAGTCTTTGTTCAGTTCGAGCGTTCAACAGGGCTTCGCATAGCCGAGGGCTTTGGTCAGACGGAGACCACTCTTACTCTCGCAAATCTTCTTGGCGATGATCTTGAGCCGGGCGCGATGGGAAGGCCTGTTCCGGATTATGGTGTCGATCTTGTCGATGCCGATTGCAACAGCGTTCCTCCGGGCGAGAATGGCGAGATTGTTATCCGTACAGATCGCGACAATCCGCACCCTGGCATATTCCTTGGCTATTACAAGGACAAGGAGCGCACAGATGAAGTCTGGCGCGGCGGAGTGTATCACACGGGCGATCTTGCGTGGAAAGACGAATCGGGCCGCTATCATTATGTTGGGCGCGCTGATGATGTCATAAAGAGCTCTGGCTACCGCATCGGTCCTGCTGAAATCGAGAATGTGATAATGGAGCTTCCTTATGTTCTCGAATGTGGCGTTTCCGCGGCCCCAGATCCTGTCAGAGGCCAGGTAGTCAAGGCGTCTATCGTCTTGGTCAAGGGCGTACAGGGAACTGATGTCTTGAAGGAAGAAATCCAAAGATATGTTAAGGAACATACCGCTCCTTACAAATATCCGCGTATAGTCGAGTTTAGGACTGAGCTTCCGAAGACCATCAGCGGTAAGATCAAACGCAATATGCTCTAATAAGCAAGAAGGGGATAATTTAAGATGAAAGCATTCGTTCTTACATTGATTATTCTCTTGGTAATTGTCACTGGCGCGCTCACATGGCAAATCCGTGGGAGCGATGCCATGGGCATCGAGATTAAGGACACTGTTCGCTCTGAAGCTAAAGGCATTACAAAAGAAGTTGATGAGCGTTGTGACGAGTTGGAGAAAAGGCTCGATCGAATCGAAGGAAAAATCGACAAGCTTATTGAGATGCTAACTCCTCGTCTTCCAGACGGAATGAAGAGCGCATCATAACTTCTTCGATTGTGCTATAATACACAATCATGAGTTTTCCAATACAGCTTGACCGTCCAATAGTTGTCTTTGACATCGAATCAACTGGGCTATCTCCGCGAAAAGATCGCATTATCGAATTGTCTGCCGTAAGAATTAATATCGACGGCACAGAGGAGACTAAGACTTGGCTTCTTAATCCATGCGTTCCCATTCCAAAAGAGACATCTGATATCCACGGAATTACCGATGATATCGTTAAGGATTGTCCAACATTTTTGGATCGTTCGAAGGAGATTGCCGAGTTCTTTGCTGGTGCCGATCTTTCAGGCTTTAATTCCGATAGGTTCGATATCCCTTGCCTCGAAGAGGAATTTGCGCGAGCAGGCATCAACTTGGCCGTTGCAAATAGGCGCCGCATAGATGTTCAGCGCATTTATCACAAGATGCACCCGCGCGATCTTTCTGCGGCTGTGCGCGAATATCTTGGTCGCGAACATGAAGGTGCGCATGGAGCAGAGGCCGATACGCTTGCTACCGTTGCAATTTTAAAGGAGCAGCTTAAGCGCCATTCTGAGCTTCCGCGCACTGTTGCCGAGATCGATTCTTGGATCGCTCCTACCGACCATCTCAATGCCGATCGCGACGGATTGTTCCGTTGGAAAGATGGCGAATGGACGGTAAACTTTGGCAAGAAGAAGGGCGAAAGCCTTAAGCGTATCATGCTTGATGAGCCCAACTTCCTCAAGTGGATGATTAAGGGCGATTTCCCTGTTGATGCACGCATGATCGCCACAGACGCTCTTAAGGGGCGTTTGCCGCCACCTCCGCAACTTCCAACGCCTCCGTCTGCATAAAATGAAAAATCTTACATATCC
>JAGBWQ010000086.1 GCA_017629735.1 Kiritimatiellia bacterium
ACATAATATTTTTCGTGCGCTTTTGTTGGTAAGCCTCTCAAGCGCACAAGTGTTCGCAGGTTCTGCGAACCTTTCTTTATATATCAACCCGATGATTGGAACTGGGAATGGCGGCAATACTTTCCCTGGACCTGTCTGGCCAATGGGAATGGTGCAGCCAAGTCCAGATACTTCACTTGTCATAAAGCCGCACGACCACGACCCAAGCGAATTTTCCCATGCGCTTGATTATCGCAGTATGTGTAACGGTTACGATCCGGGATCTAATATGCTTCTTGGCTTTACTCAGACGCATCTTTCCGGTACTGGTTGCACCGATCTCCAAGATTTTCTTCTTCTTCCTTTTGCCGGAGCTTATCCAACAAACGACACAAACAGGTTTGTCGCAAAAATGGATAAGAAGAGCGAGGTCGCTCGTGCTGGATACTATGCTGTAACACTTCCTGAACACTCGGTTCGCGCTGAACTTACTGCGTCAAGGCGTGTTGCGTATCATCGTTATACATTTGAAAAGGGCGGGCGCGTCCATGTGTTTTTCGATTGTCAGGCAGGCTCGTTTGCGTGGTGGATGTTGCATGATCCGAATCACCCTCGGCATCGCATTGTTTATTCGCGCTCGAAGGTTGTGGAGGATGATGGCTCGATCGAAGCTTATAACCGTGTTACATGTTGGAATCGTGGGCGTGAGATTTTTACTCGTGTCGAGTTCTCGAAAAAGCCCGTTTCTTGGTGTGAAGTTCCGCATCATTTAAAGGCTGGGCGCCGCTATATTCTTGATTTCGATGTAGAGCCTGGCGAGGCAATCGTTGCTAAGGCGGCAATCTCTTCCGTTGATTTTGCTGGTGCGCGCAAGAATCTTGCCTCTGATCCTGAAGGTTTTGATTTCGATGCTCGCAGAAAAGATTGTGAGCGCGCGTGGGATAAGATTCTTTCGTGCGCAACAGTTGAGGGAGATGAAAATCAAAAGCGCCTTTTCTATACGGCTCTCTATCACGCTTATGTGCAGCCCAATCTTTTCAGCGATGTCGATGGAAGATGCCGCTTCCAAGATATAGGGCCATACGGAAAGACAATCAGCAAGGTTCATACGGCTAAAGCGACAGAGGTGTATACAACACTTTCTACATGGGATACATATCGTGCGGCACATCCGCTCTACACGATTCTTACGCCGCAAATGGCAGGCTCCGTAGCAGAGACGATGATTGAATGGTACGACGAAATGGGTAAGATGCCCAAATGGCAAATGTTCGGTGGCGAGAATTATTGCATGATTGGGCCACATTCGATTACGATTGTCGCTGATGCGCTTATTAAGGGGCTTCTTAAGTCTTCTCCTGAAAAAGTTCTTGAGGCTATTGAGAAGACTCTCTTTTCTCACAATGGTATGGGTAATGGTAAGAGTCTTTGGGACGTTTATTACGACAAACTTGGCTACTTGCCGTGCGATAAGCGCTGGTCGAGCGTTGCTGATACGCTTGAATGGGGGATGCTAGATTATGCGGCTATGCGCGTAAGCGAGC
>JAGBWQ010000087.1 GCA_017629735.1 Kiritimatiellia bacterium
ACCCATATTCCAGCAGCAGTTGTAAGCCCATGCACTGACTGGCGATCAAACATTATCGCACCTGCACCGATAAAGCCAATACCACTTACAATCTGAGCTGCAACGCGCCCAGGATCGCCGCCCTCGGCCGCAAAAGCATACTTGGAAACGATCATCATCAGCGCAGAGCCAAGAGAGACGAGTAAATACGTTCTCGTTCCAGCGGCCTTTCCGCGGAAATCACGCTCAAGACCGATTAAGCTTCCTAGAAAGCCTGCTAAGACAAGTCTCAAAATCATTTCTGTCATCTCATTCATCTGCATTCTCCTTCCCGAATCGCAAGCTATTATGGAAGCGCAACAACAGGACGATAAAGGCCACCTAATGTGGAAAGAACCTTAAACTCACTTGTCTCAGGATTGTATCTAAGCGTATGAACTTCCCCGCTTCTCTCCATCGTAACCATTGCTAGCGTTGGAGAGAGGAAAACGAAATCGCGCGGCCAGCTACCAGGCAAAAGAGTGCGCGACTTAAACTGAAGATTTCCACTCTTTTCCTCGCAATCAAAAACAACGAGCGAGTTTTCGCCGCGGTTAGACATGACAACGCGCTTGCCGCAAGGCGCCATTCTAACAGCCGCGGCCAAATCGCGCCCTTCCGACCTGCCGTTGTCGTCTGATGCAAGAGTATTTACGCGGCAAAATGTCTTTGTAAAACCCTGCGCACAATTCCATTGAACGGACTCGAGTTTATTGTAAAGCTCAGAGACAACAAACGCCATCTTGCCATTGTCGTGAAACACCAAATGCCGCGGGCCCGCGCCAGGCAAAGTGCTTTTAAAGACTCGCCCAGATGAGCTCTCTGAATCTTTCCCCTCCGCATCAAATCGATATTCTACGAGACTATCAATCCCAAGGTCGACTACAATATAGCCTCCTCCATCTGGAGATGGAACTGCCTGATGGCAATGTGCAGAATTTTGACGAGGCTTATTTGGGCCCGAGCCAGAATGAGAATGTACGACACATTTTCCAAACATGCCTCCATCAACCTCTACGCTACCTGCCTTGCCTTCAATATACTCTGCAAAGAAAACTTTCTTCCCATCTGCCGATACAGACAAATGACAGATGCAGCGCATATTAAGATTAAGCCTATCTGTCTCTTTGAGAGAACCATTCTCATCTAAAAATGCAACGATGCCGTTCGCATCAGACGAGTAGACTCTCTTTCCATCAGGTGAGCGCGTAAGATAAATTGCGTTATCGATTTTATACTTCTCAACAACGCGCATTTCTCCCGAGGGGAGAACATCAACAGCAACGACGCCGTCAGAATTTTTAGCGTCAGTATAGCAGCCTATGTAAACAAGCATTGCAAGAATACCTGGCATGTGCTTACTTCCTCTTCAGTGTTCCGAAGGGGCTAAGCACTGTTCCAGGAGCAACATCTGCAAGCACAGGCGTTCCGCACGCAACGCTAGCTCCATCGCCAACTTTCATTCCGGGAGCAGTGCAGCTATTTGTGCCCATAAAAACATCTTCGCCGATTACAGAATGGCCTGAGAGCGAAACGCCAGGAGCGATGTTTGAAAAATCACCAACAGACGAATCGTGCCCAACTGCCGAGCGTGCGTTGATTATAACGAATTTTCCGATTTCAGTTCCAACCGAAACAACAGCTCCGACCGCGACATATGTGCCATGGCGAAACTCTGTGGTAGGAGAAACTTGTGCAGCAGGATCGATAAGACACGGAAAGTCGTGCCCACGCAACCTTGCATAGATACTCCTGCGCGCGGCATTATCTCCAACTGCAATGAAGACCGAAGCGCCAGGATGATCCTTAGAGGCCTGCTCCACAGAGCCCAAAAGATCGTAGCCTTCGAAGTTGCCGCTTGCTCTTGAAGGATCGTCGTCGGCAAAACCTACAATTCTCCAGACTGGCTGAATTGAGGCTGCGTTAATGCGCTCGACGGTCCATACCGCCTCTCGCCCAAATCCGCCTGCTCCAACAATGAATAGATCGCGCATAATTTTCCTCCCTTCACCAACGCCGCGATCGACTTAATTGGGCGTTATCGTACGCCGCCGTTCGACTTCGCGAGCTTCTTCAGTTTGGCGGCGCACTTCAGCCGCCCGGGCGCAGTCATGCGGTCGATGAAAAGCACCCCATCCAAATGATCAAGCTCATGTTGAATTGCACGAGCAAGAAAACCCTTTGCCGTTATCGTCTGCGACTTGTTCATTTCGTCAATGTAGCTGCAAACAACAAGATCGGCACGAATAATCTCCCCTCCAATTCCAGGGAAACTCAAACAACCTTCATTGTCGCACTGACTGCCCTCGCGCGAAACAATCTGAGGATTGAAAAGCTTAAGCGGCATCTTGATGGGCGCATTGAACATGCGCGCATCGTCGTCCTCGCAACCATCAGGGATATCGATTACACAAACTCTTTCTGTGCGCCCTATCTGCTGCTCAGCAAGGCCAACGCCTTTAGATGCGTGCATCGTCTCGACCATATCATCGGCAAGAGCGCGCAATTGATCTGTTACCGCAGCGACAGGAACAGCCTTTTCGCGCAAAACGCTTTCACCGTATTTGCAGATCGGAAGAACCATGCCTTATGCCTTCCCCGTGCTACCAAATCCGCCGTCGCCACGATCAGTAGCGCCGACATCATTCGTCTCTGAAATTTCTGCAGTCGTTACAGATGCAACAACGAGCTGTGCGATTCTATCGCCAGGCGAAACCTTAAAAGGCTCTTCACCAAAGTTAGCAAGAATAACACCAATCTCGCCGCGATACCCAGCATCAACCGTGCCAGGAGTATTAAGAACCGTCACTCCATATTTGAGCGCAAGCCCGGAGCGCGGACGCACCTGAATTTCATATCCCTCAGGAATCTCCGCCACAAGGCCTGTGTGCACAAGCGCACGGCGCGAAGGAGCTATCTCAAGAGAGTCGACAGAGCGAACATCCATCCCAGCATCGCCCGGGTGTGCATACGCCGGGAGGACTGCGTCGGGATGGATGCGTTTGAAAGAAAGCTTCATTATTTTATTCGTCAATCTCTACGCTCTTCGTAGACGACATATCGCCTGTCACATACTGCGACTTTTCCAAATTCGCCATCTTCCACTCTTCAGCAAGCTGCCTCTCCTGGAGCGAAGTAACTTCGCTCTGAATCTGAGACTTCATGAGCATCGTCTTTGCTGCATCACCAGGAGTTCTATCGACGCAGTAAACAACTACGCCACGCGAAGGAGCTGTTGTGGAGAGCGGCGAAAGCTCGCCCTTTGCAAGTTTGACGGCCGCGCGCGCGACAGCGAACTGATCTGCGAAATCGCCCTGCTGCATATCAGAGACAGAGAAGACGATATTGGAAGAGACTTCCTTTGCCGCGGCAAAAAGCGCATTCGTGCCATTCTTTGCGATCGCATCAATCGCAGCCTTGAACGCGTCGGTGCGTGCAGCAGCAAGTGCGCGAGGACGAATGACATTCTTAGCTTCTGCAAAGGTGGGCGTATGTGCGGGGCTTGTTTCAGCCACCTCAACAAGCCAAACAACCCTCTCCGACTCAATGACGCCATAGCGAAGGTCCTCGGTTGAAGAATCGAGCTCGGCAATCACTTCCTTGGCATTAGCAGCGCCAGGGAACACGGAAGAGATGCGCTCCATGAAGCCATCAACATGGCGATCGGAAAGCGTAATCCACTCCGTTGCAACAGCCTTCTTGCCGTCTTCTGCTGCAATTTCATCGAGCCTAGAGGAACCCGCTTTTGCCTTAACTGCGTAGGCACGCGTATTGAGATTCGTCCTAAAATACTCAACAGCAGCCATTATGCGAAGCTCTTTCTCGATCTCGCCCTTAACCTCTTCGAACTTCTTGACCGTCTCAACACCATTTGTATCGGTGACGGTGTACTTGTCGGAGAGAACATCGTAGCGGTCGCGCATTTCATCTTCCGTTACGGTCATCTTCGCAAGGATATTCGTTGCAAAAGCGTTATAGCGGACAACGCGCAGCTTGATACGCTCAGGCAGCGCAATCGAATTGGTGTTGTCGAGATACCACTTTTCAAGAGCCTTGTCGTCGAGCTTGACTGCGGAGGCATCCTTCTTACTCTGCTCGAAGCGGGCAATCTTGACCGTGAATGTGTCGGTCATGTCTGCGAGCGCCTGCTCTGTTTCGAGAGGAGAGCCCCAAACGGCAGAACCCATAACAGCCTGATTCAAACGCATAAGCGTAAGACGACGCTTGAGGCTCTGCTCAAAGCGCTCAGGATCTATGGAGTTCTGGCGAAGAAGCGCCTGATAGAGAGGGAAGCTAAACGCACCGTTCTGGCTGAAGCTCGGATCTCTACGGATCATCTCTGCAACCTCTTCGTCGGTAGCTTCAATTCCATTCTCCCCGGCAACCTTAAGTGCGGCGTAATTCTCCCACGCCCTACGATTGACTTCTCCCTGATCCATCTTCCAGTCGCGGTTGGGACCGATGCCGCGGACTTCGTCGGCAATGGCGGAGAAAAGATCTCCATCAACCTGCTCGCCTGCAAGAGTGCCGTAAGCGTTAGACGACTTGCTCTCGCTGGGAGAATTTATATCCATGATAAGAAAATCAAAGGCAAAGAACGCCGAAATGGCGAGCGCAAATGCACCCCAGATCCACTTATTCCTAATTATCCTATTGAACTTCTGAATGACCATTGTATTACTCTTCTTCCTGTTCGTTTGTTTCTTCTTCACCAGTGGATTCTTCGCTGGAAGCTTCTTCGCCTTCTGCACCTTCGGTTTCGCCTTGCTCTCCAGTGGCCTCAGCAGCACGCTTTGCAAGCTTTTCGCTCTCTTCCTTAGAGGCAGGCACGAGCTCGCCAGAATTGACAGCCGCTAAACCTTCAGTGTAGGCAAAATTGTTTTTCAAAAGCCCCTCAGCATCAAATGTCATCACCGACACGCCAAGCTTGCTTCCGATGGCGGGAACGATGCGGTTTATCTGCACGCGAGTCATAGGCGAGAGGCTCCATTCCAAATAGGAGTTCTCGTAGACATTCTTAACCTTTCCGTCCTCGTCGATCTCCGTCCTGGTGACTACACCGCGATCGATCTTGGCAACCGTATCGCCGCGCACACCATAAAGAACAGTGCTAAGAACATCGTGACTGGTGCGAATGCGGATTTCGTGCGTAGGATGCATTCTGGGGATGGAATAATTGCGGCCCTCGACAGAGAATGTGCCCAAAAGGCAACGCAAATTAGCCTCAAACCCATCGCCTCCAACCTTGTACGAAAAGCTCGCCTCACCCGCGACATCTTTGACAGTAAAGCCAGATGTTGCAACAGAGAAAGCACCCGAGGGAAGATTTCTCGGCGCGATCACCTTGACGACACCGCCCTTGAGAACTATTGAGCGAATATCCTCGCCAAGTTTCTGCGGACGGGTAGCAAAGGAAGAAGACTCCTCTGCCATAACGGAAGTGGTCGGACCGAACGAAACGGTCAACGAGGCGCCCGGCATAGTGCGAAACTCTGTGCCAAGCGCATAGCGTCTTCCCACCTCAGCTTCTTTCCAATCAGAAGCGCCAGGACAAAAGACCTGAACTTCACCTGAAAGAGCACTGCAAACAGGAAGAGTAGAATAGAATTTTGTTTTCTTGGCTACGGGCATTTCAACTGCGCCAGAATCAGCTTCCATGCCTTCTTCGGCACGCACCGACCCAGCCGCAAGAAGCGCTGCTGCAGCTAAAAACAGTCTAGTTTTCATATAAGTCCAGCTCCATCGGAGGGCTTAATCAGAGAGCAAACTGGCTCATCTCCAAAACGAGCCTTGTACTCACGAGAAATCTGTTCGGCAATCTTATCAGCCGCAGTTGGGTCGACAAGGAGACAGCAGCTTCCACCAAAGCCACCACCAGAGAGGCGCGCTCCGTAAACTTCGGGAATCGCCTTTGCCGCGTCAACAATTGCATCGAGCTCCTCGCAGGAGTTCTCGAACCAGTTGCGGCTCGACTCGTGCGAATCGTACATAAGAGCGCCAAACGCCTTGAGGTCGCCCTTCTCGAGAAGCGCCGCGCCCTGAAGAACGCGCTCATCTTCACCGATGGGGTGAACTGCACGCTTAGCAGTAGTCTCGCTAAGACCGCCGCGATAAAGAACCCATTCGGCCATCGAAACATCACGAAGATGAGTGACGCTCTTTCTGAGGACGGTCGAGAAATACTTCGCAGCATCCTCGCAAGCCTGACGACGCGAAGCGTATGCGCCATCGACGAGCGCATGCTTGGCGTTGGACTTGACCATCATGAACGCGACGCCTTCGCCCATCGAGACATTCTCGAAGGTGTTGAAGCGGAAATCGCTCTTGACGAGCGCCCCTGCCTTGCCGAACATGGAAGAAGCCTGGTCGAGAAGACCGCAAGGGCAACCTGCAAATGTATGCTCTGCCTTCTGCCCGATCTTCGCAAGCTCCGTCCTGTCGAAAGATGTTCCGTACAGCTTCTGAAGCGCGAGAGCCGTAGCCATCTCGAGCGCTGCAGAAGAGGAAAGGCCTGCTCCAAGCGGAATATTGCCGCCGAAAACAGCTTTGAAGCCCTTACCTGCCTTTGTAGGTTCGCCACCAAGAAGCCAATTAAACGTGCCAAGAGGGTAGTTCGCCCAGGTAGCCCCAGACTCAACCTTCTTCACTTCCGCAAGCGTCGTCTCGTATGTCTCGCCCATGTCAAGAGCGACGAGCGTGACCTTATCGTCATCGGCCAAGGACGCTGCAAAGAATGTGCCCTTGTCGATGGCTGCGGAGAAGACATAACCCTCGTTGTAGTCGGTATGGTTGCCAAGAACCTCGATACGCCCAGGGGCATATGCGACGACCTCGCTCTTGCCGCCAAACTTGGCGGCAAACTCGGCAACTACCTTATCGTAGACTTCTTGGTTCTGCATATTCTTTATTCTCCCTTACGAAGCGCGCTTGGTGGGAATAGAAAGAACGAGCGCGTATGCAAGAACATAAGCGAGAAGGCCAATCGACAACCAGTAGCTGTTGAGGATGCCGACCTTGTCCGCAAGAAGACCCTGAACAGGAATGAGGATGCCGCCGAACACCATCGCCATGAAGATGCCAGAGCCCATCGGGACATACTTGCCAAGGCCCTCGGCTGCCATGTTGAAGATGCCGCCCCACATAACAGAGGTGCAAAGACCAACAGCAACCATGAAGCACATGGAAAGCGGGAGGCTATAACCAAAGAGCGTAACCATCTTAACGGGGGTAAACATAGTAGCGAGAAGGAGCGCGATGCCGAACGTAGCAAGGAACGACACCTGAACACGCGAGGAAATCTTGCCACCGACGACGCCACCGACGAGACGACCGATCATCATCAAGAACCAATACGCGCCGCAAACGACGCCGGCAACTGCGCCACCAACATAGCCCGGGCCCTTGGAGACAATCTCACCCGCCGCATCCTTAACACAGTCTGTCATATAAAGGAACGCCATTGAAGGAACGCCGACTTCGATAACGATGTAGAAGAAAATTGCAATCGCACCGAAAGTGAAGTGGCGGAACTTGAGCGTCTTGATGATGTCGCCGACAATCGATGAGCCACCGGAGAGCCTTGCAGCCTTCTCTTCGACCGTTTCCATGTGAGGCTCAGGAATGCGAGAGAGAGCAACAATAACGAACGCAAGCGCGAAGATGCCCATAGCAATCATCAGCGCAGGAGCAGCCTTGATGAAGGCGGTGTCCTTGGTGATTTCGCCAATAAGCCAACCCAAAACCATCGGTGAAAGCGTAGCACCAACCGAGTTGAGCGAGCAGCCGAACTGCACGAGCTGGTTGCCCTTCTTGCCCTCGCCACCCAAAGTGTTGAGAAGAGGATTGACTACGAGGTTAAGCATGCACATGGAGAAGCCTGCGATGAATGCGCCAAGCACATACACGGCAAAGGAGCTTACATAACCAGAAACAAGCTGCACACCAACACCGAGGAAGCCAACCGCGACTGCCGCCAGAGCCGTGAACTTATAGCCCTTGCGCTTGAGGATGAGACCACCAGGAATACCCATAAACAAGTACGCAATGAAGTTGGCTGCGTTGCCAAGCTGCGAAAGCGCGTTTGAGGCGTTGAACTGGTTCTTCGCGATGACGCCCATGGGGCTTGCAAAATTCGTCACAAAAGCGATCATGAAAAAGAGCGCAAACATTGTGGCGATGGCGAAAATATTTCCGCCCTGTCTTTCCTGATTATCCATTTTTACTCCTATTTATGGGTTTAATGAGGTAATTATACCGCAATCCTTTATATTAGTCAATGCGCTCCGCGGCCTCTTGCATACTCCACCAGCGCATCAACTGTGCGGTTGTACAATTCCGCATCGGAAGAATTGCCAAAAAGCACTTCACGCCTGCGCAATATGTGTTGCGAATGATAAAGCCCTCCAAGCGAGCCACAAGTATCAAGCGCATCGCGCACCGCAATAAGCGTCTCCTCCTTGACTGCGCCCTTCTCAACGAGCACGCCGCCCTCAATCATAAGCGCGAGAGGCACTGCATAGCCATGGGGCAGGCGGAAATCGCTCTGCTCCTCCAAAAGTGCAGAAAGCTCCTCAACCATCGGATCAACGCTCTTTTTGCGCCTATAATCTACGACAGCAGACACCATTGACGCAAATGCACCGTAATCACGCGCGGCATAATGAGGGGCTGCCTCGCAGAAAACTTTGCACACAGTCTTATCGATAAGTGCAAGACATGCCGTCTCGCCCGTTCCTGCGCGCCAAACGCCATCCATTACAGTCTGAACAAATGCCACATCAATGACAACTGCCGCGGGAGGCGCTTTAAGGCGTATAACATCCTTACGCCCACACCTGTCGATACAAGCATCTTCTGCGAATGCAGCTCCCGTCATTGCCGCAGGCGTTGTAGGCATACGCACTACCTTAAGAGCGCCAAGCTGCGCCGCAGCCCAACCAGCAAGATCGAAAAGGACGCCGCCGCCAAGCGCAAGAATGCAGTCGTTTGCGCCAATGCGCCTCTGCACTGCCGCGTCAAGTATAGACATAGCCGCAGACATGCTATCGTGCTTTACCTTCTCGCCGCCGGGAATTACGACTGCCTTACCAGCAAGAGGGAAGCCATGATCGTTCATGTAGCGACCAATCTTAGAGCCAAGCCCTTCTGTATGCGTGACGACATTGGAATCGGCCACTAGAAGAACTCTTCCTCCGTCTCCAAGACTCTCTCCAAGAATCTCGGCCAAAACCTCAGATTCTCCAAACGAATCCTCTACTATCTCAACGCGATAGCTCAGCAAGTTCTTGCGCATGTCTTTTAACGGCATCCGTGGGGCCTTCCCCGCCCATCATGCGAGCGAGCTCTGCCACACGAGCCTTTCCTTTTACTTCTTTTATCTCCGTACGCGTCCGCCCATCGGACACACTCTTTGAAACTGTAAAATGACTTTCTCCATACGCAGCGCTCTGCGGCAGATGCGTAATTGCAATTATCTGCCTGCCGCGAGCAAGGCGGGAGAGCTTCTCTCCTACCGTGCGGCCAATCTCGCCGCCAATATTTGCGTCTATCTCGTCAAAGACAAGTGTTTTGCTGGCGCGCTCTGCCTTGCCCTTGCGAGAAGAGAGCACCGTCTTAATAGCAAGCATCACACGAGCAATTTCACCTGAGCTAGCAATATCAGCTAAAGGCCTTACACTCTCACCGGGGTTTGGCCCAAAAAGGTAAACAACGCGATCTATGCCACTTTCAGACATTTCACTTTCCTCGAGCGCAACAGAAAAGCTAGCCCTAAGAAAGCCAAGGTCTTTAAGTTCCTTCTCCACCAATGCAGCAAAACGCTTGGAAACATCTGCCCTAAGAGACGAGATCGCGCGAGCTTCTTTCATCGCGGCCTCTTTTGCCGCATTTATCTGAAGAGTAATATCTTCGATGGCTACATCTCGATTCTCAATTTCAGCAAGACGATTGCGCTTGCGCTCAAGGACGCCGAGAAGCCCTTCTACGCGAGAGACATCTTTCGCCCCGCCTTTGAGATATTTGCGCTCAAGTTTGTTAATAAGAGTGACGCGCTCATCAAGTGAATGAAGATCTTCTTCAGGAACATCGAAGCGCGAAACAACATCAGCAACCGATCTTGAAAGCTCCTGAATGCGTAGTGTTAAATCCTCAACCGATTGAGCCCATTCAGAAGCAGCCGGAAGATGCCGCGAAATGGCAGCTATGCGCGGCTGAATGGAAGAAAGTATCTCCGCGGCAGATCCATCGCCGCCGAGCGCTTCTGTCACAACATTTGCATTTTCAGTAATCTCCTCTGCGTGCGCAGCGGCAGCGTGACGCTCCGCAAGATCCTCATCGTCTGAAGAAAGCTTAGCCGAGGAAAGCTCGTCGATCTGAAAACGCAAAACATCGGCTTCATCTTCGCCTCCGCCTGCAAGAAGCTCTTCCATGCGCTTATTTAACTGAGAAAGCTCCTTGTATGCTTGACGATACTTAGATAAATCGATGCTGCCAAACTCGTCTATCGTGCTGCGCTGGAAGGATTCTTCCAAAAGTTCCTGATTTGCGCGAGGACCATGTATATCCACAAGCCCCACACCAAATTCTCGCAACTCTGAAATAGTAACTGACTCGTCGTCGATCCATGCACGGGAACGGCCAGCTGCAGTAAGTGTACGGCGAAGAGTTTTGCCTTCAAAAACAGCTTCGATCTCGGCTTCCTTTGCACCGCTACGCACGACATCTGCTTCAGCTCTTGCGCCAAGGACAAGCTCGACTGCGCCCATAAGAACGCTCTTACCTGAACCCGTTTCGCCGGTTATGACATTAAGACCAGCTCCAAAGGCGATTTCTGCATGCTCTACAACAGCAAGATTTTTGACTGTCAGTCGTTCCAACATAAACAATGGAGCGGGCGATGGGAATCGAACCCACGTAAGAAGCTTGGGAAGCTCCTATTCTGCCATTGAATTACGCCCGCAGATTAAAACAATAGACTGGCGGAGAGAGAGGGATTCGAACCCCCGATACCCTTGCGGGTATGCATGATTTCGAGTCATGTGCATTCAACCAGGCTCTGCCATCTCTCCATCTGGGTGCGTATGATACCAAAAAAATTGGCCTAAAGTCAAACTGGCGCACGAAAACCAAACTGCGGCATAAGAAGCGAACCTAAAATAACAAACACTACTGCCATCGCGATTTTTGCCGGAAAAACATTACGCTTAGACCAGCGCGAAAGAAGCTGAGAATCTGCCCCCTTCGCGGCAAGGGAAAAAATCACAATCAATGGAGCTATAAAGGCTAAATTGTACGCCCCTAAAAGCGCAAGCGAGCGCAAGGCGTCTGTCTCGCGCGAAACGAGCGCAAGGACAGGGATATATATTTGGCCTGTGCAAAGCGAATCAAGAAGCGTAACGAGAAAACCGCAACCGAGCCCTGTAATAGCAACAGTAGGCCCACTCCAGCTTTTTTCTGCCACTTTGTGAATAAGGCGTTTTACTCCATTAGGAAGCTGAAGAGAGATAACCGATGGATCCTTCGCCGCGCGATAGCGATATGCATCGCGAACACTCAAAAAGGCAAGCACAAAAAGAGAAAGCGAAAGAAGCGCCATTGCAATATCATAGAAGAGAGAAAAACCATCTATCATGCGCAAAAGATGTACAAGCCCAAGCCCCATCGCCATATATGTCAAAAATGAGCCGAGGCAAAATGCCCACCCTCCTATCAGACGCGAGGAGCGAGTGCGCCCACCAGCGGCAAGAACGAGCGCAAGCGCAATAGCAATTGAAAATGCACAAGGATTAAATCCATCGGCTAGCCCCGCAAGGATAACAGTAGGAAGTGTAAAGCGAGAGATGAATTGTGCGCCTCCCCAACCTACTGCTGCGCCTGTAATAGGAATTATCAGCTCTGTGCCTTCTTGATCGGCACACTTAATTCTAACATGCTTTGAGAATCTTCCAGGCGTCCTAGGTTTAAGAGAAACAAAAAGTGTAGCGCTCTCCGACGGAGGAATCACCATTGAAGAAATCTTCACTTCTGCGCCGCAGCAAGCTTTCACACTTGAGAGAGTTACTGGCGTTGAAGAATGATTGCGAAGAACGAACTCCTTCTCTGCCGCCTTGCCCGCAACAACCTCCCCAAAGTCTAAACTCTGCGAAGGCGATTCAAGGCACAGCGCAATATCTGAGTTTGCCCAATGGCGGAAATAATCGATGCTAAAAGTCTGCGGCAAAAGCGATCTATCAGGCTCACCCACCCAACTGTACATTATCTCACAATCAAATGTCACATGAAGCGGCCGATGGAATCTGTCGTTCTTCCGCGAGAAGACCTCCTTGCCATCAATGAACCAAGCAAGGCGCTCTCTTGTCCAATGAAATCCATAAACATGAAAATCGGCAGCTGGATCAAAATCAAGACTTACTTTTTGAGACTTCTCTGGAAGCACTTCTACTCCAGCATGAACAATCCCTTCAAGGTACGGAGTTTTCAAACAATGCACAGTGCCATACCAATCGCGCAGAGAGCCAAAGATCTCAAAGATATCGATTTCTTCGGAATAATCTCCTACTCTAAATTTGCGCTCGGGCTTGTCGGAAAGAGGGTCGTAAAGCCAAAATGCATTACAAACTTTGGACGACATTGTCTTCGCCCTGCATTCGTAGTAGCCGTAATGAAATTTCTCCTTGCTGCGCACATACGCAGTTGCATATGTATCAAAACCGCGGCGAAGATTCTCTACAGTCTTTTCGTCATCTCGCAAGAGCCTTGCAACGAGATTAAGACTCCCTCCTGAAACGGAAACATTATCGCGAGCAAAAAGAAAGCCAGCCTTTCTGCCTTGAAAAGACGACACCCAATCGCTCCATACACTCTCGTTGAGATTGGTGCCTTCAAACTCTTCAGAAAAGGTAGGCTTAGCTGAACCGAAAGAGGAAGGCGGTGCGCCCGCGGCAGGAAATGCCGCAAGCGAAAGCACCGCCATAATCAACGCGAACTTCACGCCAGACGAGAGACGATCGCCTCGACTGCTTCTGCTGGAGGAACTGTAACCGTAGCCGACTTATCGTCGCGGCGACGCTTAATCTCGACACCTCCAGAGGAAAGGCCTCTTGTTCCGACGACAACGCGAACAGGGAAGCCAATCAAATCGGCATCCTTGAACTTGACTCCCGGCCTCTCGGCACGATCGTCAACAATCACATCAATGCCCTTCTCCTCAAGTGCGCTTTCGAGAGACTGAGCAACCTCGACAGCCGCAGGATCGTCTGGATCGAGCAAGCAGATGCACACCTGATAGGGAGCTACGGAAGAAGGCCAAATAATGCCGTTTGCATCGTGACTCTGTTCAATGACGGCCTGCATTGTTCTTGAAACGCCGATGCCGTAGCACCCCATTACCATGACACGATCTTCGAGGCTGTCGTTCTTATAGACGGCCTTGAACGCTGAAGTGTACTTCGTTCCGAGCTTGAAGACATGGCCTACTTCAATGCCGCGGCGAATCGTCATTTTGCCACCGCATGTTGCACAGATGTCTCCATCGCGCACGATAACGAGATCAGCGTAATCTCCTTCGGTGATATTGCAATCGCGGTCGAAATCGAGATTCTTGATGTGGTGGTCGTCTTTATTGGCGCCAGCGATGCAACCCTTAGCGCCTTTGAGCCCCAAGTCGCAGACGATTCTGAGCGAAGAATCGGCAGGCTTTACAGGACCAACCGAACCTGCGTTCGCGCCAGTTGCGGCGAGAACCGCGGCAGGATCGGCGAGCTCCACCTTCTTCGCGCCGAGGAAATGGCGAAGCTTAACTTCGTTTACATCGCGATCGCCCTCGACACAAACCATAACGCATTTACCGTCGGCCACATAAATGAGCGACTTTACAAACGCTGCGGCGGGAACTCCCATGAACGCAGAAACCTCATCGATTGTTTTCGCGCCAGGCGTGGGCACCATCTCGATTTCGGCGCAAGGAGCATCGGAACGCGCGGAGACTTTGCGCGAAGCCTTCTCCAAATTCGCAGCGTATCCGCAACCTTCGCAGAAAGCGATTCCATCCTCACCAGAATCGGCAAGAACATGGAACTCGTGGCTAAACTTACCGCCGATATCGCCTGTATCTGCTTCGACAGGATAAGCCTTAAGACCGCACCTTTCGAAAATGCGCTTATAAGCTTCGAACATCGCCTCGTAGCTCGCATCGGCGGCATCGAGAGAGACATCGAACGAATACGCGTCTTTCATGAGAAATTCCTTCGAGCGCATAAGCCCGAAGCGCGGACGAATTTCGTCACGGAATTTCCACTGAATCTGATAAACCGTAGCGGGAAGCTGGCGATAGGAATTGACGATACCGCCCAAGAGAGAAGTAACCATTTCTTCGGCGGTGGGCGAGAGAGCGAAGCTATGACCGCCACGATCTTCGAGCCTAAACATTCCAGGGCCCATTGAATCCCAACGGCCTGAAGTCTTCCAAAGCTCAGAAGGCTGAAGAATCGGCATAACAATTTCTTGCGCGCCTGCGCGATCCATCTCTTCGCGGACGATACGCTGAACCTTATTAAGAACGCGCATGCCAAGAGGCAGGTAAGTATAAAGACCGCCAGAAGCTTTTCTGACAAAACCCGCACGCACCATCAAACGGTGCGAATCAATTTCTGCGTCTCCTGGATCTTCCCGGAGCGTCTGAATAAGAAGTTTAGACCATTTCATATCTTTGTATTATACCAAAAGGACGAGTGATGCGAGACGAGAGATATGAAAAAAGGTACTCGATGGAGGAGTTTTAGTCGAAGTCGAAGGAGGGAGTCGAAGGCGTAAGTCGAAGTCGAAGATGGGAGAGAGGAGTTGTAGTGTGTAGTTGAAGTCGTAGAGTGGAATGGTTGACATTCCTATTTGTGCGCTACGCGCGACCACGAAACCCAGACGCAACTGCCGCGCGGCTACGCCGCTTGAAACGGCGCGTCGATACATTTGCTTGAAGATCCATTGCTGTAATTGTGACTTGCCTATCTCCTTTTCATAGACATCGATCTTCGCAATGTATCGTCACACCGTTTCGACCTACGGTCGCGGCAGTTGCGCTGGGACACGAAAACCGCATACGCGGCACACAAAAACGCTGCACAAGTGCAGCTACACGAACGCTGCATAGAACGAGGCTGAGGAGCGGAAAGTCGCCTTGACGACGTAATTCGAGACCTAAGCGCGTTTTGCACCAACGCGTATTTTATCCAGTGTCGAGAATTCCGAGGACGAAGAACT
>JAGBWQ010000088.1 GCA_017629735.1 Kiritimatiellia bacterium
CACGAGCGAAGGCGTGGAAGTGTCGTTCTCGCGGTGGATGACTTCCTTCGGGAACGGGATGTCGCGGATGCCGAAGTCGGCGGCGATATCCTGAAGTTCGCAACGTCCGCTGCGCGGGCACTGCAGACAGTCGCTCGGGTGATTGGCGAGAATGAGCTCGAGGACCGTACGGCGGACCTGAACGATGTCCGGATCGTGCGTGACGATCTTCATCCCTTCGACGGCCTCGGTGCAGCACGCGCGGAGGAGCTTGGGGGACGGTACGAACTTGCCGGGCTCGGTACGGCTCGGAACGAGCTGACGCACCACGCAGATGCCGCAGCTGGCGCCGGGCTTGAGGTCAGGGTGATAACAGAGCGTCGGGATCTTGATGTTGGCTTTGCTCGCGGCCTGGAGAAGGTTGGAGCCCTTCGCCACTTCGACCTCTACGCCGTTAACTTCGAGTTTGATCATTTCCATGATGAATTGTTTCCTTTCCCGCTTAGCCGTGGCTGATCGCGCCGAACTTGCACGCCGCTTCGCAGGCACCGCACTTGATGCACTTCTGCGTATCGATCACGTGGGCCTTCTTGAGCTCGCCGGTGATGGCGTTCGCCGGGCACTTGCGCGCGCAGAGCGTGCAGCCCTTGCACTTCTCGGCGTCGATCTTGTACTGAACGAGCTTTGAGCACTTGCCGCTACGGCACTTCTTTTCGTTGATGTGCTCAAGGTATTCGTCCATGAAGTACTTGAGAGTCGACTTGACGGGGTTAGCCGCCGTCTGGCCGAGACCGCAGAGCGAAGCCTTGCACATTGAGTCGGAGATCGCCTCAAGCTGCTTGATGTCGTCTTCGACACCGCGGCCTTCGGAGATCTTGTTGAGGTAGTTAAGAAGCTTTCTGCCTCCGATGCGGCAGGGAGCGCACTTACCGCAAGATTCATCGACCGTGAAGTCAAGATAGAACTTGGCGATGTCAACTACGCAGTCCGTTTCGTCCATGACGATAAGACCACCTGAGCCCATGATTGAGCCGATCTTGGCGAGAGACTCAAAGTCAATGGCCGTGTCGAGGAACTGAGGCGGAATGATGCCGCCGGAAGGTCCGCCTGTCTGAGCCGCCTTGAACTCGTGTCCGCCGCGGATACCGCCTCCGATATCGAAGATGATCTCGCGGAGCGTCGTACCCATGGGAACTTCGATAAGACCGGAGTTGTTGACCTTGCCGGTGAGAGCAAAGACCTTCGTGCCCTTGGTCGTCTCGGTACCAATCTTGTTGAACCAATCGGCGCCCTTGTTGATGATGACAGGAATGTTTGCGAGCGTCTCAACATTGTTGATGACGGTCGGGCAATCCCAAAGACCCTTGACGGCCGGGAACGGAGGACGGGGCTTGGGCATACCGCGGTTGCCTTCGATCGACTGGAGAAGAGCAGTCTCTTCGCCGCAGACGAACGCGCCGGCGCCGAAGCGAAGCTCGATGTCGAAGTCGTGATCGGAACCGAGAATCTTTTCGCCGAGGAGACCGTACTCGCGAGCCTGCTGAATGGCGAGCTGGAGACGGTGAATGGCGAGAGGATATTCCGCGCGGATGTAGATGTAGCCCTTGTTAGCTCCGATGGCGTAACCAGCGATGATCATCGCTTCGAGAATGGAGTGGGGGTCGCCTTCGAGAGTGGAGCGGTCCATGTACGCGCCGGGGTCGCCCTCGTCTGCGTTACAGACCATGTACTTCTGACCCTTGGGCTGAGCTGCGGCAAACTTCCACTTCATACCGGTGGGGAAGCCTGCGCCGCCGCGGCCACGGAGACCGGACTTAAGAATTTCCTCAACAACCTGCTCAGGCGTCATCTCGAAGAGAACCTTCTCGATAGCCTTGTAGCCGTCGCGTGCAATGTAGTCGTCGATCTTCTCCGGGTCGATGACGCCGCAGTTTCTCAGAACGATACGATACTGCTTCTGATAGAACGGAATGTTTGCTTCCGCAACGAGGCTCTTGGCCTGTTCAGGATCGTAGCAAAGGCGCTGAACGACGCGGCCCTTGACGAGGTGCTCGTTGACGATGTCCTTAACATCGTCGGCCTTGACCTGCACATAGAACGTGCCCTGAGGAAGAACCTTGACGATCGGGCCCTGTTCGCAGAAGCCGAGACAGCCAGTAGCAACGACCTGCACCTTTTCAGTAAGGCCAGCGTCAGCAAGCTGCTTCTTGAATTCGTCGACGATCTTGTCGCCTCCGCCGGAGAAACATGCTGTTCCGCCGCAGACGAGAATATATGATTCGTAAGCCATGGCTCTCAATTCTCCTTGATGATGTCGATGGAAGGCCTATCGCAGATCTTCGAGTCGACGAGTTCTTTTCCGATGATGTGTTTCTCGACGATTTCCTTCGCCGTGGCTGCATCGACCTTTCCGTAGATAACGGCGGGCATTCCCGGAGCAATTACTTCTACGGTCGGCTCTGAGTGGCAAAGACCCATGCAACCAGTCTGGCGGACGAGAACGTTTGTGAGATTCTTTTCCGTAAGTGTATCGAGAAGGGTGGTGAAAGTTTCCTTTGCGCCAGCGGCGATACCGCATGTTCCCATTCCGATGATCACCTGGATATCCTTATTTGCGCTGTCGCGCATTTCCATCTGCTTCTGCTTTACTTCACGCATGCGGCGCAGATCTTCCAAAGTCATTTTGGCCATTTTCTTTTCCTCCTGAAATTTTAGCCGAGTTCGCGGTACTTGGCGATGATGCCAGCGACATCTGCAGTCGTGAGCTTACCATGGACTTCGCCGTTGACGACAGCCGCAGGAGCAAGACCGCAGCAACCAATGCAGCGCACTGCTTCGACCGAGAAGAGGCCGTCTTCAGTGGTGCCGTTGACGCCGATGCCGAGCTGCTTTTCGAATTCCTTGATGACATCGTCGCCACCGCGGAGATAGCAAGCCGTTCCAAGGCAGACCTGGATGATGTACTTTCCAGCCTTCTGCAGCTTGAAGAAATTGTAGAACGTGACCACGCCATAGATCTTGGCCAACGGTACGTCAAGCAGCTTCGATGTTTCAATGGCGACATCGCGCGGGATGTAGCCGTAAGTCTGCTGCACTTTATGCAGAACCATAATTAGGTTCCCGGGTTTTGTTTTCCACTCTTCGATGAACGCCCGGATTTCCGGTGTCATCTGCTCTGTTGTTTCGTTCACTGGACTTCTCCTTTTTTTGTGTTACACATCCTGTTTCACATTGTTTTGCCCCGACAAGTTGAAGGTGCACATCACCGTTGTGCCTGTCGGGATCTTTGATTTAATATCAAAAGTGTCTGCCACTCGCTTTGAGTTGGAAAGGCCCATTCCGGCGCCAAAGCCCATCGAGCGGATCCAATCGTTGGCGGTGGAAGTGCCGTCGCGGCAAGCCCATTCGACATCTTCAATGCCGGGGCCGTTGTCTTTTGCGACGATCGTTGCCTTCTCTGTGTCGAGAATGAAAGTGAGTGTGCCGCCAACTGAATGAATGCAAATATTTATTTCGAGCTCGTATGCCGCAACAGCCACTCTGCGAATGAACTTCTTGTCGACACCCGAATCGGAAAGCATCTTCTTAATTTCGTTTGCAGCCTTGCCTGCGCTAGAAAGATCGTTGTGGACAACTACGAACTGGCGCATGGAGTAGTAGGGGAGTGCGCCTTCGCTCTTGGACGGCTCGATGCCTTTATCCTGCTGAGTTGCTCCTTCAAGGCGAGTGAGCTCGTCGGTAAGTTCCTTCATTAGAACGCGCATAACATCGCGCTGGGAGACTATGCCAACAAGATCGCGGTCTTTGTTGAGCACAGGGAAGCGGCCGAAGGTATAGTTCTGGAAGTACTTGATGGCAAATGCCAAAGGCATGTCTTCTTCGAGAACGATGAGATTGGTGGCCATGTGCTGCTGGCAAGTATCGTGTATCCAACCGCCTTCAAGAGCACTTATAATGTCGTTAACAGAAACAATGCCGAAAAGTCTTTTCCCTTCGAGAACGGGAACACCAGATATTTTGTTGCGCTTCATCAAGTTCTGGGCGAAGCGCATAGAGTCGGTTCGTTCGACGGAAATAATTTCCCTTGAGCGCATCACATCTTTGACGCGGAGGCGCTGAAGGAGCTCCATAATTACAAGAGGCGAGTCTTCTGCGCCGGGAAGAGCCGGACCAGAAACACGCCTTGCAGATTTATTGTGCGCTGCGATTATTTGATCGTCGCTGCGCACCTCTCCGCCTGTAAGAATGGTCGGTTTGTATTCCATTACTCCTTGGAAAGAAAACCGTGCACCCTCACGCAGCTTTCGTATTTGCTGAGAGGAGAAGAAACAAGAGGAATGCCCAGAGTGTCTGCCACCTGACACATCGTCTGCGGAAGGGGCTTGGCGTTGTGCACCACAACACACATCGCACCGATGATGTTTGCTGTGCGGATTGCCTGATCAGACGCAAGCGAAGTGAGCAGCAGGATGTCGTCTGCGTCGTTCAAAAGAACATCGCTCATAAGGTCGTTCGCAACGACTGCACCAACTGTGCGAGAGGAGTTTCCTCCGGCAACTAAAGTTCCGTCGAGAACCTGGACAATATCTGAAATGTTCATAGAGAGTATTATAACATATTTTTTGCCTTTAGAATCGCGTTTCCAGCCTTAATTTATGGTATAATAAGTGCAGTGAAATTCGATCTCCATTTACATTCGTGTCTTTCTCCCTGCGCATCGTTAGAGATGTCTCCTGCAGGGATAGTTTCTCGCATACAAGAGGCGGGGCTCGGAGGGTTCGCACTGACAGATCATCAGTCTGCTCGTAACACTCCTGCGGTGGCGGAATGTGCGCGCCGCGCCGGCATTGCTTTTCTTCCTGGCCTTGAGGTGCAGACGGCGGAAGAAGTGCATACGGTATGCCTCTTCGATACGGTGGCCTCTGCCTTGGCGATGACGGACTGGGTGTACGAGGCGATGCCTAAGCGTGTAAACGACCCGGAAACTTTCGGCGACCAGCCAGTGGTTACTTGGGACGATGATATCGTTGATATGGAATGGCGTATCCTTGCTATGGGTTGCCGCCGTACAATTGAGGAGATATCGAAAAAAGTGCATGAGCTCGGCGGTCTTTATATTGCCGCGCATGTAGATAGGCCTAACTATTCAGTATTTAGTGCTTTAGGTGGTATTCCAGAGAACTGTTTCGATGCCGTAGAGCTTTCTCGCACAGCCGACTCTTCCATTTGGGCTCCGAAAGTTGAAGGCTATGCCATCACTCGCTCGTCCGACGCGCATAACCTTGATGATGTTGCGAAGGTATGGTCTGAAGCCGATATTACGCGTTTCGATATTTCTTCGTTAAAAGAGGTGTTTTTATCTAAATCTTTACAAATATCTCCTAGATTGACTAAGTTTTGAAAGGTAGAGGAAAATGAAGTTTGAAGAGTTAGCAGAAAAGGTTCAAGGCACAGTAATTGTGCCAAATAACGGAGCGGAGATAACATCAGTCTATACGGGCGATCTTCTTTCTGATGTTATGGGGCATTGTGGAGACGAGTCGGCACTTGTCACAGTTCAAAATCACCTTAATGCAATAGCAGTTTGCACGCTTGCTGGCGTTGAAGCTGTAGTTATTTGCCATTCTCGCCCAGTGCCAGACGACATGCGTGAGGCGGCGGAAAGAGAAGGCGTCGGAATTATCACTACTGCCATGTCACAGTTTGCCGCGTCAGTTGCACTTTCCTCTCTTGAACCTTCTGTTAAGTAAATTGCAATTTGTGGGAAAAAGAATGATATTTAAGAAATTAGCCGTCCTTTTGCTGTGCGCCGCTACGATGGTGGCTCATTCAGGCGAAAGTGGCGAGAGCGAAGTTGAAAATGTGACGGTCGAACTAGATATTTTAAGGAAGGGCGGTCAATTTAAGCCCGTTTTGGGTAGTGTGCCAGGGTCTATCAGAAACCTATATAAGCGTTACATTAAGCTCGTTTATCAGCAAGCGCCGCTCGTGCTTAAGCGCCCTGATACGAGCGCGAAGGATTTTACATGGACTGTCTGCAGAAATGATAAAGGAAATACGTTAGTTTTTCTTACGCAGAATAAAACGAGTCGTCCAAGATCGATTACTTTTAAATTGTCGGGAAAAACGCCATTAACACCAACTTATAGGCGTATTTATTCGGAAGATAAGGGTAAGACATGGAAAACTACGGCCTTTGAGCCGCCGCACGATAGCATAACAGGTTGTCCGCAGGCGATGCCAGAGCCAAGAGTGATTGAAATTCCGCCATACTCGTATCAATCTGTGACTGTGAGGCTCAAATGAATTTCTTTGCGATACTGGCCACAACGGCAGCTATATTTATAGATGTAAACTCAAGCCCTATCAAGGATCAGCGCGATTCAACATGTGCGCCAGATCTTGGTTATGCTGGGTGTTTGACGGAAGTGTCGCTTTATAACGATGCTTTTTCTCCTTGGGCATACGGTTCTGGTGCCAAGCAGACCGAGAAGGCGTTGCGCGATTGCGGAGCGAGGTTTATGCGCCAATGGGACGCTGTTAAAACATGGCAGCTTGGAATGTCGGGAGCTTGGAATGCCGCGAACCCAAAGCTATATTGGTCGCTCTGGAAGAAGATGGGTGTGAAAATTCTTTTCACGCTTGAACATTATGGTGCGTGGCCAGATAAGGCGTGTGCAAAAAAACGCACTGGCGATCTTGAGACAGTTAAGAGAGTTATTTGCGATTACATTCGCTGGATCAAGAAGGGGCGCTATGAAGATGTTGTCGCAGGCTTTGAGCTTGGTAACGAGCCTTATTTTGGCAACGATCCCGAATCATACGCGGAGCGTTGGTGCGCGATTGTGCCTGAAATAAAGAAGCTTTGGCCAGATGTGAAAATTGGTATTCCAATCGCGGAATATAGGGCGGGAGATCCCGATCTTGATGTTGTGCGCAAGCGTCTTGGCGAGAAGAAAATGATGCCGGGCGGCGGCGAATTTGAGATCAATAGATTCAATCAATGGTCAGGCCGTTTCGTTGTGGCAATGTCCAATCAGATGCATAATATTTCGCATGTCATATATCATTTTTATGGTGGCGATGCTCCTTATGGTTGTAGCCAAAGCGGCTTTGGTCGCATAAAGAATTTTGCGAAGATTTATCCGCAGCTTGCAGATAAGCGCGTTTGGATAACTGAATGGCGCGAGCGCTCCGACGAAGATGTGCGCTGCCATCAGATGTTTGCCTCTACTCTCTTTAAAGGACATTATATGCTCTCGGTTCTTGCTCAGCCGAATATCGATGGCATTAATCTCCACTGTCTTGGGTGCTTCGCGGGCGGGCTTAATATTTCAATGAATGCATCGTTCGCAGGCGAGTCTTGGCGCAGCGGCTTTATGTTCCAGTCAGATCCGCTCCAAGGATATAATTTCTATCCAGACCCAGATGTTGCAGTTGGCGAGCGTCGCTACACTTTAGGGCCTGCCGCGCCGCTGTTCAAGATTTATACTGACGCGCTTGTCGACCATCCTGTCATTCTTGAGCACGGCACTCTTGGCAAGCAAGGTGCAGAAGCCTCGTATTGGTCGAGTGCGCTTTTCTATGGTTCGAGCGGCAAGCAGCGCGCCGTTTTAAACCGCGGCGGAAAGTGGAAAGATGTTCCTCCTATTAGAGGTAATGTCGAATGGATTGCCGCGTTAAATCCCCGCAAGACTTCGTTGGTATTTCTCATGTGCAACACAACAACGAAGAGGCAGGAGATACCGGTAAATATCGTTAATGCCACTTTTGCTGGCTCTGGTGTTTTGAAGAGTGTTTCGTGCGAACCAGAGCTTATATACCACCACAATATTCCCGGCGAAGAGCCGCTTTGGTATACGCAGGAGAGAAAGATTACATCAGACTTTATTGGGTCAAATGGAGTTTTGACAATAGAGCCCGATACGATACAATCTGTCGTCCTTCCGATTCGTAAGGCCGCGTCGCCTACGGTGTACTGACGGTACAGATGAAAAATGATATAATAAAAAAGTTAAAAAACCACTATCAGTAACTACTAAGAAAGAATGAAAATGAAGACACTCAGTACGATAGCGTTTGCAGCTCTTGCGGCGGCGTTTGTTTCTACGGCGTTTGCAAATGGTGTGACGAAGTCCAAACCGGAAGATATCGCCAAGCTTATCCCGCAAGAAACAGAAGATGAGTACAACAAGCGCATGGCTTGGTGGATTCACGATCGTTTCGGAATGTTCATTCATTTTGGCCTTTATGCCGCTCCTGCCCGCCACGAGTGGATGAAGAAGTATGAGAGACTTAGTAATGAAGAATACGAAAAGTATTTCGAAAATTTCAATCCTGATCTTTTTGATGCTAAAGAGTGGGCTAAAAGTGCGAAGAAAGCAGGTATGAAATATTGCGTGCTCACATCTAAGCATCATGAAGGTTTTTGCCTTTTCGATTCG
>JAGBWQ010000009.1 GCA_017629735.1 Kiritimatiellia bacterium
CTTCCATTCACCTCTATTGAACATAAATTTCGCAAGCCAAAGCATTGCATCTGCCTTAACTCGTTCATCCGGACAATTAGCTGAAAGTGCGCGAGCCTTCTCGAGAGCAGCGTCATCGCGACCTAAGCCATAAAGGCAAAGAATATCGAAATAATCCATTCTGCTCTTTCTGCGAGGATCGGCTTTCGCGACAGATGCGAACGCTTTTTGCGCTTCTGCAAAACGATACTCTCTAAAATGCACTCTGCCCTTCTCTTCAAGCTCCATAATTTCGACGACGCGGCGAAGCTTCTCGGCAACATCAGTATTAGGGCAATCGGAAAGAACTTGACGATAGCATTTCATCGCTTCGTCTCTACGGCCAAGCTCAGAAAGAACATCACCTTGCCTTAAGAGCGCAGACGCGAGAGAAGAAGCATCGCCTTTGGAAAATTTTACGGCCGTCGTAAAAGATGCCAATGCATCTTCATTTTTGCCAAGCTTAAAAAAAGCTTCGCCCTGACACTGGTGGAGCTCAACAGAACGAACTGAGTCGGGCCAAATTTCCATCATGTCAGCCCAAACCTGCAAAGCATCTTTCCATTCCCCTGCATTTGTCTTAATGCACCCAAGTTTAAAATACGCCTCTTTAGCTCCTGGAGTATCGGGGGAAGATTTGACTACGGCACGAACTATGCGCTCGCCATCGGCAACAGTTGTAGGATCCTCAAGAAGTGCCGCGCCAAGGCGCACACTTACAAGAAGCCTCAATGAAGATGTCGGCGCCTTCTGCTGCGCCTGACGAAGATATTCAACCTCGCCAAGATTTGCCGCTGCAATAACAAATGCTCGTGTGCCAGAATTAGTGGACGAGACAACCTCACGCCAAAGATCGCGCGCCTTGTTCATCTCGCCCTTCTTTACGCGCACATCTGCCTCAAGCATCTTAGCTTCACTTGCATCAGAAGAAGCAGAAGACTTCTTAAGGCAGACAAGAGCACGATCATAATCGCCATCGAGCATTGCGCGATAATAAGAAAACGCATCACCCTCGGCAACCTTGCCCCAGCTATTCAAACTCTTAGAAATTTCTTCCCATTTGCCTTCAAGGGCATAACTTTCGAGAATGAGCATCTTCGCTTCTTGCGATCCGTCGATACGGGCATGAAGACGCGCAACTTCCCAAAGACCATCGCGCAAAGCTTCGCGCGCAATCGCAAGCCCCGACTTAATGCCACTTACCACACCGACCTGCGCATAAGTGACAGACGATGTGGCAACAATTAAAGCGGCTATAAGAGCGCGGCAAATCACACTAGATCTCCCATGTATCCCATGTCGGAAAGAATCCGAGGATTTTTCATCCAGCCAGGCTCAACCCTAACCCACACTTCAATCGATGCTTTAACACCAAACATCTCACTAACATCTCGCTCCGCACCCTTGCGAACGAATTTTATTGTCTGCGCACCGCGGCCAATAACAATCGGCTTCTGAGAAGAACGATTGACCAAGACATCGACTTTTATATTCCATACTTCTTTGCCTCCAGAAGTTTTTTCGTCGATACTTTTAACGAGCACTCCAAGCTCGTGAGGGATTTCTTGATGAATCCTTGCAAGGAATTTCTCGCGAATGCAATCTGCAATCGCAAGCCTGCGCGGATAATCAGTTACCGTATCTTCGTCAAAAAGAAGCTCTCCTTCCAACGCGAAATCAAACAATGCATCGAGAACTCTGTTTGCGCCACCTTCTGTGGTTGATATTGATTTCACCCAAACAGGCTCGCAAGGAGGAGTTTTATCTTCTTTGTCGCTATTTTCCGCTACGGTGTTTTGCGCTTCCACCCACGCATCTCGGAACATCATCTCGTAGAAAGGAGCTTTATCGGCCTTGTTGAGAACGAAAAGAACTTTCTCTGGCTTTTCCTTGGCAACGCGCTGCATCCAGCCAATATCCTCAAGGCGAGGCTCGTCGGAAGCATCAAAGACGACACAAGTAACATCTGTGCCAGCCGCGCTACGACGAGCCATTCTGTTCATCAAACGCCCAAGGTCTCCAACAGCTTTGTGGAGACCTGGCGTATCAAGAAGAACTATCTGACCACGAGGATCGGAGACTATGCCGCGAATAGTATTGCGTGTTGTTTGCTCAACAGGAGAGACGATCGAAACCTTCTCTCCCACAAGAGCATTGACGAGCGTGGATTTACCGGCGTTCGTCCGCCCCACAACACCTACAACGGCAACTTTTGGCATAGCCTCCTGCTCCAACGCATTAGGGAACGGGGAACGCCTTGACGAGCTCGGCCGCATCGCGACGGACGCGCGCTTTTACCTCTTCGTTGGTGATGTCGTCGAGGACATCGGCGATCCAAGTTCCAATCTTGATCATCTCAGCCTCGCGCATTCCGCGGGTCGTAGCAGAAGCCGTTCCGACACGAATACCAGATGTCTTGAAGGGCGACTCCGTATCGTAAGGAATCGTGTTCTTGTTGACAATGATTCCGGCCTCGTCGAGAGCAGCCGCAGCCTCCTTACCAGTGATGCCCTTGGACTTCTTGACATCGACGAGGAAGAGGTGGTTGTCGGTTCCGCCAGAGACGATCCTGTATCCGCGATCCTGGACAGTCTTGCACATGACCTGGCAGTTCTTGACGACCTGCTGTGCATAGCCCTTCTTCGACTCGCTCATCCACTCGCGGAAGACAACAGCCTTTGCCGCGATGATGTTCTCGAGCGGGCCGCCCTGCATTCCGGGGAACAC
>JAGBWQ010000089.1 GCA_017629735.1 Kiritimatiellia bacterium
GGTTGAAAATGGCTCATAAGATTATTGCTGATAAGTGCATTTCCTGCGGTTGCTGCAAGGACGCGTGCCCCGCTGAAGCTATCGTCGAGGGAAATCCCTACACCATCGAAGCAGACAAGTGCATGGATTGCGGCGTTTGCGCAGCTCAGTGCCCGAACGAAGCTATCGTTGCTGAGTGATTCACTTTTTAGAAGAGACACTTCTTCTCTTGCCGTTTCTCTTCGCGACTTATCTCGCGTTGGAAACACTCGAGTCGAAGGCTGGCGGAGCGCTTGAGAAGTTACTCGGGCGCGTCCGCTTGTTTGGGCCTTTAGTCGGGTCCGCGGCAGGCGCAATTCCTCAGTGTGGAGTTGCTGCCGCTGCTGCAAGCCTCTATGCAGGTGGCGTTATCACCGCTGGTGCGCTTGTTGCAGTTTTCCTTTCTACATCCGACGAGCTTCTTCCTGTTTTGATTTCCGAAAGAGTCGCGTTTCCTATTCTCGCGAAGATTCTTGTCATTAAGCTCGTCTCTGGCGTTTTTGTTGGTTTTGCTCTCAATGCTATACTTCGTCTCTTGAAGAGGAAGCGTCGCCCCGTTTCGGTTGGCGAATTGTGCGAGCATAGCCATTGTGGATGTTCTAAGCATAAAGGCATCGTAGTTCCAGCTCTTATCCATACGGCTGAAATTTTCCTTTTCATAGTTGTTGTTTCAGGTTTGATAGAGCTTTGCATGCATTTCTTCGGTGAAGATGCGCTCTTGTCCTTGCGCCTTACGAAGCCTGTCGTTGGCGAGCTTATTGCAGGTGTGCTTGGGCTTGTTCCCAACTGCGCAGTTTCCGTTGCGGCTGCGAAGCTTTACCTTGCGGGCGGTATGAGCGCAGGCGCGCTTATCGCCTCGTCTCTTACAGGCTCTGGTCTTGGTTTTCTCGTTCTTTTTCGCACTAACAGGAATCTTAAGGAGAACCTTTGCGTACTCGCGGTAGTTTACGTATCAGGAGTTCTTCTTGGAATGCTATTCGGGCGCTTTTTATAATGAAAATCATTGCGGGTTTGGGCAATCCGGGAGCCGAGTATGCGTCAACGCCGCATTCGGTAGGCTTCGAGACGGTGGATGCTATTGCATCAGCCGCCGGTGTTGAGTGGTCGGAGAAGCGTCAGTATAAATGTCTTTGGGCACGCGTGTCTATCGCAGGCGAGACTTGTATTCTTGTGAAGCCCCAGACTTATATGAATTTGTCAGGCGAGTCTCTCTCTCCTATCGTGAAATATCATAACGCAGGGATATCCGATCTCATTGTCGTTCAAGATGATATCGATCTTTCTCTTGGCCGCTTGCGCATCAGAAAAGGCGGAAGTTGCGGTGGGCACAATGGAATTCGTAATATCATTGAGCGCTTAGGCGGAGCGAATTTTGTTCGCGTAAAATTGGGTATGGGTAGGAAAAAGAACGGAGATGTTATTGCTCATGTGTTGGGCAAGTTCGATCCTTCCTCGAGAGCAATTGCGGATAAGGTTGTTGCGGAGTCTGTTAAGGCTGTAGTTAGTATTGTGCGTGATGGGCCAGATAGGGCGATGAACCTATTTAATGGGTTCGATGCAGCTGCGCCCGCGGCAGATGCAAAGGCATAAAAGCTATGGCAGGGTTGAACGAGTCTCCTTCGGCCAACAGGCTTAAAATTGCGTTCTTCGGGTTGCGCAATGCTGGCAAGTCAACTCTTGTTAATGAGTTTACAGGGCAGAATGTCGCCATTGTGAGCGATGTTCCAGGGACGACAACAGACCCCGTATCAAAGGCGATGGAGATACTTCCCTTAGGGCCTTGTACAATTGTAGATACTGCGGGGCTTGATGATGACGCAGGAGACCTTGGAGCGATGCGTGTTAAAAAGTCGCTCGATGTTCTTGCTGCTTCTGATGTGGCTATATGGGTAGACGCAGGAGATGGAGAGAAAGGTCCTCTTTATCAAAAGTTCATTTCAGAATGTCGCGCTCGAGGGACGGCTGTTCTTGAGTATAAGCGTGGCGATTCTGTTGAGGAACTGCGCAAGAAGGTATCTTTGGTGCGTCCCATGGCAGAAGAGAAGGTCTTGCTTGATGGCCTCTCTTTCAATGGTAGCTCGGTAGTTTGTGTCTGCCCAATCGATTCTGCAGCTCCCAAAGGGCGCCTTATTCTTCCGCAAGTTCAGCTTATCCGCGAGTGCCTCGATAGAGGTTTGGCATGCACGGTTTGCCAGGTAGAGCGTCTTAATGAAGTGCTTTCGCGTCAAGAAAAAGGCTCTCTCGTTGTGACCGACTCGCAAGCGTTTTCAAAAGTTGCATCTATTTTGCGAGATAATGCTTCTGGAGATTGGCGCCTTACTTCGTTTTCAGTTTTGTTCGCTAGGAAGCAAGGTGTTTTTGATGCGTGTTTAGAAGGGCTTGCTGCTCTTAGCAATCTTCGCGACGGAGATCTCGTTGTGATAGCGGAGGGTTGTACGCATCACCGCCAATGCGACGATATCGGCACTGTAAAAATACCAGCTGCGCTTCGCGCTCTGACAGGTAAGAAGCTTGATTTTGTCTTTTCAAGCGGTAGCTCATTTGATCTTAATCATGGTGGGCGTTTAGCTTCGCTTGCTGTCCATTGCGGTGGGTGTATGCTTACGCGCAGAGAGTCGCAGCGGAGGCTAGAATTGTGCCGCGCTGCATCGGTTGCTTCAATCAATTATGGAATGCTCCTTGCAGCGGCGCACTCGCTTAAGAAAGTGCGCCCTGATGGAACTGTGGAATATTGAATATGAAAACGAATTACCACACTCATTCTACTTGGTGCGACGGCAAAGATTCCGTTGAAGCGATATCTCTTGCGGCAGTCGATGCAGGGTTTGATGTTCTCGGTTTTTCTTCTCATGCGATGGCTCCTGGCTGTCCATTAGAGTGGGTTGTCTCGGCCGAGAAACTTCCTGCCTATATTCAAGAGGTGCGTACAGTTGCGTTGCGCCTAAAAGATTCTATTCGCATTCTCTGTGGTGTCGAGGCAGATTATTTGGAAGGGCTTTGTAATCCAGATAGGGCAAACTTCCCTGGTGTTGATTATATTATTGGTTCTGTTCATTATGTTCGCGCTGCCGATGGCGCGAGTGTTGCGGTAGATGAATCTCCTGAGAAGCTTTCATTGGGGATTAGCGATCATTTCGGTGGAAGTGCGGAGGCGTTTATCAAAGCGTATTTCGCACAAGAGCGCGAGATGATTTCTTCGTTTGATTTCGATATTATTGGCCACATGGATCTTGTCAGAAAGTTTAACGCTCGCCACACATACTTTGATGAGAATGCACCATGGTACTTGAAGGAGCTTGAGCTTACGGCAGATGTTGTGGCTAAGTCGGGTAAAATCGTTGAGATAAATACAGGTGCCATCTCACGCGGGTGGCTCGACGATGCATATCCGTCCGCTACATTCCGCGACATGCTTCGCGCTCGTGGAGTTAAATTTATTCTCAATTCTGATGCTCATTCTGCAGA
>JAGBWQ010000090.1 GCA_017629735.1 Kiritimatiellia bacterium
ATCTCAGCGTGCGCGTATTCGCAACCGTTCGCGCCGTGGACGCCTCGAACTCAACTAAGCTTGAGTTAAAAGCTAAAGAAAAAGGCCGCGTTTATCGCGGTCTTTTTTTGCTTTTTTGAAGGGGTCGATTTGACCTTTGAGTGTTTTTTTTGGTATTATACGCGTGTACGGCGGTCTTTAGAGGCCGGTCCGAGGGTCTTTTATTAATTAGGAATGTAAGGTTAAGGAGCGGATGATGGCTATGAACGATCAGCTGCTGGCGGTAGTCCAGCATATAGAAAATGAGCGCGGCGTGAGTCGTGAGATCGTCCTTACGGCGATTGAAGGCGCTGTTGAGGCTGCGGCAAAGAAGAATATCAATGTCACATCCGATCTTAGGGTTGTCATAGATCGCAAGGATCTTTCCATGCATGTCTACGACAAGCTTGTCTGTTCAGACATCGACAAGGGCCCTGGCTTTATTTCCTCTGCTATGGCTGCTCGTTTCAATCACGGCAAGCCAGTTGAAGAAGGCGAGACGATTGAAATCGAAATGCCACCTTCAAAGCTTGGTCGCATTGCGGCGCAGATGTCGCGTCAGCTTATAATGCAGAAGATCCGCGAAGCAGAGAGGACCAATACTTATTCCGAATATAAAGACCGCGTCGGCGACATCGTCTCTGGCACCGTAAGCGCAATTTCCCATCGTGACACCTATGTTACTGTCGGCAAGACAGAGATGATCCTCCCCGGCAAAGAGCGCATTCCAACCGAATCTTATTCGGTTGGCGATCCTATCAAGGCTATCATCAAGCGTGTCGATCAGGTTGCTAAGGGGCCGAGCGTCATTCTTAGCCGTTCCGATCCGAAGTTTGTCGAAGCGCTCTTCCGTCTTGAGGTTAGCGAAATCGCAGACGGCATTGTCGAGATTATGGGCGTAAGCCGCGATCCTGGTTACAGGGCGAAGATTGCAGTTCGCACTTCCAACGAGAGCGTCGATCCTGTTGGCGCATGCGTAGGCCAGAAGGGCAGCCGCGTCAGGACAATCGTCAATGAGCTCGCTGGCGAGAAGATCGATATCGTTCGCTGGAACGAAGATATTCGCCAGTATGTTATGGGCGCTCTATCTCCGGCCAAGCTCGAATCAATCGAGGTCGATCCTCTCGAGCCCAACACGGTTCACGTCGTCGTCTCTTCCGACCAGTATTCTTTGGCCATCGGAAAGCGCGGGCAGAATGTGCGCCTTACGACGAAGCTCACTGGCTGGCATGTCGAGATTAAGAAGTCTATGGCAGACGCTTCGTTCGAAGACCAGAAGGCAGAGGCGATCAAGGAGCTCGCCGAGATGTTCTCGGTGTCCACCTCCGTCGCCACGCAGATTGCAGACGCAGGTTACCTCAATGTCGAAGGTATCGCCGACGAAGATGAAGTCAGCTTCATCGCGGCAACGGGTCTCGACGAGGTTCAGGCTAAGGGCGTTTACGCGGCAGCCAAGGCTGTTGCGGCTCTTACGGCAGATGCAGCTGAAGAGGTTTCCGAAATCTGATTTTTCTTCGAGCACGATCCATTGAACAGTCAATCGCGAAACTTCCATTTATGAGAGTATACGAGATAGCAAAGAACGAGGGCGTCACTAGCGCCGATGTGCTCAACGCAGCCAAGAAGGCTGGTGTTGAAGTATCAAGCGCCATCAGTGCGGTAGATGCCGTTTCTGCAGGCAAAATCAAAGAGGCGCTTTCAGGTATCGATGCAGCCGCCTCTGTTAAGAAGCGTGAGAGCAAGTTGCGCAAGGCCTCAGAGTTGAACGCCGCGTTCTTCGCCGAACAGCGTGCTCGTCTCGACGAGCATTTGGAGATTGCAAAGGCTGCGGCTGAATCTGCCGCGCGTCCTTCTCCCGCTCCTGTGGCCGCGCTTGCGGCAAAGGTGATTGCCAAGAAGAATGCTCTTCCCAAGGCGCCTGCCGCCAAGAGCGTTCCGCCCAAGGCCACCGAGAAGGTCGAAGCAAAGCCGGTCATTCGCATGGCTCCTGGTGTTAAGGTAAAGCCCGCAGGTCCTGCGCCCGTTTTCTCCGACACTGGTCTTACACGCGCTGGCTTTAAGCCTTTGGCGAAGGCCAAGCCTTCTCCTGCTATCACCATTTCGGTTGCAGCCCCGCCCAAGCCGAAACCTCCGAAGAATACGGGGTACGAAGACGATTTCGACCGTTCCAACCGCAAGGGTCGCAAGGATCGTGAAGGGCAGAAGAGCTTCGACAAGAGAGCTCCGAGACTTACTCAGAGCATGATGATTGGCGGCGGCCGTATTTCCGTTGACGAAAACAACAAGGAAATCTCTATCCGCGGCGCAGTTATCGTCAAGGACCTTGCTGCAAAGCTCAACATCAAGCCCAATCGTCTTATCGCCGATTTGATGGGCATGAAGATTCTCGCGTCCATCAATCAGCGCGTTGAGCCAGATATCGCAACGAAGGTTGCGGAAAGATACGGCTTTAAGGTTACGATTGAACATGCTCGCGACAAGGCGGCGGCAAAGCCTGTTCTTAAGGCTATCGATGCCGACGATCTTATCCCAGAGGATGCTCCCGAAACGCTCCGTCCGCGTGCTCCAGTTATCACATTCCTCGGGCATGTCGACCACGGCAAGACGACGCTTATGGACTTTATCCGCAAGGCGCATGTTGCCAAGGGCGAAGCAGGCGGCATTACGCAGCAGATTTCGGCTTATCAGGTCGATGTGGCTGGCAAGAAGATTACATTCCTCGATACGCCTGGCCACGCAGCATTTGGTGCGATGCGCTCCCGCGGCGCACAGATCACCGATATCGCAGTTCTTATCATCGCAGCCGACGACGGCATCATGCCGCAGACGGAAGAGTGCATCAAGGTTTGTCGCCAGACAGGTGTTCAGGTGATGGTTGCCATCACCAAGTGCGACAAGCCAACTTCCAATGTCGATCGCGTCAAGCAGCAGCTTCAGAAGCTTGGCCTTACCCCCGAAGATTGGGGTGGCGACATTATCTGCTGCCCAGTTTCTGGCGTTACGGGCGAGGGTGTAGATTCTCTTCTCGAGAACATTCTCGTTCAGGCAGAAGTTCTTGAGCTTCAGGCCAATCCCGATCGCCGCGCAAACGGCTTTGTCATCGAGTCTGAGCTTCAGCAGGGCTTCGGTCCTTGCGCAACGCTCCTCGTGACGGGCGGAACGCTTAAGGTTGGCGATGCAATCCTCATTGGCGAGCATTTCGGCAAGGTGAGAGCTCTTATCGACGATCATGGTCGCAGAATCAAAGAAGCTCCTCCTGCAACTCCTGTTAAGTGCACTGGTCTTTCGGGTGTTCCTGAGGCAGGTGCGGAGTTCCGCGTCATGCTCGACGAAAAGCGCGCTCGTACGCTTGCCGAGCAGACCGCGCGTGAGCGCAAGGAAGAGGCTCTTGCCAACTCCAAGGCCGTCACGCTCGATGCTCTCATGAACGCAATGGCGGCCGAGGGTCGCCGCGAATTGAATGTCATCGTCAAGTCCGATACCCAAGGCTCTCTTGAAGCTATCGTCCAGGCGCTCAACGAAATCAAGTCCGACAAGGTTTCTTTGAGTGTTATCGGCACCGGAACAGGCAATGTCTCCCTTACCGATGTTAAGTCCGCCGCGGCAGGCAAGGCTGTTATCGTCGGCTTTAATATCGGCAACGATGCTGGTGTTCAGGGTCAGGCGCGTCACGATTCCGTACGCATCAATTCGTTCCGCATCATTTACGAACTTCTCGATCATGTCAAGAATTGCATGCTCGATCTTCTTCCTCCCGAATACAAGGAAGTTGTTCTCGGACACGCAGAGATCAAGGCTATCTACAACATCGGTAAGCTCGGCAAGATCGCTGGCTCTCAGATGCTCGATGGTAAGCTCGTTGCCAAAGAGAAGTATCGTATTATCCGCTCCAAGTCGTGTGTTTGGGACGGTAAGGTGCAGACGCTCCGCCACTTCAAGGATGAGGTCAAGGAAGTTTCCGGCCAGCAGGAGTGCGGTGTGTGCTTCGCGGATTACGAGGGCTTCGCGGTGGGCGATGTCATCGAGTGCTACTCGCTTGAGGAGCTTCCTCGCTCTCTTTAATTTAGAAAGAGAAATCTCATGAAGGCTTTGCCAATGTTATTCTTCTCGCGAAGGGCACTGGCAAAGTTTTTTTCTGCCTTTGTTGCGCTTGCTTTTTGTTCGCTCCTCCTATTCTCTACAGGTGGGTGCACATCAGTTTCTCTTGAGAAGAGCAAGCTTATTGCTCATCGCGGAATGAGCGAAATTGCTCCCGAAAATACGCTTGTCGCTTACAAAGGGGCAGTTGAGAGGGGCTTTAGCTTTGAGTGTGATGTGTATAAGACTAAAGACGGCAAGGTCTTTAGTTTCCACGACAACAATCTCAAAAGGATTGCAGGCATCAATAAGCGCTGTGAGGATTGCACCTGGGAAGAAGTAAAAAACCTTGATGTAGGAGCGTGGAAGGGCGAGGAATGGAAAGGTCAGCACCCGGCGTCGCTCGAGGATATTCTCTTGCTTGCTCGCAATGGGCGCATTATTGAGATAGATGTTAAATCTGGGCCAGAGATTGTTCCTGTTATCAAGAATATTGTTCTTGCTCAAACGAATGCTACTCCAAAGAATATTGTCTTTGCTTCTTCTCGCATAAATACTATTCGCGCGTTTCGCGAGGAGATGCCAGAATTTCCTGCGTGGATTGGTGTGACATGCCGCCGCGGCTGGGGAAAGCAATATCCGCCGCTTCCCGTGGAAGAGGCCATAGAAAAAGCTCGCGCCTCGAAGGCCAACGGAATCGCGCTTCAGTTTGATCCTGAGCTTATTACCAAAGAGTATATAAAAACTCTTCAAGACGCAGGCTATCATGTTAATGTTTGGACTATCGATTGCCCCAAAAACGCATCTTGTGCGGCCGAAAGGGGTGCAGATACAATTACATCTAATAGGCCAAACAAGCTTCTTCAGGCGTCTTCCCCCGCGCTTTAATCCCCTCATTTGTGGTATAATATGCGTAGCTGTCATGCGTGACGGCTAAATTCCACGATAAACTCTACGGAAGAAAGAAGCAAAAAATGAAATACAAATACACCTGCCTGAACCCGATTGCCGCGTGCGGGCTTAACAACCTCGACGATAAGTACGAGCGCACTGAAAATTTGCAGGACGCGAATGCGGCGTTTGTTCGCTCTGCCAAGATGGACGAGCTCGAAGTAGGAGGCGATCTTCTCGCCGTTGCTCGCGCTGGTGCAGGCGTCAACAACATTCCTCATGCCGATTACGCAAAGAAGGGCATTGTGGTTTTCAATACTCCCGGCGCTAATGCTAACGGCGTTAAGGA
>JAGBWQ010000091.1 GCA_017629735.1 Kiritimatiellia bacterium
CAAAGCCAATATTGAAGAATGTGAAGCAGACGTCACTAAGATGAAGTCTCGAGCCTTTTATTCGTGTATGGTTCGCTATCTTTCGCCAGCGCTCATGGCTGCGCTTTTAGTTTCGGAAGTCTGCCGTGCGCTTGGCATTGGCGGCTGGAGTATTTAATATAAATAATAAGGGAGAACTCGTATGTTTGACTGGTATGTATTTGGTTAGATCGTCGGTTATTTGATGATAATGCTTGCCATCGGCTTTGTCTTTTCAAAGCGTCAGGAGTCGCTCGGCGACTACTATCTTGGCGGCCGCAAGATGAACAAATGGGTTGTGGCGCTCTCTGCGCAGGCTTCTGATATGTCAGGCTGGCTTTTGATGGGTCTTCCTGGTGCAATTTACATTGGCGGCTTTACAGAAGCATGGATTGGAATCGGGCTTCTTATCGGCACATATCTTAACTGGAAGATTGTGGCAGGGCGTTTGAGGCTTTATTCTCAGGCGTGTGGAGATGCCATCACCATTCCTGATTTCATTTCCAACCGCTTCCGCGACAAGACAAGCCTCTCGCGCATCGTCGCAGCCGTAATTATTCTCGTCTTTTTCACTTTCTACACAGCCTCTGGCTTTGTAAGTGCCGCGAAGCTCTTTACCTCCACCTTCGGCGTGCCTGAGACGCTTTCCTTCTGCTCGATAACAATGTCGGGCTATCAGCTCTGCCTTTGGGTGGCAGCTCTCGTCGTCATCTCATACACACTCCTTGGCGGTTATATGGCTGTTTGCTGGACAGATTTAATTCAGGGGCTTTTGATGTTTATTGCCATCGTCTTGGTTCCTGCAATTGTCGTTTGCAGTGCAGGAGGCTTCTCGGCAACAGTAAACGCTCTTAACGAGGCAAATCCTTACCTCCAGTCGCTTTTCACCAATGCCACAACTAAAAATGCAATGGGCTTTATCGGACTTGCCTCTTGCATGGCTTGGGGTTTGGGATATTTTGGAATGCCGCATATTCTCGTGCGCTTCATGTCGATTGATTCTGCAGAGAAGATCAAAGGCTCTCGACGTATCGCTATGACATGGGTTGTCATTTCGCTCGCGGCAGCTACGGCTATTGGTCTTGTTTCGCACCTTTTTCTTAAGCAGAACAATTTGTCGCTCGCAGATGTCGGTGGCGACCCTGAGAAGATCTTTATGATCATGATTAACGGCATCTTTAACGGCTCGTTCATCTTCAGGATCTTTGCAGGCATTCTTCTCTCGTCGATTATGGCGGCGATTATGTCCACAGCCGACAGCCAGCTTCTTGTTTCTGCCTCGTCCTTCTCCAACGACCTTTACAAAGTTGTATTCCGCAAGAAGGCATCGAATCGCGAGCTTATTTTGGTCTCGCGCCTTGCAGTGGGTGCCGTCGCATTGATGGCGCTTTTCATGGCGATGGATACCACTTCCGATTTCTTCAAGGTTGTTATGAAGATGGTCTCGTTCGCGTGGGCTGGTTTCGGCGCGGCGTTCGGCCCGCTCATTCTCCTCGGCCTCTTCTGGCGTCGCACAACGCTTGCTGGCGCTATCGCCGGCATGGTCGCAGGCGCTTCCACATGCTTCGTTTGGAAGTTCCTCCTCGCGTCTAATGCAGCGCTCGTTCAGAAATATCCTATTTTTGAGCTCTACGAACTTGCTCCTGGCTTTGCCGTCGCACTCTTCGCCACGGTTCTTTTTTCGCTTCTCTCAAAGAAGCCAGACGCGGCAATTCTCGAAGAGTTCGATCGCGTCAGCCGTCTTGGCCGTGCGGCTGAATGAAATTAAGGTAATTTTGATATAATACGACACATGTCAGTTGATAGATTAGAACGAATTAATAGCCTCTTGAAGCGAGTCATCGCGGAGAGCATTTATGTAGTGATGCAGGGCGATCCTGTTAAGCCCGGTCTTTTCACCGTAACAGGCGTTTCTTGCGGCAAAGACTTGCGCGATGCAACAGTCAAAGTCTCCGTCTTTGGAGATGATGAAGTTAAGGAGCTTGGCATCAAGCATCTTGCTCGCAATGCGCGTCGCTTTCAGGAAATAATCAACAAGCAGATTCGTCTTAAATTTACTCCTCGCTTGACATTCCAGCTCGATAAATCACTTGAAAAGGGCGATGAAGTCCTTTCCATTATCGACAAAATAGAGAACGCCTCATAATATGGCCAATCTCGTGCAGTTGAGAATGATGGAAGAGCTCGATGGAGTTCTTCTCGTCGATAAGCCTGAGGGTATGCAGTTTTCGACTGTGCTAAAAACCCTCAAGCGCAAGTTTGGCCTCGTTAAAGTCGGCCATGGCGGTGCGCTTGATACGATGGCATCTGGTCTTTTCGTTCTTTTGATTGGAGGGGCGAATAAATTTACAGATGTCCTTATGAGTGCCGATCGTGCGTATGAAGGCACTTTCCTTACGGGCAAAGCCACTGATACTGGCGATATTTACGGCCGTCCAGTTGAGATGCCATCGCGTGTAGCTACATTGAAAGATTTGCGCGGCGATGTCTTTCAGGTTGAGCCGCGCTTTTGCGCTGTTCGCCGCGTAGGTGCGGCAGGTTACGAAGTTGTCGATACTGGCGAGCATAAGCAGTTTCTCGCTCATGTCTACAAATTCGAAGTAGAAGAGCCGTCTGAATCTGGCAAGTCTGAATTCCAGCTCGTTGCCTCCAAGGGCGTTATCGTAAGAGCTCTTGCCGCGGATATGGGCGCAGTTCTTTCGTCGCTGCGTCGTACGCGCCTTGGCAAGTTAAATGTGGCAGATGCAATTCAGTTTTCAAAGTTGCTTGAAATGGAACCGGGGGAATTTTCGGCATGTGTCATTCCGGCAGGACGCGCATTGCTGTAGGTTTTTTCGACGGCGTGCATCTCGGTCACCGTGCGATTTTAGCTGATGCCGATATCGCGGTGACTTTTCGAGGCCACCCTCGCGAAATTCTCGCCCCAAATTCAGCGCCAAAGCTTATTCTCTCTCTCGAAGAACGCGTCCGTACCATACATTCGGCAGGCGTTAAAGATGTTGAAGTTCTCGATTTCTCAGATCGCTTAGCTGCAATGTCGCCAGAGGAGTTTGTTAAAATTCTCTCCGACATTTCAGTTTCACGCGGCGGAACGAAAGAGATTGAAATAAAGTGCGGGCCAGACTGGCGTTTTGGCGCAAAAGGTGCAGGCACTCCTGAGACTCTTTTAAATCTTGGCCTTTCAGTTACTGTCGCGCCGTTTGCTGAATATGCGGGAGAGAGAGTCTCTTCGACGCGCATTAGAAAATCGATTGAAAGTGGCGCAATCGAAGAAGCCTCTGCCATGATGGGGCGTCCATTCGTTGTCTCAGGCACGCTTTTCCGCGGCAAAGGCGAAGGTGGCGCGATGGGCTTCCCGACTCTCAATGTTCGCGTCAATAACGAAGAGAGAATGGTTATGTCGCCATTTGGCGTGTATGCCGTTGATTGTGCGGGAGTGCGCGCTATTGCGAATTTTGGCTTTGCGCCAACGATGGGCGAGAGAGCGTGGAAGAAACCTGTTTGGGAAATTCATTTCCTTTCGCATGTGTCAGAGATGGCGAATAAAGAAGGAGATGAGATAGTTTTCTCACCGATTAGATTTATTCGTCCAGAACGAACTTTTAATTCAATTTGCGAATTGCGCAGGCAAATCGCGGCAGATTGCAAGGAGGTGTGCAAATGAAATTTGAGTGCAATTTACATAAGCCGCTCTGGGGAACGGAAGAGTGGGTCTGTTCGGCTCATCGTTCCTCTCCGAGCGTAATTGCCGATGGCGAGCATAAAGGGAAAACTCTCGATCAGATCCATCCCGATTTTCCTCTTTTGATGAAGGTCATCGATGCGAAAACTCGTCTTTCCGTTCAGGTGCACCCGAATGAAAAGACTTGCCTTGTTACAGGCGGAAGCCCGAAGTCTGAGATGTGGTGCGCTCTTTCCGATGGCCCGATCTTTGCGGGTCTTAAAGACGGAACAACACCTTCGATGGTAAAGGATGCCGTTCTTTCTGGTGCATTTGAAGAGCTTCTCGTTTGCCACAATGCTAAGAAGGGCGACGTATTCTACATTCCCGGCGGCCTTGTTCATGCGATTGGCGATGGCGTCAGGCTCTATGAAGTGCAGCAAAGCTCCGACACAACATTTCGCCTTTACGATTGGGGACGCAAAGGTGCAGACGGCAAAGAGAGGCCTCTTCATGTGGAGCAGGCTCTTGCCGCGCTTGATTTCTCTTTACCAGTTCCTAAGCCTTGTCAGACGCTTGAAACGCCATATTTTTCTTTTACCCAAGAAGATGTTTCTGGCGAGCGCGTCTTTGTTGCGCCGAATGACGCATTTCTTTCCGTATTCGGAGAGACGACAGGTCAAATACTGCTTGCTCCTGGTGAGGAATTTGCAGTATCAGTCGAAAACGAACACTTCATGGTAACTCAATTCAAATGAGCTTCTTTAAAGCATACGATATGCGCGGCACTTTCGGGACCGATTTCGATCTCGACACAATCTACCGCGTTGCTCTCTCGCTGCCAAAGGCCGTTGCAGGCGGGCGCTGGCTAATTGGCCGCGATGCAAGAACAACCTCTCCTCAAGTGCGTGATGCGCTTCTTGCAGGGCTTGTGGAGGCTGGCGTGAAGGTTACAGACATTGGCCTTTGCACAACGCCGATGGTTTATTTCTTTACGGCACAAGACGGCTATGATGGCTCTGTCATGGTGACGGCCTCGCACAATCCGCCCACAGATAACGGCATGAAAGTTTCGCGCGGCGGAGCGCTGCCAGTTGGGTATGCAGACGGCCTTGATAAAGTCGAAGCGCTTTCTCTCGCGGCTACTGCATCTCGTCCAACATCTGTGCCTTCTCCTGAAAAGGACGATACTGCACTTGCGCGCTATATTGAGTGGCAGAAAAGCCGCATGCCTGATCTTACAGGCCTTCGCTTTGCTGTAGATTGCTCAAATGGCATGGCATCTCTCTTAGCGCACGAGCTTTTCCCCAATGCGATCTTTCTTAATGATGTTCCAGACGGAACCTTCCCTGGGCATAGCCCAAATCCGCTTAAAGCAGATGCGCGAGAAGCTCTTGCTGAAACAGTAAGAAAAGAAGGGCTTGATTGCGGCGTTATTTTCGATGGCGACGCAGACAGGGCTATGTTCGTCGATGAGCGCGGCGAGTTTGTTCAGCCTGATTATCTTATTCCGATTGTGGCGCGCGCTACGGCATCTTTCTCTTCATTGACTGGAGGGAAAATAATACACGATGTGCGCACTTCGCGCGGCGCAGTAGAGACGCTTAAGGAAGACGGTTTTGAGCCTGTTATGGTTCCCGTTGGCCATGCGTTCGCAAAGCCTGCGCTTCGCACCAGCAACGCTATTTGCGGCGGAGAGCTTGCAGGGCACTATTATTTCTCTGAATTCTTCTGCTGCGATTCTGGCGTTCTTGCGGCAACTCGCATCTTAGGCGAGGCTGCGAAGGCGAAGGCGGCTGGAAAGACTTTCTCTCAGATGATGTATCCGATTGTTTCGCGATACGCCAATTCTGGAGAGCTTAATTTCCAAGTGGAAGACAAAGATGCTGCAATCGAAAGAGTGCTCAAAGTTTGTGCTACACTTGGCGAAGAAGTTTCTCGCTCCGAAATTGACGGCGTTAGAGTCGATTACGCAGATGGCTGGGTGAGCGTTCGCAAATCAAACACAGAGCCGTATCTTCGATTGATTGTAGAGTGCCGCGAAGAGACGACTTTGAAAGATTGGTGCGCGCGCCTTTCGCTTGCGGTTAAGGGATAATTTCTTATGCGCGTCGACTTCCATGTTCATTCTACAGCATCGGACGGAACGCTGACGCCTATAGAAGTTTTCTCTCTTGCACAAGAGAAAAAATGCTCTTTTGTTTCATTGACAGATCATGATGAGACAGGGGGATTAAGCGACTTTCTTTCTCAAAAAGGAGAAGTTGCCACTATTTCAGGCGTCGAGCTTTCCGTAGAGCCTGGAGAGGGCTTTGATCGGTTTCATCTGCTCGGCCTTGGAATGGATCACACGAACAAGAACTTTGTTTCATTTCTGGAGAAGATCCGTTTAGGTCGTGATGAGCGAAATAAGCGCATCATTGAGAACTTTAGACAAAAAGGCATTGAGCTTGAAGATGAAGTTCGCAAATATGCTACCGACGGAGTTTTGGCGCGTCCTCATTTCGCTCGGTGGCTCGTGGATCATGGCATGGCAAGCACAATACCAGAGGCTTTCTCTCTCTATCTTCTCGACGATTCGCCGAAAGAGACAAAATGCTATGTTTCGCGCATAAGACCTTCGCGCAAAGAGGCGTTTGATGTTATACACGCGGCAGGCGGCGTTTGCATAATGGCGCACCCAAAGTATTTCAAGAGCGAATGGAAGCGCACAGGCTGCGACTATGAGGCCGCTAAGAGGGCGCTAGGACGCTTCAAGGAAGAAGGGCTCGATGGAGTTGAGGCGCTTTATCAAGCCAATACGCCAGAGGAAAATGTGGAGTTTACTCGCATGGCCGATTCTCTCGGGCTTCTTAAATCGGCAGGAAGCGATTTCCACGGAGAGAACAAGCCGTCTGTTACCTTTGGGATGGAAGTTGAGGAGAGTTTTATACGGCCTCTTCTTGAGCGATTTGAATAATTTTCGATGGAGGAGATATGCACAGGATTCTCGTTGATACACAAAGCATAGAAAGCGACTCTCCAATACTTTCTCGTGAGGCGGCCGCCCACCTTAAAGTGGTGCGTCCTAAAAATGGCGAGGAGATGGAACTTTTTGACGGGAAGGGAATGTGGCGCATTTTCCGTTATTCAGGATCGTCTCTTCAGCCTGTTTCGGCACCGAATTTTTCTAAGATGCCTCCCAAGATGGTTCTTTTCTCCTGCATCACAAAAGGCTCTCGCTGGGAATGGACAATCCAGAAAGCAACAGAGCTTGGCACAACGCTTATCGTGCCAGTTATATCTGATCGCACGATTGTGCGGATTGATGAAAAAGAAAAAGATTCCAAGCTTTCGCGTTGGGAGAAAATTGCTCAAGAAGCGGCGCGTCAATCCGATGCGAAATATCTTCCACAGATTCTAAAACCTGTCTCCTTTGAGGAGTCGCTTTCTATCGTCGATGAGACGGAATGTTTTGCTGGCGCGCTTCTCGATTCTCCGCCGCCGCCAATCGCGTACGAAATGGCAAGGCGGCAGGGTGCAAAACCTCCAGCTATCTATGTCGGGCCAGAAGGGGATTTCACTCCAGCTGAGCTTGAAAAACTGCTCGAAAGGGCAAAGCCTGTCACATTCGGCGAGACTATCCTTAGGGCTGAGACTGCGGCCATTTACGGATTAAGTGTAATTAAAGCATTTCTCGACGCGAACCATTTTGATTGCGCAGTTAAGTCGTGATGTGCTATACTATCCGTCAGCCGTGGAGATACAGGAAATAAATTCAGTTAGGCTTGAGGGCGTCTTTGCGTCACTCCCTGTAAATGAGGTCGATAATCTCGCCTCATTGTGTGATATTTATGGCGAAAAAGCTCTCTCCATCGTCAAAGCGACGGGCATTAACAAGCGCCGCGTGGCACAAAGCGGCGTAACGCCCTACGACTTATGTATCTCGGCTGCCGAAAAGCTTTTTTCCGCATTGATGGCTGGAACTGACGAGAAGTCATTTCTTGAGTCATTTGGTGCAGTTCTTTTCGTTTCTTTCACGGAGAAAGTTAAGATGCCCGCTGCAGCTTGCAGAGCTCAGGCGCATCTTTCGCTTCCTTCTGACGTAATGGCAATCGATCTTTCGCTTGCTTGCTCCGG
>JAGBWQ010000092.1 GCA_017629735.1 Kiritimatiellia bacterium
AAGACACTGCCCTCCATCAAACGCCACAAAACCATGCGCCGCCGACTCTATATCACACACTCCATCTTCAACGACAGGAATGCCCCACGGGCCGCGAAACCTACGATCCCCAACAAAAGTATCAAATGTTCTGCCAAGCACATACCCTGCACTTGGATACCCCATAAACCAAAGCGCTAGATCTATTCCATGAAGAAGATCAATTAAAGGCCCTCCACCCGAGACCGATTTCGTCGTAAACCAACCGCCAAAACCCGGTATGCCAGTGCGCCTTATCCAAAGAGCCTCAGCTGAATTAACTTTGCCAAATCTCCCAGACAAAATCTCCTTGCGCAACGCCGCCGCCTCAGGCCGAGCCCTGTTGCAGAAGCCAAACATAAGACGCTTCTTGGCCCTTTCGGCCTCCTTTGCCATCGCCACCACCTCACGCGCATTCAACGCAGGCGGCTTCTCACAATAAACATTAAGCCCTGCGCGTAGCGCCTCAATCGCGAGCGGAGCGTGGAACGCATTCGGAGTTAAAACAGAAATAGCATCCAACTTTTCTGCCGAAATCATCTCGCTAAGCGATGAATAGGCAGCAGAAATGTTATTGCTTTTCGCACACGCTTGAGCAGAGGCCAAATTGATATCAGATACAGCAACGACCTCAGCACCACCTTCATGAAACCCTGCGATGTGGTACGAGGCCATTCCGCCCGCGCCAACTAGGCCGACTCTCAATTTCTCTCTCTTCACACGCCTCTCCTGATCTTGAGATAAACTCGCAAAAGCTCCGACACGCTCCACGCTTGTGCCGCGCACCCCTTCTGTGCATGAGGCGCATCTCCATCTGCAATTTCAGAAAGATGGCAAAGACAACCTGAATTTATATTGTCGACCGCAGAAGCCAAAAGCGAGAGCGCGCTCGCTGTCTCAGACGAATGCGCCTCGAAAAGCGCTTCAGCATAAAGCGGAAATTGCCACATCCACGCGGTTCCATTGTGATACGCTCTCTTGCGCGATGTATCCTCATCTCCCGTATACACGCCGCGATAAAGCTGATGACCTGAAGAGAGCGAGCGAATTCCGCCTGGAACAAGAAGTGTCTCTGTCGCGCGAAGAATTGAGGCATCGTTGACTACTCCCAGCGTTAAAAGGAAAAGCTGATTCGGACGAATAGCCTCGTCTCTCGTCGCCGCAGAAGCAGGCCTTCCATCAGGCGCATCAAGACAATCGCAATATCCCAAATCCGTCTTGAAATATTTCTTGAGCGACGAAAGAGCCTTTTCTGCCAACTCATCTCGGCCAAGATACTTAAGCGCCGAAACCCACAACGCCTGAATCTCAACAGGATAGCCAGCTCTCGGCGTGCATGCAGGATAATTCGTATCCATCCAAGTAAAATGCGATGGCGACCACACAAGCGCACTTCCCTCATCTATATGAATGGAGTTGGGCGTTCCCAAAATGTAATTATCAACTATTGAAGCACAAGTTTTGCGAAGCTTCTCGATATCTTTTCGCGCTGCCCCATGCTTCTCAGCCTCCTGGACACAACGAATAAACCACAGCTGCGCATCTGTCGTATCTCTATTGCCAGCAGTTGTGCCGTAAATAATATTTGGAAGAGTTCCTCTTTCCTCAAACGCGGCAAATGCACGAAGAATCTCAATCGATTCAGAAATCATTCCTGCCGC
>JAGBWQ010000010.1 GCA_017629735.1 Kiritimatiellia bacterium
AGATTATGGCGCTCCGCCGCAGAGCGGGGAATGAAAAGATTGATCGTCTCTATACCAATTATGTGACGGCTTCTTTGGTCGATCGCGCCGTTGTCAATTCGACGAATGATATTCCTGCAAACATCGCAGCGCCACTTTTTGTGCGCATCAACGCTCCGTCGCTCGCTCGCCACAGCCAGTCGTATGTCGTCATGGAGGCGGTAACCGAGTCTGAACTTGCCCGCGCCGAACTTGACGGGGACACTCCCGACGTCAAGACTACGAGAGTAAGGCTTGCTTCTGCATTTAACGGCGGCAACCTTTCGAACGGCCGCGAGTCGAACGAAGAGGCTCTTCTGAACGGAAGCTTCAACGGCACAATCAAGTTTATGATGGGCGACATCGATCAGGATGCGCTCGGCATTTCTTCACGCAGCGATGACGAGGCATATCAGCCAATTGCTTTACCTGTGACAGGCTACGACAGAATCCATGTCAGCTTCAAGGATTCGGAAGGCAAAGAACTCGTCAAGCGTACGTTCTCGCTCATTTCCGATGCTGAGATGGATCTTGTAGACTCCTCTCTCGCCGCCGAGAGAACGGCAGTTCACGTCGGAGAGCGCTTCTATGTGAAGGTTAGCGACGCAGACCGCGATTCTACGGAGGACCCCGATGGGATAGAGGTGTCGGTCGAGACTACGGGAGGCACTCGCCGCAAGATTATTCTCACGGAGTCTCTGCCTCACTCAGGAGTCTTCTCAGGTTCCGTAAGGCCTACAATTCTTCCTCCGACAGAGACGATTCCTTCTGTGATTACGGGTGCGACTGCAACGGCCGAGGAGATTCTCGCAGATGACAGAATTCCTGTTAAATTCGGCGAACAGATTATCGTCAGATATACCGATAACAAGGTTCTCCCTGGTTCCCATGTAAGCACGTTGAGCGTGACAGGCACCGTTTACAAGGGTGCCAACGGCTCTGTCAGGCTCTTCTCGAAGCGCTTCCGCGATGTCGATGCGGCAGTGCTCGTTCAGTTCCGCCTTGCCGAATGTCTCTTTGAACAGGCGAAGGATTTCCGCAAGCTTAAGCAAGGTGAAAAGAGCGCAGAGGCCATCGCCAAGGGGCGGCAGATTCTTGAGGAGGCGCTGAAGAACAATCCCGAAAGCACGCACGTCGCTCAGGGAGAGTTCCTTCTTGCGAACCTTTATCAGGAACTGGCCGCAGAAGAGGAAGTCCTTGCAAAGCAGCTTCGCAATGACGGAGAAGAGGAAGATGCTGAAGAAGCCTCGAAGAAGTCTCGCCAGCTTTATGCGGAGGCTCTCGCCCGCTTCTCTTCGATTCTCGCAGTTTGGCCGGAAGGAGAGTACGCTCCGAGGGCGCAGTATCACAAGGCGTACTGCCTTGAGATGCTTAAAGATTACAAACTGGCGGGCGAGGAGTACGTGAAGATGACGTACATGTATCCTGAGTCTGATCTCGTCGGCGATGCGACAATCCGTCTTGCCACATACTACTTCCGCGAAGAGAAGAAGTATGAGACTGCCGCGAGAATCTACGAGAGCTTTGCACGCAGGTTCCCGAATCACGACAAGGCGGCAAGAGCGCTCTTCATGTCGGGCAGCTGCTACATCAAGGAGGGAGAAGCTATCCATCGTAGAGCGGTGGAATCTGCTCGCCTCGCCGCAGAGAAGGCGAAGAGGCAATTCAACGCCAACCAGACGTTCCTGCCTTTCGCTTCCGTCGAGAACTATACGCGCGCTGTCAATGCGTTTGTTGATATGGCCGAGAAGTATCAGGCCGTCACTACTCCGGAGTTGCGTGCGCAAGGTCTTTACTGGGCAGGCGACGCGTCGCTCCGCAAGGAAGATGTGAAATCTGCGTACATATTCCTCAAGCGTGCAGTTCTTGAATATCCTGAAACGGAATGGGCTCGCCGCGCTCGCGGCCTCTTGCTGCAGAACGGCAAGAAGTTCAAGGGCATCGACTAACGAGGAGTAATATGAATTATCCTCAGAAGTTGAGTGTAAAATGTCGTATCGCCGTCCGCGCAACAATCGCGGCGGCGGCGATAATGGTATCACATGTCTCTGGCGCGGAGATGCATTGGAACTGGCGCATGCCGGGGAATATTTACGGAGGTCTTGATTTTGAAGCGCGCATCGGCGTGGACAAGGCTTCCAAAGTGTTCTCATCGGCGTTTGAATCGGAGCGCCACGGCGCAAGGTCTACAGATCTTGTCCGCCTTTATAGGGCGGCAGTTGCAGAATGGCGTAAAGTCGAAATTCAGGCGGAGGCCGACAATTCAAACGACGATCTTCTCGCCTACGCGGCTTTTATGCAGGGCTACTCAAGGTACAGGGCTCACGATACGAATGAAGCGATTAAATTCTTCAATCAAGTCGTGGACCTTTACGAAGAGTTTACATGGATATCATTCCCGGCAAGCTTTTTCATAGCCCGCGCGAAATTTTCCATGGGCGAGACGAAAGCCGGCTGGAAACTGTATGACGAGCTTATCGAAAAGGAAGAAGCTAAAACTCACCCGCTTATGGCAAATGTCGCCAACAGCATAGGCTGGAAAAATTGGGGAGAACTTAAGGAGGAAGAGGCTCAAGAGGCTTGGGAACTTGGCTCCTCAAGTTGCTTTGCAAGTTCGAACTTCCGTGCATATAACTCAAGCAGGGAAGGGCTTCTTCTCGCGTGCGTCGTGCGTGGAGTTTTTGACGATCTTGAATCTTTCCTCTTCAAGGGCGTCAAAGAGGAACACGCGAAACGCAGGGCGAAGATTGTTTATGAAAACGTAGGCTGGTTCTTAGGCCAGATAAACAACAATCATTCGGCCTTGCGCAACTATATGCGCAGTAAATACAAGGAAGGCACGGCGTATTCCTCGAATGTTGCGAGGCTTCATCGCGATTATGTCAATTGGTTTGAGGGTAAGAGAAGTCTTTTAGTCGGAAATGGCGACGACTTTGATTTTTCAGTGACGCAAATCAGACTTCGTTGGGCGATGGAGAGCCGCGAAAAGATATCATCGAGGATTTTTGCGCTTATGCCCGCGATTGATAAAGTTAAGAACGACAACAAACTGAAAGTCTCCCGCATCAAAACAATGGTGTCTCTGTTCTATGATTTGAACGATTTCGATTCCGCTCTCATCGTTGCCGACAAGATGCCGGGAGCGGGTGCGATCGCGCGGCAGAAGTATGAAATATCAAAGGTTGCCGCAGAACGCGGCAAGGGCAGATGGGCCGACTGCATACCGTACCTTAAAGATTTCCTCGATACGCACCCTGACGCAGATGCCGTAAGGGAAACGAAGTATGCGATGGGTTGGATATATCGTGACCGTATGGGCGAGGCGAAGAAGGCGTTGGAAGTGTATCTTGACATCATAGATCCTCCGCGCTCGCTTTGGGAGCTTGCCTGGACTTATCGCAAGCTTGGCGAGAAGAGCAAGGCGGAGAATGTGCTGACGGAAATCGCGTCGCTTTTTGAGAAAGAAGCGCCGCGCGCCGTCTTGACGCTTGCCCAGTATTCCGAAGCAGACGGGAATAAAAAGAAGGCAATCGCCCTTTACAAAAGGTTGCTTTCTCAGCCTGAATGGAAGAAGTCGGGCGAATCTTCGCAGGCTCATCAGGCGCTCGAGCGTCTTGGCGAGCGCACGGGCGGTGCGATGATAAACGAGGTGCATTGATTTTACACGAGATTTAAAAAAGGAGCGAATATAATGAAGAGACTGATTATGGCAGGATTTGCAATGGTGTGCGCCGTTGCATATTGCGATACATCTAAAGATTCCAAGGAGTCTAAAGAGGTGAAAGAGGCCAATGCCGCGAAAACGGCGGCGCAGGCCGAAAGAAGAGCGATGCGTATGGTTAAAAACGCACTCGCCCTTATTGAAGAAAAAGAGGAAGATCGCGCGGTAAACATGCTTGAGGCTGTCTCAAGAATGTATCCGCAGTCGCAAGCGAGGTTTAAGGCGAATCTTGAACTTGGCAGGCACATGCTCTCCAAGCGAGATTTCGACCACGCCCTTGTGGAACTTAAAAAGGCGTGCGAGGCAAAGGCGGAGGATGTCTGTGCCGAGGCGAACTTCCTCATTGGCGAACTTCATCTCGCGAAGAATCAGCCGGGCGAAGCAGCGATGGTCTTCAGACGAGTCTCGCAGGATTTCCCGACGAGCGACTTTGCCAACGACGCGTTTTTCAAAATTGGGCAGATACATTTCCAGGCAGGGCGTTGGGCTCGCGCTACCGAGGCGTTTGAAATGGTTGGAACGGCTGTTCCCATTTCAGATAAAACTAACAGCGTAGTTCTTGCCGAGGCCGGCCAGCGCATATTCGTCCATGTCACAGACAAAGACCTTGCCGTTCTCGCGCTTATGGGAGAGAAGATAAAGGTTAAACTTATCGGTTCAGATGGAGACGCTGAAACTGTTGAGCTTGCCTCCTTCGGCAAGGGTGACGGTGATTTTATCGCCTCATGCAACACGAGCCTCGTTGCCTCAAAACCTGAAGATGGAGTTCTTACTGTCAGAGGAAAAGACCCGATTAAGGTAGAGTATATCGACAGCAACACTCTTGCGGGAGATATAAATGTAAAGCGCACGGCAGATGCCCGTACGGCCTCCTCAACAACCATTGCGTTTCTTGACGGCGCAATGAGGCAGAAGGTGAACGGAGTCTTTGTCGACCAGCCTGCGTTTATTCGCTTGCGCGATCTTGACCTTGATGTCAGCGATGGCGTCGACAAAGCGAAAGTTCATGTAAAGACAACGTACCGCGAGCGTCCTGAACCTGCGCCAGGCGAGACTGTAGCTCCCCCTCCCGCGCCGGATGCGCCGTGGCTTACGCGCTATGAGATGGATCTTACTCTCACCGAAACAGGTCCCCGCACGGGAATCTTCGCCGGAAGAGTGGTCGTTCGTCTCTTCCCTGCAGACACAAATAAGATTGTCAAACTTCCTGTCGGCGAAATATATGCAGGGGCAGATGATAAAGTTCTCGTTGAATATGATGACAAGTATCATCTTGGAGGCGAAGGGGAAGTCGTCCGTTCGTCCTCTGCCGTTGTGCTTGTCGGCGGTTCCACTGAGCCGAAGTCGATTGTAGCTCATTCGAGCGAGGCTACAATCCAGGCGAAGAAGCTTCTTCTCGAAGCGAAGCTCCTTTATAAGTGGGGCGCCATCTTCAAAGAAGTAGGACTTGTAGAAAGCGCCCGCGAGAAATCGGCTGACGGCCTTCAGCGTATTTCAACGCTTTTTGATATCTCAAACCGCAATACGCTAGACCGCAGCGTTCTTGAAGAGGCTTATGAGGCAAGATGGAATCTCTTCCTCGTCCGCGACGACCTTAATAATGCTGTTCAGACGTGTAATGCCCTCGTCAAGCGTTTCCCCGATACAGTTCTTGCCGACCGCGCCTTTATGCGTATTGCCATGGCCAGACGCGAGGGGAAGGAGCTTGATGCGGCCAACCACGCCATTGCCGTATTTAAGGCCATCATAAATCTTCCCAATTCTCAACTTAAGGCGGAAGCGCAGTATCACATTGCCGAGACTCTCGAGATGAAGGCAAAGGATGACGCCGCAAAGTCGAGGACGCGCCACAAGAAGCCTGATTTTTCGGCGGCGATGTCTGCTTACCAGATTTGCGCAGAAGCTTATCCGACGAGCGCGTTCGCAGGTGAATCGTACAAGAAGATGGTCGATTACTGCATTTCCATCAAAACCTTCTCTCGCGCTCTCGAGATGATCCGCCGTGTGTTTGAAGATTATCCCGATGCTCCGTGGCTCGACGAAATGCTCGTCAAGTGGGGTGTCATACTTCATCGTCAAGGCGACAGGGACGCGGCGGTTGCGAAGTTCCGTCAGGTTCTCGAAGAATATCCCAGCGGTAAGGCAGCAAAGCAGGCTGCGCAGTTTATTAAGCGTTTGGAAGATTAAAAATGAAAGAAAAAATAAAGTATCTCCCCATTGGCACTTACGCCGAGCGTTACATGAAGTATCTCGGCGTTGCCAAAACGGCGCGCCGGAGTTATGCCGAATCAAAGCGCATCCTTGAGAAGGCCGGCTTCCGCGAAATTTCCAGCTTCAAGACTCTCAAGCCTGGCGACCGCGTATATCGCGGCTGCGAAGACCGCACGATTCTCGCGGCGGTGATTGGGCGCAAAAGCGTAGCGGAAGCTGGCATCAAGGTTGTCGGCGGCCATACCGACGCCCCTCGCCTTGACCTTAAGCCGAGGCCGCTTTATGAGAAGGGCGGATGCGTATTTTTCGATTGCCATATTTACGGAGGCATCAAGAAGTATCAGTGGCTCGTTCTTCCTCTCGCGCTGTACGGAACGGTTGTCCGCAAGGACGGCAGCAAGGTTGATATTTCCGTCGGGGACAACGAAGGCGATCCCGTCTTTATGATAACCGATATCCTTCCTCATCTCGGCAAGGATCAGGCCAAGAAAACGCGTGATGAGTTTTTCGAGGCGGAGGATCTGGACCCTGTCTGCTGGACGACGTACGCTGAAAAAGAAGGCAAAGGCGAAGAGGCTCGTTCTGCCGACCGCAAGGGTCTCGTGAATTTCCTCAAGAAGAAATACAAAATCACGGAGGAAGATCTTCTCAGCGCCGAGCTTGAAATCGTTCCTGCAGGTATGCCGCGTGAAGTCGGATTCGACCGTGCGCTTATCACGGGCTACGGGCATGATGACAGAGTCTGCTCTTTTGCCGCGCTTGAGGCGCTCGTTGAATCTGCCGATTCAATTCGAGATGTGACAACTTCCATGCTTATGTGTGACAAGGAAGAGGTCGGCTCCATGGGTTCGACGGGAATGCAGAGCTCCTTCTTTGAAAATACTGTGGCGGAAATCATCGAGCGTCAGGAGAAGCAACCACGCGACATCCATGTAAGGCGCGCGCTTGAAAAGTCTACAATGCTTTCGGCCGATGTCACGGCCGCGGCAGATCCGCATTTCCCTTCAGTCGATTCAACTGGCAATGAAGCGCGTCTTCATAAGGGCGTTGCGGCCTCAAAGTATACAGGCAGCACTTCTAAGGGCGGCGCAAGCGATTGCTGTCCCGAATTCGTCGCCGAGATCCGCAGAATAATGGAGAAGGAAGGCGTTGCCTGGCAAATGGCTGAGCTCGGCAGGCAGGAGAAGGGCGGCGGCGGTACGATTTCCCAGTACATGGCCCGCTTCGGAATGAAGGTTCTTGATATGGGAACGCCGATGTGGAACATGCATGCGCCTTGGGAAATTGTCTCCAAGTTCGACGCTTGGTCTACATACAGGGCGTATCTTGCCTATTTCCGCGATTAAACGAAATGGTAAATAACTGCGCACAAAGTAAAATATTGTGGTATAATAAATACATCGATTTTTAAATAATCCTAATGAAAGGAACATAATGAAGATAAATGCATCAAGAAGGGGCTTCCTCCGCGGCTTGGCGGGAGCTGGTGTGTTCGGTATCGGTGGCTGTAAATGTGCTTTCG
>JAGBWQ010000093.1 GCA_017629735.1 Kiritimatiellia bacterium
CTTGAAGAAATTGGTGGGGGTAGTAATGTCATTTTGTCTGAGAAAGATTTAAATTTAAAAACATTTCAACAGTGGGAGAATAATAAGGTATGAAAGTTGTGATATTGGCAGGCGGGTTTGGTACGAGAATTGGAGAAGAAACGGTATTGAAGCCAAAGCCTATGGTTGAAATAGGAGGCTATCCTATATTGTGGCATATTATGAAAATCTTTTCCAAACAAGGATTTAATGATTTTATAATATGTGCAGGATATAAACAGCATGTGATAAAAGAGTTTTTTGCTGATTATTTTTTGCATACAGCAGATGTTACCTTTGATTTTACAGAGGCCCGAAGCAATGTAGTTGTTCATCATGCTAAAACTGAGCCGTGGAAAGTTACGGTTGTTGATACTGGTTATGCGACCATGACAGGAGGCCGTGTAAAACGAATTAAAGAGTATATAGGAAACGATTCGTTCCTTTTGACCTATGGTGATGGTGTTGCAGATATAGATGTCAATTCTCTAGTGAAGTTTCACAATAATCATGGGAAGACTGTTACGATTAGTGCATATAACGCGGAACAACGTTTTGGAGTTCTTGATATTAGCGAAGAAGGTTGTGTTCGTGAGATGCGTGAAAAAGCCCAAGGGGATGGGGGACTCATAAACATTGGCTTTATGGTGTGTAATCCAAACCTTTTGGATTATATCGAAGGTGATGATGTGATGTTAGAGAAGGAGCCATTATCTGCTTTGGCGGCTAGAGGTGAGCTTGTCGCAAGACGGCACGATGGATTTTGGCAATGTATGGATACGATAAGGGAGATGAAGAGCCTTGAAAAACTTTGGTCAGAAGGCAAAGCTCCGTGGAAAATTTGGGAGGATTGATGTTGGATATCTCTGCATATAAAGGGGCAAAGGTTCTTGTTACAGGGCATACTGGATTTAAAGGATCTTGGCTTTGTGAAATGCTTCTGATGGCAGGAGCAGAAGTGTATGGATATGCTCTTCGTCCGCCGACACGTCCTTCATTATTCTCTCAGCTTTCGCTTGCGCGTAGATTGAAGTCTCATGAAATAGGTGATGTCCGTGATGCGTCAAGGTTGGAGGAAACGATAAAAAGGATAAAACCAGATTTCATTTTTCATTTAGCTGCTCAGCCTCTAGTAAGAGAATCTTATTCATCTCCAAAAGACACATTTGATGTAAATGTAACAGGAACTGTTAATTTACTTGAATCGGTTCGAAAAGTATTTTTAAGCGATGATTCGCGTGTTTTAAAGAAATGTTCGTGTTCTGTGGTATGCGTTACAACCGATAAATGTTACGAGAATAATAATTCCGGGCATCCATTTGTAGAAACGGATTCGCTTGGAGGAAGTGATCCATATAGTGCATCAAAGGGTGCTTGTGAAATTGTAATATCATCATATAGAAGGAGCTTTTTTTCGCATAAGGGGTCGAATGTTCGTGTCGCGAGTGCCAGAGCTGGTAATGTTATAGGCGGTGGAGATTGGGCTAAAGATCGAATCGTGCCAGATGCTATGCGAGCTTTTCTTTCTAAAAAAAGTCTTGTTGTGCGCAATAAGATGTCCACGCGTCCATGGCAGCATGTCCTTGAGCCACTGATTGGTTATCTAACACTAGGAATGCTATTGCAGAACGATTCTAGATGTGCAAGTGCTTTTAATTTTGGTCCTAATAGTCGTTCTGTGCGTACAGTATTTGATCTTGTAGAGGGCTTAAGAAGTAGGTTCTCTGATGTGGATGTGTTGTTCGCAAGTGAGAAAAATGCGCTATACGAAGCAAAGCTACTTACATTGAACTCTACTAAAGCATTTGAAATCTTGGGATGGAAGCCTCGTTGGAGTTTTAAAAAGACAGTTCAAGCAACGGCAGATTGGTATAAAAGTGTTGCTGAAGGTGTAAGCGCAAGAGTTGTCACAGATGCCCAAATTAACGATTATCTTAAATGAAAAGTTTAGACTGTACGATATTGGTTGTTTCATGTGATCAATACGCGGATGTATTGCCTCCATTTGTTATACTTTGGCGTAAGTTCTGGCCAGATTGTCCTTTTGAAACTGTATTGCTTACAGAAACTATTGATTGCGAAGGCTTTGATCGTGTCGTGTTAGCAGGGAAATGTAATGATTGGTCTCCTCGCGTTGTAAAAGCACTTGAGAAGATTTCTACGCCGTATGTTTTGATGGTGCTTAATGACTACTTCCTCAATGCTCCAGTCGACACGGCGAAGATGCTGGAGCGACTTGAGCAGGCAAAGAAATTTGACGCGGCAAATTTAAGGCTCAATCCAAATCCGCCTGGCCGCATGCCGTACCAAGATTCTGATTTGATGGAATTTCCTAAAAATGTCGCATACTCAGTTACTTGCCAAACTGGAATCTGGAACAGGGAGTTCCTTTTGGGCTTGGCTAAAAGAAATAAATCAGCTTGGCAGTTCGAACGCTACGGAAGCTTTATGCTGGAAGGGGAGAAAAGACCTCTTCTTGTGACTAAGCAAAAGGAATTTCCTTTCGTCGATTCCGTTCATAAAGGATATTGGGAAAAAGCAGGCGCGGAGCTTTGCGAACGCAATAATGTGCCTATCGACTTTGCCGCGCGCTCTTTCCCGCCTCTTGCAGTGCGCATAAAAGAGGCTTTCAAAAAGCTTATTTTTGCCATTTTCCCCTGGACGCTGATCGTGCGTATCCAAAATTTCCTAGATGCAACTTCGCGTATTGGACAAGAATCAGAAGAATATGATATAATTCGCAAATCATGTCAATCGTATTAGGTTTACCCAAAGGTAGTTTACAGGATTCTACGTTCGCTCTTTTCAAGAGAGCGGGCTTCAATGTCTCCTGCTCCAGCCGTTCTTATGTGCCGTCTATCGACGACGAAGAGATCAAGTGCCGTCTCCTGAGACCTCAGGAAATGAGCCGCTATGTAGAACTGGGTCTTCTCGACGCCGGTATCTGCGGATACGACTGGGTTTATGAAAACGGCAGCGATGTCGAGGAAATCTGCGAGCTCAATTACTCGAAAGCCACCTCGAATCCTGTGCGTTGGGTGCTCGCCGTTCCGAACGATTCCAAGATCAAGTCGGTCAAGGATCTCAACGGCAAGCGAATTTCCACCGAGGCCATTGGTCTGGTAAAGCGCTATCTCAAAAAGCACAATGTCAAGGCAGATGTCGAATTCAGCTGGGGCGCGACGGAAGTCAAAGCACCTGAGCTCGTCGACGCTATCGTAGATCTTACCGAGACGGGAAGCTCGCTTCGTGCGAACAACCTGCGCATTGTCGACACCATTCTCACCTCTACCACTCGCTTCATCGCGAACAAGAAGAGCTGGAAGAATGCCGCCAAGCGCAAGAAACTCGAGCAGCTCAAGATGCTTCTCACCGGCGCTCTTGAAGCTCAGAGGCGCGTGCTCCTCAAGTGCAACGCTCCCGCGAAGAATCTCGAAAAGATTGTTGCCGTCCTTCCTGCGCTTCATGCGCCTACGGTCAACAAGCTTAACGACGATAAGTGGTTCGCCGTCGAGTCCGTGGTTGAAGAGAAACTTGTGCGCGATCTTATCCCTCAGCTCACCAAGAATGGTGCTACGGGTATCATCGAGCTTCCTCTCAACAAGATCATATTCTAATCGTCATAAAAAAAGGAGAAAACAATGGGTTCCATCAAGAAGAAAAGGCGCAAAAAAATGTCGAAGCATAAATACGATAAGCGTATGAAGGCTCAGCGCCATAAGAACAAGTAATCAAGCGGCTCGGCCCCACAACAGGCCGGGCTTCTTTTTCGGCTTAAATAGCCGCCGCCAGCAAGGCAATTGTGATGAATAGGAAAAAAGTTTTTATCGACGGATCCGCAGGGACTACGGGGTTAAGAATTCGTGAGAGGCTTGCGCAGCGAGACGATCTCGAAGTAATTGTGCTTCCCGAAGAGTTGCGTAAAGACCCATCAGCGCGTATGGAGGCGCTTAACAGCTCAGATGTAGCGATGCTGTGCCTCCCTGATGCAGCCGCTATTGAGGCGATTTCGATGGTGGAAAATCCAGATGTCGTTGTGATCGACACCTCAACAGCTCATCGTACCAACGATAGTTGGGAGTATGGCTTCCCCGAGCTTGATGGTCGCCGTTCGCGCATTGCCTTGTCTAAGCGTATCGCAAACCCAGGCTGCCACGCCAGCGGTTTTATCGCTCTTGTTGAGCCGCTCGTCAGAGCTGGGCTTATTTCGCGCGATGAGATGCTTTGCTCGTTTTCTCTTACAGGCTACTCTGGTGGCGGTAAGAAAATGATTGCCGATTACGAAGGCGCGGCACCTGAAGAGAGCGCTACTGATCGCGCGCTACTTCGCGGTGGTCGCCAGTACGCGCTTGCTCAGGCGCATAAACATCTGCCAGAAATGGTCAAGGTCTGTTCGCTTGAAAAGGCGCCTTGCTTCTCGCCCATCGTAGTGCCAGATTACAGCGGCATGGAGGTGGTTATTCAGATGCACGGAGCAGATTTGAATGCCATTTCCGATGTCTATCGCTCTGTTTATGGCGAAGATGGGCGCGGCGGAATGGTGCGCTTTGTCGGCGACGCATCTGAAGGGGGAATGCTTTCTTCTTCGGCGCTTTCAGGTTTTGACGATATGGAAATATCGGTTCATGGAAACGCCGAAAGAGGTTTGCTCGTGGCGCGTTTCGACAACCTTGGCAAAGGCGCATCAGGTGCGGCAATACAGAATATGAATATCGTCCTTCAAGTTCCGGAAGATACAGGTCTTGTAAGGCGTTGAAGAAAGGTTTTTTGAAATGAACAAAATTTTTGCAACTAGTCTCGTTGCGGCATTCGCTTGCCTTTGCGCTTCTGCGAAGGGAACAGAGACTCTTAAGTGGCAGTCAGCAATTGATGCAGCCCATGCAGCAGGCGGTGGGCGTGTCACGATCCCAGCAGGCGATCACAAGGTTGGTTCGCTTTCTTTGAAGTCCAATGTCGAGCTTCATCTTTCCAAGGGTTCGCGCCTTATTGCCGTGGCAGATAAAGATCTTTTCAAGCCTGCGGTAGAGATTAAGTATGTGGAAGGCAATCCTTGCGCCATAATCGTAGCCATTTGCGCTACTAATGTGGCAGTCACGGGCGAGGGTGAGATATTCGGAAACGCTCCTCAGTTTGATTCCTTCAAAAAAGGCACTCAAAAGCCTATGGGGCTTTGCTTCTACAAATGCTCCGATGTGAAGCTTGAAGACTTTTATCTTCACGATGCGGCTGCATGGGGAATTAATTTCATTCGCTCCGAAAACATTGTTGCTCGTCGCATAAGGATTAATAACCACGCAGGCGAGTGCACTGATGGCTTTGATATCGAAGCGAAAAATGTGCTTATCGAAGATTGCGATGTTGATGCTGGCGACGATGCCTACTGCCTCAAGTCGAACGATCCTGATTATGCGGTCGAGAATATCACGATTCGCAGGTGTATTGCGCGCACGCACTGCAATGCGTATAAGCTCGGCACGGCTTCGCACGGCATAATGCGCAATATCTCGTTCGTCGATTGCAAGGCGGCTCCTGCGCGCCGTGTCTATCGCGATCTCGGCCCGATGCCGAAGGATCTTCTCAACTGGCAGCCTGTGCCTGGCGCTCCTTGGTATCTTTGCGGGCCTGGCTTTGGCGCAGTCAATGTTGAGTGCGTCGATGGTGGCCTTGTTGAAAATGTCGTTGCCGACAATATTGAGGTTGAAGGCTACCAGACACCGCTTTTCATTCGCGCTGGAGACAGAAAGAATCGTGAGTATGCGCCGCAGGGGAATAAGTTTGTTGTTCGCAACATAGTCTTCTCAAATATCCGCGGCCGCGCCGACGGAAGGACGGTTTCTACCATTACGGGAACGGACAAGTGCCGCCCGTACAATATTGTTCTTAAGAATATCAATATTGAAGTTCCTGGCGAGGGCGAGAGCAATAAGCCTTTCTCGTGGCCGGGTGAGGAGAGCGCAGGGGCTTATCCTCAGACGAATATGTTCGATGCGTATCGCCTTCCTGCGTATGGTCTTTTCATCGACAAGGCAGATGGCGTGAAGCTTGAGAATGTCAATTTTACGCTTCGCAAGGGTACATCTGACAAGCGTCCGCCGGTTTTCAAAACCGATAAGTGCGATTGCAAGTAAGGTGCGTCGTTGCATTGAAGCAAGGTAGTGATTTTGGTATAATACGCGAAATTAAATTTTCAATTAGGAGGGTGCAGATGGCTGATACTGGAGCGTTGGCGGAACAGCTCAACAAGTGTGTTGAAACTAGAGACTTCGAAGGTGCATTGAATCTGGTGCGAGGCAATCTCGATCAGTTCGCCAAGGGGCTTCAGCCGATGGGGGTAAAAGAAGCGTTGAAGAAGACGACGGAAGATCGTCTTCTTCTTTCGTTTTTAGAGGGTGCCGGATTTGGAGAATTCCCCCTCGACAAGGCTCTTGTCAGGCTCGAAAAGCTTATTTCCTTTAGGGTTGGAACTCTTGTTCTCAACAAGACTTGGGGCGTTGGTAAGGTGAAGAGGGTCGACGATTTCTACCGCCGTATCGTGGTTGATTTCAAGACCAAGCCCGGCCACCAGTTTGCGTATGCTGCCGCGGCAGATATGCTCGAGAGCGCGCCCGATGGCCACATTCTCGTTATGCGCGAGGTCGATCCCGCAGGTTTCGAGGCTCTTCTCAAGGATAAGCCTGCAGATTTCGTCAAGAAGGTTATCGAATCGAACGGCTCCGCGATGACTCTCATTCGCCTCGAAGACTACTGCGCGGTAAATGGCTTTGTTAAGAGCGCCAACTGGAAGAAGTTCTGGGATTCGGCTCGCACGGGCCTTAAGAGCGACAAGTGCGTGGTTATTCCTGCTCGCAAGGCAGATCCGATCCGCATTATGAGCCAGGTCGAGGATTACGGAGAAGGGTGGCTTACTGCGTTCTCGCACGAGACCGATCCCAAGCTTATTCTTGCTTCACTCAATAATTACGCGGCAAAGGGCGCGCTCAAGACGGCGAGCGAAGAGGTTCGCGCGAAGATTTCCGATAGGCTTATCTTTGCTGTCACTGCAGCTCGCAATGTCGATGATGCTCTTTATGCAAAGCTCGCTTGCGCAGTCACGCAGTACGGCTTCGATCGTCCCGCAGCGCAGGAAATGCGCGACTATCTCTGGGAGCGCAAGCGCTACATCAAGGCCGCGGCAGCTCTCCCGGCGCGCGATGTTGGTTCGCTTATCGCGTTCTTGGCGAACGATGACGCTGCGAAGGAGAAAATCTGCAAGGCCATTCCTGAGTTCTGCTTTGCCGCGGTTTCTGCCGTTGTCGAGATGTTCTCCGACTGGGTCGAGAAAGATGCCGATGGCAATGTCGTCGCATGGCCGTGCCGCAAGATTGTCGGCGACTTCATGAAGGAGACTCAGTCTCCCGCGACGCTCACGACTCTCATCGCAGGCCGCATCGAGCAGTTCGGTACTTTTGAATATGTCGATGTTCCTGTCGATGGCAAGAATATCTGCACTCTCAAGTCTTATGCTCTTTGGCCCGAGCTTCCGCCGCTCACGACAATCCTCACCCATGCTATCGCGCTTGGCGAAGGTCGTCGCAATGGCGAGATTCTTAAGATGCAGAACATCGTTCGCCGCCTCTTCGCCGACAAGGCTTGGCTCGAGAAGATGTTCTCATTCCTCACTCCGGCCGATCAGGCTCTCTTCTTCGAGCGCTTCCAGGCATCTATCGCTTGGGATCCTTCCACGCACCACACGATCGTTGTGCGCATGACGAAGATCGTCCCCGCGCTCGAGGTGCATTTGGTCAAGATCGAGAAGAAGCGCGAATATGCTCGTCTTACATCTTACCGCAGCTACGGTCTTAGGAAGGCGGAATATCTCAAGCTCATCAATGAGGATATGCCTGAGAATGTTCGCAAGATTGAATTCGCCAAGGGCTTTGGCGACCTTTCCGAGAATGCGGAATATCAGTACGCGAAGGACGAACAGCGCCAGCTCATGCAGAAGCAGACGCTTATGCAGGCCGATCTCGATGCCGTCAAGCCTTCCGATTTCGCAGATGCCGTCACCGACGAGGTGATGCCTGGCGTTACGGTCGTTGCGTCCGTTAAGGACACCGAGAGGATTTGGCATGTTCTTGGCGAGTGGGATAACGAGCCTGATCTTGGAATTCTTTCTTCCAAGACGCGCGTTGCTCAGAATCTTCTCGGCAAGAAGCCTGGCGATGGTTTCGAAATGCCCGACGCAGACGGCAATCTCATGTTTGCTACCATTAAGGAAATCCGTCCGCTGCCCGCTGAAATTCGTCAGTGGATGGAGCTTCCCCCCGGAGTGCAGATCTAAGAGGAGGACAATGCCATGACTAAGAAGTCTAAAAATCCGCATCGCGTTCCGCCGCGCATTATCAAGCGTCCGTCTCCCAACGCTCGTCCGCCAGATGGTGAGTATGTTCCCGTAGATACCGCCAAGGCAGTCGCTTTCGGAATGTCTATCGTTCAGCAGATGAAGGCTGAGAAGAAGGCGGCAGACAAGCGCGAGGCAAAGGCCGAATCTTCCGCAGTCAAGCTTACGCGCCGTCCTACGACGCGCTCGCAGGGCAAGACTACTGCGAAGTTCCCCGCAGCCGACCTTAAGCTTTTCCGCAAGCGTCTTGTCGAGGCTCGCGAAAACGCGCTTTCTGGCGTCGACGCGATGAAGGCCACAGGCTTTAACGAAGCTGAGGATCATGAGGCTGACGGCGGCGACGGCACCAATCAGACGCTGCGTCTTCAGGCGCTTGGTCAGATGGGTTCCATCAAGAGAACCATTCAGCAGATCGACGAAGCTCTCCATCGCATTGACGAGGGTACTTATGGCGTTTGCACCGTTTGCGGTCAGCTGATTCGCAAGCCGCGCCTTATGAACCAGCCGTTCGTACTCACTTGCATGGAATGTCAAAGCGAGATGGAGCGCGCGGCGAAGTGAAGCGGTTTTTGATCGTTTTCACTGCCGTCACTCATCTTCTTTTGATCGATTGCGTGACAAAGGAACTCGCCGCGGGCTACTTGAAAGGCTCCGCGGCCTTTTCCGTCATTCCTGGGCTCTTTAATTTTGCCTATGTCGAGAACCGCGGGTGCGCATGGGGGCTTCTGCAAGGTCAGGTTTGGCCTCTTGCCGCATTTGCATTGATTGCGCTTGCGTTTCTCATTTGGAAGCGTAAAGATGTGTTTATGTTCGAGGCGCTTTCTGGCAAATGGAGAGTTGTATCCTACATTGCAGAGATTCTTTTATACGCCGGTATCATCGGAAATCTCTTTGATAGGGTCTTCAGGGGTTATGTAATCGATATGTTCGATTTTTATTGGGGCGAGAGCCACTTCCCGTGTTTCAATGTAGCAGATTCTTATATCTGCGTAGCGGCGGGGCTCATCATGCTCATTTCTTTCATGGTGCCTTCGAAGGAGAAGAAATAACCATGATAGTTCATATTCGAGGCGTACTTGTCGAGAAAAGCCCAGCGCGTGCCGTTGTTGAGGCTGCTGGTGTTGGGTACGAAATTTTCATTCCTATTTCCACTTACGACAAGTTGCCGCGCGTCGGCGAGAATACGATGCTTCTCATTTCGCACATTGTGCGCGAAGACGATGAAATTCTCTTTGGATTTTCTACGGAAGACGAGCGCGAGATGTTTAGGCTTCTTCTTTCCGTTAGCGGAGTAGGCGCGAAAACGGCGATTCAGATGCTCTCTGCCGCGTCTCTTTCTGAGCTTGCAACTGCAATAGCAGGAGGAGATGTAAAGCGCATTTCTTCGATAAAGGGAGTTGGCAAGAAGACGGCCGGCAAAGTTTGTGTTGAGCTTAAAGATAGAGTAAATGCATTTGTCTTTGCAGCATCTTCTTCTGGTGCGCAAAATTCGTCTGTTGCGGGGGATGCTGTCATGGCTCTTCGTGCATTGGGCTTTAGCGACGAGGCTTCCTCAAAGATGGTCGCGGAAGTTCTTTCGTCCAAGACGGATGCCGATACGGTGGAGAAGGTCGTCAAGTTGGCACTTGCTTCTAGGTAGTGAGAAAGGTATAATTTCAAAGAAAGGAAAAGTTATGAAAAATAAAATAGTAATGTCATTGTTAGGAGCTCGTGCACTGATCCTTGGTGCAGAGGCAGGAGAGCGCGTTAAAATATGGCCCGAAGGTCTTATGCCCAATGCTTCGCCTCATCAGATCGCAGCGATGACTGACGAGAAGGTGAAGGGACGCGATCCGTATCTTGAGTGGTTTGATCCGCCTGCAAAGCCGAACGGAACATGCATGATTCTCATTTCTGGCGGCAGCTATGAAGTCTGCTGCGATGTTGATCTTATCAAGATGTGGAACGAGCGCTTCACTGCGATTGGTTGCCAGTGCGTCAATTTCGTCTACCGCACGCCTCGCCCCAAAAATCTTGAAATTTGGCGCACCGCATGGCAAGATGGTCAGCGCGCAGTAAGGCTCGTTCGCTCTGAGGCCAAGAAGCGCGGTTTCGATCCTGAGAAAATCGGCACGATGTCGATGTCTGCTGGTTCTCATCTCGCAACGCTTCTTGCGACAAGCGCCTTGACTCCCGCTTACAACGCTGTTGATATGCTCGACAAGGTTCCTTGCCACATCAATTGGGCTATCACGGGCGCTATCGCATACGGCGTCGACGATGGTCTTCTTGGCGCAAATGAGCGCGGCGGTCAGGCGATCGATGCGAAGATTGCAAAATGCTTCAAGTTCGACAATAAGACTGCTCCCATGTGCATGTTCCATGGTGGAATTGATATCTATTCGCCCACTGCTTCCACGCTCGTCTATCGCGAGCTTCGCAAGAGGAACATCCCTGCAGAGCTTCACCTTTTTGCCGATCGTAATCACGGTTTTTGGGGTTGGAATCCTGGCAAGGAAAATTCAACCGCCTACGACAACTGGTTTAACCAGGCACAAGAGTTTATGGTTCAGATGGGCTTCCTTGGAAAGACTGAAAAGTCTGTCAAGTTGATGGACCGTTATCAGAAGGATTTCCACGATCTTTCTAAGTTCTCGAAGGAAGAGATTTGGCCGAAGGGCAAGGCTCCTTATTTCCAGGAACACCAGTGCGTTCCGTATATCGAGTGGTATATTCCTTCCAATCTTACGACCAAGTCGATTCAGATTATCTACTCAGGTGGCGCTTACTGGGGCAACGATCCTTACGGATTTGAGGTTGCGCCTTTCCGTCGCTATCTGAACGAGAAGGGTATGGCAGTTGTTACGCTTAAGTATCGTACGCCGCGTCCGAAGGGGCTTGCGAAGCACACTTCCGCATGGGCTGATCTTCAGCGCTGCATTAGGATTGTTCGCTCTCAGGCTAAAGAGCGCGGCCTTAATCCCGATCGCATCGGCATTATGGGTTCGTCCGCAGGAGGCCACCTGACTCTCATGGGTGCGACAAGCTCGCGTTCGCGCGCGTATTGGTATGTCGACAAGCTCGATAGCATCAAGTGCAATGTCCAGTGGGCTGTTGGCATTTATCCTGCCTATGCGCTTACCGATGGCATTGATATGAACAACACAACCGGCGGCAATGATGATTCTGCGCGTCTCGTGCCTGAGTTTGCTTTCGACCCTGACACTTGCCCGATGGTGTTCATTCATGGCGATGCCGATAAGTGGGCAGCTATGAACTCCGTCAAGACTTGGGAGCAGATGCGCCGCATGGGCATCCAGTGCGATCTTCACACTCTTGCAAAGCGCAATCACTGCTTCCAGATTGAGGCCGCTCCTGGCACAGGCAGCTGGAACTGGATGGAGCGTATTTGGGAATTTATGAATCATAAGCGTGTTCGCTGAGGAAAAAACCATGAAGAACATTACAGCAGATGAATTGAGGGAACTTTACCTCGGATTTTTCAAGTCAAAAGGCCACGCGGTCATACCTGGTGCGTCCGTAATTCCGGAAAACGATCCTACGGTGCTTTTCACCACCGCTGGTATGCATCCATTGGTGCCGTATCTTATGGGCGCGATGGAGCATCCGGCAGGAACGCGTCTTACCGATGTCCAGAAGTGCATTCGTACTGGCGACATCGACGCAGTGGGCGATCCTGCGCATCTTACTTTCTTTGAGATGCTTGGTAACTGGTCGCTTAACGACTACTTCAAGAAGGAAGCTATCACTTGGAGCTATGAGTTTCTTACCACGAAGCTTGGCTTCTCTCCTGATCAGCTTTCTGTCACAGTCTTCAGGGGCGAAGGCAAGGAAGGCGAAGACGGCTACATTCCTGCCGACGAAGAAGCTGTTGAAATTTGGAAGGGTCTTGGTATCCCAGACGAGCGCATCTATCGTCTTCCGCGCGAAGACAACTGGTGGGGTCCTGCTGGAACGACAGGTCCATGCGGTCCCGACACGGAGATGTTTATCGACACAGGTAAAGAGAAGTGCGGTCCTGATTGCCGCCCTGGTTGCCACTGCGGAAAGTACATCGAAATTTGGAACGATGTTTTCATGCAGTACAACAAGACTGAAGACGGCAAGTTTGTTCCTCTCGGTCGCCACAATGTCGATACTGGCATGGGTGTCGAGCGTACTGTGTGCATGATGAGCGGTGCGCCCACGGTCTATGATACGGAGATTTTCGCCCCGATTATGGAGGCGATTGATGCGTTGAGAGGCACTGGCAATGGCGACATGGCAGCAGGTCTTGATGCTGATGAAATCCTTCGCGCTCGCAGAATTATTGCCGACCACATGCGTACGGCGACATTCATTCTTTGCGATCCAAAGGGTTCGGTCAAGCCTGGTAATGTCGGAGCTAATTATGTTTTGAGGCGTCTTATCCGCCGCGCCGTTCGTTACGCTCGTATGCTTGGCATCGGCGAGGGCTTCACAGTCAAGCTTGCTGAAACTGTTTGCGAGAAGTACAAGCATGTATATCCGGAGCTTGCCGAGAATCTTGCTCAGTGCAGGCTCGATCTCGTAGCCGAAGAGAAGCGCTTTAATGCAACTCTCGACAAGGGCGAGGCGATGTACAAGAAAGTCTCCGAGCAGCTTAAGGCACATTCGCAGACGAAGATCAGCGGGAAGACTGCTTTTAAGCTTTACGATACTTTCGGCTTCCCGCTCGAAATGACGATCGAAATGGCGAAGAAGGATTCGCTTGAAGTCGATGTCAAAGGCTTCGAGGAGGCGAACAGAAAGCATCAGGAGCTTTCTCGCACGACGAGCGCAGGTTCGTTCAAGGCAGGCCTTCAGGACAACAGCGAGGTCGTCACGCGCATGCATACGGCTACGCACCTCCTTCACGCGGCACTCCATCAGGTTCTTGGGCCTACGGCAAATCAGAAGGGCTCGAACATTACTGCCGAGCGTCTTCGTTTCGACTTCACATGGCCAGAGCCGATGACGGCAGAGCAGAAGGCAGAGGTTGAAAAGCTCGTCAACTCCTGGATTGAGGAGGGGATTGAGGTTGAGAAGAAGACCACGAGCGTCGAAGAGGCGAAGGCCGAAGGCGCGATGGCTCTTTTCGGTGCGAAGTATGGCGAGATGGTTACTCTTTATTCGATCGGCGGCGTTTCGAAGGAAATTTGCTGCGGCCCCCATGTTTCCAATACTAAGGAGCTTGGTGGATTTAAGATTCTTAAAGAGCAGTCGAGCTCAGCTGGTGTTCGCCGCATAAAGGCGGTAATCACCAACATGTAAAGGGGTTTGTCTGATGGCAGCAGGATCAAGACGCGCAGCGGCTTTCGCACTTGCAAGGTGGATTCTCACCAAAGAGTTCGCTCCGTCTCTGCTGCCAGATGGGCCCGATCGCTCGTTCATTCAAGATCTTGTCTACACTTCAATTCGCAGGCTAAGGCCTTTGCGATTGGTGTTGGGCGAGCTAGTGCGCAAATGGCCCAAAGGCGAGCTTGAAGCTCTTCTTTACATTGGAGGCGCGCAGATTCTTTACATGAATGATGTGCCTGATTTTGCAGCTGTCAGCGAGACTGTTGAGGCTGCAAAATCAGCAGGAGGCGCGTCGTCTTCAGTTGTAAACGGTGTGTTGCGCAACCTTATTCGCCGCCGCGAAGAGTTTGAAAATTTGATTGCATCATCTCCGCTTGAGGTGAGGGAGAGCTTTCCTACGCAGTTGGTTCGCAGGTGGGTTTCCCGCTTTGGAGAAGAGAATGCAGCGGCGCTTTGTCGTATCCATAACGAGCCTGCTCAAACTTATATCGCGCGTCGCGACGGCACATATGTGTCGTTAGAGAGAGGCTGTAGGGTCGATTCCGTCCCTGGATACGCAAGCGGCGAGTTTATCGTGCAAGATCCAGCAGCGCGCCATGCAGTTGAGCTTCTTGATATTCACGAGGGCGAGAGAGTTCTCGATACTTGTGCCGCCCCCGGCGGCAAGGCTGTGCAGATAGCTTGGCGTGGCGCAGATCTTACGGCATGCGAAGTTAATCCCAAGCGCAAGCGCCGTCTTGAAGAGAATCTTGCAAGGCTCTCGCTTGATTCTGTCAAAACGATATCTGCTTTGCCCGATCCTAAAGATGGGCTCTTTGATAAAGTGCTTGTCGATGCGCCTTGCTCAAATACCGGTGTTTTGCGCCGTAGGCCTGATGCGCGTTGGAATTGGAGTTTGGAGAAGCTTAACGCCCTTGTCGAGCTTCAGTCGTCTATCCTCGATAGTGCCGCGAAGCTTGTTTCTCCAGGGGGGATTCTCGTGTATTCCACCTGCTCCAACGAGATTGAAGAAAATTCTGCGCAGGCCAAGGCATTTTTAGAGCGCAACAGTTCTTTTGTTGCAGCAGGAGAGCGCGAGTCTCTTCCTTTCGAAACTGGCGAGGACGGCGCATACGCCGCCGCTTTTATTCGCAAATCTTCTTAAGTTTGTGTCATGGCCGATTTCGTACATCTCCATTTGCACACAACTTATTCGCTCCTCGACGGGCAGTGCCAATTGTCTCCTCTTGTGCTTAAGGCGCGCAAGCTCGGAATGAAGGCCTTGGCGATTACCGACCACGGAAATCTTTTCGCGCTCAAGAGCTTCCATGACGAGTGCTTTTCAGATAAGAAGAAAGTATATGGCGACTTCGCAGATGTTCATGTAAAGCCCATTTTGGGGTGCGAGGCGTATGTCACTTCGACTGGAGACTATCGCAGCAGGAACAAGAACGAATATCGCCATCATCTCTGCCTTCATGCGAAGAACAAGACAGGTTATCACAATCTCGTAAAGCTTATTTCGGAGTCGCACATTAATGGTTTTTATATGCGTCCGCGTATAGACCACAACCTCATCGAGAAATACCATGAGGGGCTTATGTGCACTTCTGCGTGTATTGCAGGAGAAGTTTCCCACGCAATCGACAAAGGCGATATGGCATCGGCGGAAAAGATAGCCCGCTGGTACAAGGATGTCTTTGGCGATGATTACTCCCTTGAGGTAATGCTCCATAAGGCCGTAAAATCAGGCCCGGACATTCCTGCTTCTGCGCAGATAGAATTTGCAGATCTTTATGCTCGCCAGCAGAAGGTCGTAAAGGGAATTCTTGAGCTTGGTAAAAAGCTCGATATCCGCGTCGTAGCTACGAATGATGTTCACTTTCTTGATGC
>JAGBWQ010000011.1 GCA_017629735.1 Kiritimatiellia bacterium
GTGAAGTGGTTTAATCCATTTTACTGTGTGCTAATGTATGTCGGATCTAACAAAATGCGTCGCATTGTGCTTTTGTCTAAGATTCTCGCGTCGATGCTTGCTTATCTAGTGCTCGCACGCTGAGACGATAACAGGAATATGATATGGATGTTAAAGATGTATTTTTGAAACTTTTATATGAGAATTTGATATAATAGTGAGCATAAAAGAATATGGCAATATATAATACTAGTCAATCGCGTAGTCTTAATCATGGGCAAGGGTGCCTCTCCAGCGGCACCTATGGAAATCATGCCCATGATAAAAATGGGGTTTTGTCTGTTTTTAGTTCATCAGTGAAATCTCATGCGCGTATAGCTGAGGAATTGGATATAAATGTAGCTAGGTTTACTGTGGCAGGGCTTTTGAAAATGCGTCTGTTACCACGAACTACACATGCGCTGTATATTGATAGTGATAGTAATATGCGATTACATCTATCGTCGATTCTCGAAGCATTATGGAATGATAGAACTTTCAAATATGTAGGGGATGGGTCTTGGTGTATGGGCGCAGGGAATAGCCACGAGAAAGATCCGTTGCAAAAGGCAATGATGATCGGTCCCTTGTGGGAGCCAATGCTTGCAGAGAGACTGCGCAATGAAGGTTTGCCGATTGAGCAGCAACGGCATGAATGTGGATATTATCTTGATATTGCACTGGTTGATGGAGAAAGTAAACTTGATGTGGAGGTTGATGGCCGGCAACATAAGATCCTGCCCTCACAACGTGCAAAGGACATAGTACGCGACTATCGCCTTAAAGCAAACGGATGGTCTGTCCTGCGGATCGAAGTGGCAGACATCATTGCAAATACATCCAACTGTATCGAAAGAGTGAAGAACACTTGGAATAATCTAAAGGAAGGAGATTCCATCTAATGAAATGGATGACAATGGCCGCCATAACGCTGGCACTACTGTTCGTCTGCGTCTTTTTAGTGATTAATAAGCAGGCGCAGCTGTCTGTTATCACCAACGAGGTGCAGACCTACATGGGACAGCGTGACACACTTCGGAAGGAGGTTGGCGACCTTCAGGGACATCGTGATCGCCGTGTGGCACTTGATAAGGAGTGGGAGGAGTTCAAGACAAAGGAAGGCGAGCTGATAGGTAAGTACGGCGAAAAGAAAGCTCTCGAAGGAGAGTGTACGAAACTGACGGAGAAGTGCGATGGTCTCCGTAGGAGCGTCAAGGCCCATGAAGAGTTGGTCTCGTCGCTTGAGAGACGGATCGCGGAACTCGCAAGCCAAACGAATTTTCTGGGCAAGACGATGAACCGGATGCGTGGCGAGCGGGATGCAATCCTCGCAGATACCAAGGCCGACATGGAGACGCAAGACAAAGTCAAGGCCTTGCGAGTCGCAGAGGAAGCGCGATACACCGAGCAGAAGCGGCTCGCCGATCAGGAGTCGGAGCGGGCGTATAGCGAGAAAAAACGCGCAGACGAGGCAAAGATCGCCGCAGACGATGCCGAACGGCGTAAGGAGGACGCCGAACGTGCCGCCAAAGCCGCAGAGTCTGCGCAGAAATCCCGTGTCACCGCTTTGCGCGCGGAGACCGACAAGGAGGTCGTAGCGCAGGAGAAGCGCACGTCGGTCGCCAGAAAGGCCGCAGCGGACGCAAGCGCAAAAGCCGAGGCGGAAGAGACCAAGATGAAGACCCTTGCGGCGGAGGTCGCAAAGCTCGAAGCGCGGCGGGACGAACTCGCGGGGGTCGAGACGCGGCTTGACGAAGCCAAGAAGGCTCTGGCCGAAGAACATGCGAAACTCGGCCAGACGCGGGCCAAGATCTCGGCACAGCAGGTCGCAGCGCAGATCGACGGCGTGCGCGAGGATGTGTTTCGGAGGCTTGGCTCATTCGGAGCCAAGCTCGAAGAACTTGAAAAGAAGCAGAATGCAGAAGTTAAGCAAGGAGGTCTGGAATGATCTTTTCGGCAATAGACATTGAATCGCTGGTTGTTGGTAAGGAACTTTTACTGGTTCTTATCGGACTGATTGTTGTATTTGTTTCGTGCTTTGTGATGGGGCTTATCTCCATTAGACGATCATGCAAAATCGTCAAAACAAAAGATGATTATGATGACTTGATGCGTAAGATGGCCAATCTCTCGTCACAGCGTGATGCGCTGGTGGCGGAAATTCAATCGCGCGGTACTGAGCGCGAGGAATATGCACGAGCTACTAAATTTCTTGAAATGCAACCGCATCTCGTTGCTGAAGTCGAGAAGCTCGAGAGAGCCATAGCTGACAAGGAATTGACATTAAAGAAACTTTATGAACAGTTGCAGGGCGCAGAGAAAAAATATGATGAATTGAAAAAGATATCAAGTGAAATCATGGAGATGGAACGAGATAAGGCAATCCTTGATGGCGAGCGGAAGGAGGCGGAACGAGCCCGAGACGATATGCGGAAAAAGGTGGATGACGAAGGTAAAAAGATTGATGCCCTTAGAAAAGAGGGGAAAGATTTATCAGAGAAGAACAATGCTCTTGAGCGCAAAGTTAAACAGTTAACTCATCAACAAGAAGAGGCGAAGGCTTGGCTGGATGAGAATAAAGACAAATTTAAGGATCGTGGCGATCTTGACCGTAGGATTGCTGACGCGAAAGATGAACTAAAACGCCTTGACGACAAGATCAAAAA
>JAGBWQ010000094.1 GCA_017629735.1 Kiritimatiellia bacterium
CATATACTCCTCAAGACGCCCGTTTTCTATAACGGCCACACGTGTCTCCAACTGCTCCACATTCACGATTATCTCGCGCTTCATCTTGGAGCGTCTCAGCCAACCAAACAAATTCATCTTAAAAAAACCTTAAATTGTTAAATCGTCACCTAGCCGCATAAGCAGCCTAATTTGAGGTATTATACCATAAATAGGGAAAAGTGTGCGGTAGAATCAGAGGTAGCGAGCCTTGTAGAACTTTGCCCCTGGGCGCACAATCTTTTTATCTCCCATGAAAATAGTATCAGTCCACCACTTTATACGCGCAACACAGCGCACCTCGCCATCCTTACCATGGGAAATGGACTTCACCATCGGCACTCTGTCGAGAATTTCGAACTGACGCGTCTCTGGTATAAAAACGGAAACCGCATCGTGCGTGGTGAAATAAATCTTCCCATCATTACCCAAGAGAAGGTCATGCCCCCACTTCCCACATCCTGCAGTAACGAAATCATGCTGCGACTTAACCTTAGCCCCCATCTGCTCAGGAATATACTCTAACTCTACAATATTAGTGTCCCCAATTGCCCAAAGCGACTTTCGCGCAGCATCCCAAACCACTCCATGAGCCTGCTTAAGCTCAAGAACTTTCCTTTTTTTCTGTTTTTTCGTATCAAAAGGGAACTCACGCGGATCGATTATCATAACACTTGCACCATCAGAAGATGCCGTTGCTATGCGACCGTCAGGCAATTCCTCTATCGAATGGGGATTTGCAGAAGGACACACCCCTGCCCATTCAGCCTTGCATGTCTTAATGTCAATCTTGGCAAAGCCTCCGCCTGAACAAATCACAATCATCTTACCGTCTTTTTTATGCCTCAAATCGGAAGGATTGCCAAATCTATTGGCAATAGCTGCCACATTAGGATTATCCTTGACAGGGCTCCATTCCCAGACATATCCATCCTCGGAGGCGGAATCCAAGATAACAAACCTACGACCAGCTTGCTCAGCAGCCATGATTGCCACACCTTTTATATTAACCCCTTCCGGAAGAACTCCCGCCATACACACAGACGAAAGCAAAGCCGTCACCATTAAGAGTTTTTTCATTATTCTCCTCTTCAATTGTTTTTGTCTACAACTTTAGAGACTGCCGTTCCCTTGGAGAACCGCGTCTGCACAAGATCACCCTCTTTAAGAGCTGAAGCATCACGCACAACAGTTCCATCTGCCGCCGTCGTAATGGAATAACCTCTTTCAAGCACACCATAAGGGGAATACGCCTGAAGCTGGGCATGCGCCTTCTCAAGACGAGAACTAAATGCTTGAAAGGAAAGGGTACAAGCTTGAGAAAGCCGCCTAAAAATGCCATCAAGAGCCGCGGACGCCGCCCCAAGCGCAAGAGCAAGAGACGGCTCAAGACGCGGAATAATGCGCTCAAGTCTACGAGCTGCCTCCACATAAGAAACAGAAACAGATGAAGAGAGCGCCGCCAAGGCGTGGTCCAATCGTTGAGTAGCGATATCTGCCCTTGAAGAAAGTATTGAGGAAGCTTTCTCCGCCAAATCCTTGATCCGCCCCTTCAATTCATCAAGGACAGGAACTGCTATCTCTGCTGCTATCGAGGGCGTACCTGCGCGCTTATCTGCGGCAAAATCGCACAGAGTGAAATCTGTTTCATGCCCTACAGCACTGATTATAGGAATCTTTGAGGAAGCAACCTCTCTCACAAGATGCTCATCGTTAAAGCAAAAAAGATCCTCAAAGCTACCGCCGCCACGCGCTATAATAAGCACATCTGCCTCCCACTCCGCCGTATTAAAATAGCGCAATGCTGAAATAAGCGTAGCTGGGGCATCGGCGCCTTGCACCAATGCAGGACAAAGGCGAATCTCAACAGCAGGAAATCTACGAGTAATAACCGTGCACATATCATGCACAACCGCCCCTGCTTCGCTCGTAATAAGACCTATGCGGCGAGGAATCGTTGGAAGAGCTCTTTTGTGTGAAGGATCAAACAGACCCTCTTTCTCAAGCTTCTCCTTAAGCTCAAGATATTTCTGCATGAGGTCGCCTAAACCAGAAAGTTTTACCCTAAGAACGGTAATCTGATAATTTCCGCGAGGCGGATACACCGTGAGGCTTCCAAACACCGCCACCTTCGCACCGTCTTTAAGACCATCTCTCGCCGCGCAGCTTTCAAACGCACGGGAAAACATGACTGCGGAAATCTGCGCGCCTTCGTCTTTGAGAGTAAAATAACAATGGCCAGAAGGATACCTCTTCCATCCGCTAATCTCACCTTCGACAACTATCCGCGACCAACCACCCTCCAACGCTTCCTTTATCGCCGCAGTGAGGGAAGTTACGGTAAAATGCGGATATGCATGAGCTTCTGCCATAACCTCAATTCGCCAAAATTTTGCGTAACCGCTCACGCTTCTTCTCACGCCGAGAATGTATCCCGACAGAAAGAATAGTGCCGACCGCAAAGAAAGATGTCATCATATTTGTTCCGCCATAACTGAAAAATGGAAGGGCCATTCCCTTCGTCGGGAATGCATCACATACTACTCCAATATTGAACATAGCTTGGAAAAAGACTATAAACGCCATACCATAGACAAGGAATTTACCGAATCTATCAGCTGCGGAACGAGCCACCCCAAGAGCAAGAGCAAAGAAAGCAATGTAAAGAAGAAGTACACCCAACGAAAAGATAATCCCCAACTCCTCTGCTCCAATTGCAAAAATGAAATCCGTATGGTTTTCTGGAAGATACAAATTCTTCTGCATAGACTGCGTAAGACCAACGCCCCAAATATTACTATTTTTTATCGCAACAAGCGCCTGATCAGATTGGTATGAAGCACGCTCAGCCGCAGCACTTGAAACTTCCGCTCCAATATCAAGCTTTACACCAACGAACGCCGCCATTCGCGCCATTCGATTGGCATTTGTAATAACTTTATAGACGAAAATAGCCCCTCCCAATAAACCTATTGAAGCAAGATGCAAAATTTTAACTCCTGCAACAAACATAACAAGCATTCCGGAAAGGCCGATAACCATAGTAGAACCAAAATCAGGCTCAAGCATCACAGGCAAGGCAAGCACACCAATAATAATCGCAGAGCCAATTAGCCCATATTTAATAAGCTCTATCTTCCAACTTACCTTATCCAACCAGACTGCAAGCATTATCACAACTGCAAGCTTTGCAAATTCACTCGGCTGAAGATTTACAGGTCCTAACGCTATCCATCTATACGAACCATTAATCGCCCTGCCGAGAGGAGGGAAGACTGCTAACAACAAAATAAATACGACTGCATAAAACAGCCACGAAAAAAAAGGAACGTCGCGCCAAATCCTATAATCGATTGACGCGACAAGCACGCAAAGAAGCACACCTCCTACAAGGTAAATAAACTGACGCTTTATGAAGTGGTAGGCATCATTGTAAATGCGAATACCATTTGCCTCGCTAGCGCTCGACAAAACTACAAGGCCCAGCGCCACGAGAACCGCGACTACTAGGCCAAATGCATAAAGCGCAGACTTGCGCACGTTACATTACTGCTGAACCTCAGCCGGAAGCTTAATCACCTGTCCAGGTGTAAGCTGGGCATCGTCAGCGAGATTGTTAAGTTCGCGAATCTTGGAAGCAGAAACACCCCAGCGAATTGTAATGGCTGTGATGTCTTCGCCCTCAAGAACGGTATAGTTGAACGTCTCATCAGCCTTAGCAGGAGCGGGGACTGCAGGAACGACGACCTCGTCAGCAACAGGCTGAACGACTTCCTCTGTCTTCTCTTCCTTCACAACACTCTCCTCACCCTGGGGTGCAACAACGGCCTGATCAACCTTGACCTCATCCTTCTTAACGGGTGCTTCAACCTTCTTAACCTCGGTCTTAGCAGCCTTCTTCACTGCGACAGCAGGAATCTTAAGCTTCTGACCGACTTTAAGCCTATCATCCTTAAGGGAATTCATCGCCTTGAGCTGACGAATATTGATGCCGCTGCCATAAGCGATAGCGCCAAGCGTGTCTCCGCTCTTAACAACATATTCCTTCGTCTCACCAGTATAGGGCTTAGCAGCCTTTGCCGTAGCCTTCGGCGCAACAGCAGCCTTAGACTGCTTCGATGCCTCAGCAACTGTAGCTGCGTCTACGCCAGGAATCCTGAGCTTCTGACCGACACGAATGACATCGCCCTTAAGAGAGTTAGCCGACTTGATCGCAGGAATAGTCACATTGAACTTGCGCGAAATCTTCGCAAGATAGTCGCCATTCTGAACGACATAGATTGCATACTCTGGCGCAGGCGGAGGAAGTGGCTTAGCCTTAGTTTCAACTATGCACTTGCAATTATCCAAACCACACTCGCAAGGCTTAGTATGCTTAGTTCCAGCAGGGCACTGGCACTCTTTCGGCGCGGCAGGCTCTACCTTTATGCTCGTATCAGCCGTAGAAGAAGATGCACTAGTATCTATAACATGCGCCTCATTCGCGGAAGACGAAACGCCAGAGCGCTTGTATCCTGGATCCTTACACCCTGTGATGGTCGCGACCGCCGCAACTCCTAACACAATAACGAGCTTATTCATTTTATATTTTCCTTGTTTTGACGATTCTTGCGAAGAAATCTCCGCGTTCTCCGAAATTCTTAAACTGATCAAAGCTTGCTGCCCCTGGAGAGAGAAGCACGACATCGCCCTTTTCAGCATCGCGTGTAGCCGCTTCAACAGCCTTATCCATCGTAGATGAAATTTCACACTCTATCGAATTGGACCAGGCCGCAAAAAGACCACCCGCATTTTCCCCTATAAGATACACTTTTTTACCCCACTTTGTCAAGGCGGGAATTGCCACGGAAGGATCATCTCCCTTCCCTTTGCCTCCTGCAATAAGGCGCACCTTTTGCCCTCCAGCACAAGAGCCTGCCATAATCACGCCTGCCGCAAGGGCCTCGACGGAAGTCGCCTTTGAATCATCTACATATCTTACGCCATCGATCTCGGCGACAGTGCACATTCTATGAGGCAGAGCTTCGAACGATGAAAATGCACGCGCAATATCTTCGTCGCCAAGGCCTGCAACACGCATCAAAAATGCTGCAGCAAGTCCATTGCTCCTTAAGATATCATTGTCAAAATACGACCCGCGCAAAAGAGATTCGTCTTCCTGCGAAGGCTCCTGTGGCGAAACATAAGTCTTTGCCATCGTCAAAAGCCTGCGCTTTAATGCATGATACAATTCTACCGACAAGTGACGATCGAGATGATCTTCCTGCAAATTAAGAATTGCAGCAGCCTCAAATGTACCAGGCGCGAGACTCGTCGTCTCTAGCATAAATGAAGAAACTTCAACCACCGCCCATCCAGGAACATCTACACGGCAAAGATCGGAAACAGGCCGCCCGTAATTTCCGCACGCCACTGCGCGAACGCCTGAAGCAGAAATCGCATCAGCAACAATTTTTACGACACTCGACTTGCCCTTGGAGCCTGTCACAGCGAGCATCTTCCAACCTCGCGCGGCAAGTGCGCGGCACCCATACTCAAGCTCGCTCATTACGCGAACGCCGGGGCTTGCCACAACAAAATCAACTCTATCGGCAAACTCGACGCTATGCCCTTCTGCCGCTGCAAGAGAAGCAGCAGCTTCGCCGCTTACACCTTTGCCTAATACAAGAACCTTACCCATGAAGTTTTACAACTCCCAAGTCCGAAGGTATCCACCAACCACGCAACGAAAGCTCAAAATCAAAAACCTTCACTCCGTCAGGTGCACAATTGCGCTTAAACGCTTGCGTGAAAAAGCGGCGCATAAATATCCCCAGTGTCGCATCTATCGTAGCGCGAGAATATTTTTCGCCAAAAAACTTTTCTGCCTCTTGCGCAAGACGGCGCGGCCCCATCTCATTCGTTATGAAATTCCAGAGGAAAAAATCATGAAGCTCGTATGGCCCAATAACATTCTCTGTCACCTGCCCCTTGACTAACTCTGGCGACACTGGAGTTGCGACGACATCGGCAACAGCCTCTGCAACTTCTCCGCTATTACAAGAAGCCCACCACGCGCAAACCTTCTTGACCACCGTCTTGGGAACGCCCGAATTCACGCTAAACATTGACATGTGATCGCCGTTATATGTGCACCAGCCAAGGGCGATTTCGCTCATATCTCCTGTGCCAATCACAATGCCGCCTGTCATATTAGCTTTGTTCATCAAAACAAGCGTGCGCATTCTCGCTTGGGCATTTTCGTATGTAATATCGGCCGTAACTCCATCGTGACCAATATCCTTAAGATGGCTACGCACCGCCCTTCCAATTGGGATCGTCTCAAAATCTGTTCCAAGACCTTCGCAAATTTTAACGGCATTTGTCCGCGTACGCGAAGAGGTCGCAAAGCCAGGCATTGTAATGGCATGAATCTTACGAGGATCTAAGCCAAGACGATCGAAAGCTGCGCGACAAACGAGCAATGCAAGCGTAGAATCAAGCCCTCCGGAAACACCAAGTACAACATCGCTGCAACCGATTGCCTTAAGCCTCTTAACTAAAGCTGAAACCTGCGCGGCAAAAACACGCGAAGGCGCCAACTTAAAAGGAACTCGAGAACCATTCTTTGGAGGACGCCCGAGATACGCACGATGAGAAGAAAGTGAACCTAAATTCCTTTTCATTTTTATCTCCTCAATCAAAGAAAACCAGCTGCCGAAAGCGCCTCTTCTGTAAGACCGGAGGATGACGGCGCTTGATCGCGGCAAGTCGCAACAGACGATGTGACATACTTGCCAATTACATCGCTCTCCAAATTGACCTTGTCTCCAGGGCGCTTACCTCCAAGGGTAGTATCGCGCACCGTAACGGGGATAAGATCAACGCAAAGATAATCCTCTCCAAGTTCAGTAATCGTAAGAGAAGTTCCGTCAATTGTCACGGACCCTTTAAGAACAGACTGCGACGCAAAAACTCTTCCACACTTTATGCGAAGAGTAAAGTCGCGCCCTTTAGGAGTCTTCGCCTCAATTTCTCCGCGGCAATCCACATGTCCTTGCACGATATGCCCGCCCATAGAATCGCCAGCTCTAAGCGCACGCTCAAGATTGACCTTAGCTCCAGGAAGAAGATCGCCTATTCCGCTTCTTGATTCCGTCTCTTTAAGGACATCTGCCGTAAAGCGAGAACCACTACAGGAAGCCACCGTAAGGCACACGCCATCGACCGCTACGGATTCTCCTTTTTCGAGAGGTCTTTCCCATGGTTCATCTGCGAGAATCTCAACGACTAACCCCGCCCCGCGGGAGACGCGCTTTACAGTTCCTTTTCTCTGTATCAATCCCGTGAACATAAAAGGCCTTTCTTCACAAAAAAACTTTTCCGCTTGCAGACGAGAACGCATGCACATCGCCTACGGCAACATCGCTCATTCCACATGCGCCGTTACTAAAACGCATCGCCTTGCTGATTGGACGCGCGCCAATGACAATGGGAGAGAGTATCGTATGCCATTCATCAACAAGCCCCTCTTGTGCCAAGGAGCGAGCAAGATCAAGCCCACCTTCGCACAATACAGATGTGATGCCTGCTTTCCCAAGCTCCTTAATCGCCTTTACCGCATCATCAAACACAAGCGTCTTATTGGGAGCACCATCTGCAAATATCTGTGCCTTTTTAGGAAGATCCCCACTGCGCGAGACAACCACACGAATTAAACTATCGTGCTTCTTTTGATGACAGAGAAGAGAAGGATTATCGCTCCTAACAGTCTGCCCGCCCACCATAATCGCATCAACATACCCACGCATACGCCCAGTCATATTTCTTGAACGCTGCGATGATATCCATTTTGCATTTCCTGCGTGATCGCAAATCTTTCCATCTAACGACATCGCAATCTTGACGATGACATAAGGCAACCCTGTGGTGATATGCTTGGCAAAAGGCGTGATAATGTTCTCTGCCTCTCTCACACACTCTTCAAGACGACGCTTCTCTCCGCAGTTAGATGATATTTTCTTTGCAATTTCCGAGGCGCTCTTACATGATATAGAGTGGCGAGCAAGAACGCGGCGAGCTTTCCCGCGCATCCTTGGGTTAGGATCTGCAACAGCATACACTACATTGGAAATGCCAGATGATGCAATTGCATCGGTGCATACCCCTACTTTGCCGCGCGATGAACAAGGCTCGAGCGTCACATATATCGACGCTCCTTTCAAGGAGGCAGGACCAGATTTTTTTATAGCATCTTTGATGGCGGCGACTTCCGCATGATCTCCGCCCGCTTTTTTATGCCTGCCTTCTCCAATTATCTTGCCGCCCTTTACGACAACTGCTCCTACTGCCGGATTCGGACGAGTACGCCCGAGGCTCTTTTTGGCCAGCTCAAGAGCGCGGCGAAGATAATCAGATTCATTCATCGGATGGAGCGCCTGAACGCACCGTCTTCGCATATTTGTCGAGCACGCCATTGACAAGCGCTCGACTGCGTGGAGATGAGAACCAATTAACGAGATCGACTGCTTCGTTTATTATTACTCCGTAAGGAACATCGGTATTTTTCAGCTCCCACGCTCCAAGACGGAGGACTGCGCGTTCGACAGTTCCCAAACGAAACATATCCCAATGCTCCATGAACGAAGAAAGCTCGGCGTCTATTTCCGAGACCGATGCCATAACGCCAATAACACGCTCATCAGCAAACTCTTTAAGGCGATTTCTTATATGCGCGCCTTCAAGGCCACCATCGTCTTCATCAAGAGTATCCATCTGCGCCCAAAAATCAGCAATAGCCGCATTGATGTCGTCTGGACGGTTTAAATCTATTGCCGTAAGCATCTGTACGGCCCATTCCCTCGCCTGTCTTCTCGTAATTGTCATTGCGAGTATGTATTATACTAAAAATTGATGAACAGAAACTTTTGGTGGGCGGTGAGGGACTCGGACCCCCGACCCTCTCGGTGTAAACGAGATGCTCTAACCAACTGAGCTAACCGCCCGGTAAATGTGCGTATTATACCAAATGCTCGCGACAAAATGTAGTACCCTTGTAGAAATAATAAAAAGATGGCGCGCCAAAACTGGCGGCACCATCAAAGCTTCACGATAAGATCATTACGGTACAAAGCACGCACGGCATCGCAATCTAGCGTATGCCCGGAGCGGAAGCTAACAACCGTTCCGACAAAGCGATCCGACCCCGTAAGCGCAAGAGCCGCCATAAGGTCGAGCGTTGCACGGTGCCACACAGGCTCAAGATACTTATCGCCCGTCTTAAACCTAGGCTCCGTATAGAACTTATCCTTGCCGTGAATGAGAATGTTTTTGTCGTTGTAGCCCCAGTTCCTCGTAGAGGCGAAGAATTTGCCAATCGTCTTGGCAAGCACATACTGCTTGCGCGTTGCATTCGTTCTTGCGAACGCGGCATAACGGAATGTTTCTGGAGTTGCGTCGAAAAGCACCCTCTGGCAACCGATTATCGTATTCCACCTTATCGCGCAGTCAATGCGAAGATTGCGTTCTCCATTTTCTGCAGGCAAGAAAAGAAGGAAATCACCGCGCGATCCTCCAAAAGCCACAGGCTCCTTTACCGTAACATAAGTTGCCTCGCCTTCGCCAGGAACAATTTTCGCGTGATCCACAGCCTTGATAAGAGGCACAGACGAATCGTTAAAGAGAGGCGGATCGCCTGAATTAACCTTCAAAAGAACATCGTCAAGACCAAGCCCAAGACGGAGCGCAATAATATGCTCCACCATCCTAAGATAATTGTGAGCCGAGCCAGACCTTAAAACGAGATTCTGCGCACTAGTCCAGAGATTTGAAATATCAACTTGCGTATCAAGCTGCTCTGGAATATCCATTCTACGTATCCACCAGCCCTTCTTCTCTGATGGCGCGAATGTAAGAGTCTGCTTAGAACTTCCTTCGAAAGTTCCAATACCAGCAACAGAAGACTCCCCTGCAAGTGTCAAACGCTGCGTTCCAAACGGACAATCGCGCGTTGAGGCAAGCCTTGTTTCATCAATAGGCTGATTACGAAACATCTCATACGCCGCACGAATCGACGCCTCACTACCGATTATAGTACGCCCTATTTTGTATTCAGGAAGCATTCCCCAACCCTCCAAATATCATTAGAAATCTTAATGCCAACTTAGACAAGAGAATTATACCATATTTCAAATAGAAACTATGGCTCAAGTATTGAATTTGATTAGGAGGAGAAAAATGGTTGCCTCGCAGGGACTCGAACCCCAACAAGCAGAATCAGAATCTGCGGTGCTACCATTACACCACGAGGCAATCCCGCGTGCTTTCCGTACTGGCGGGGTCGACGGGGCTCGAACCCGCAACCCCCGGATCGACAGTCCAGTGCGCTAACCAATTGCGCCACAACCCCGTGTTCCGTGAAAGTGATGCATAGTATATCATAACTCTGGACAACATTGCAAGGGGGTATTTAAAAAAAATTTATTCTTCTAAGACCCCTTGCACTGAGAAGGGTAAAAATGATATAATACACCCCGTTTTCGGTTCATGGGGCTGTAGCTCAACTGGATAGAGCATCAGACTACGAATCTGAGGGTTGTGGGTTCGACTCCCGCCAGCCCCGCCA
>JAGBWQ010000095.1 GCA_017629735.1 Kiritimatiellia bacterium
AAATCAACAAGCAAGATGTCGAAAAATACGGCGTCCTTTCACGTAGCGAGATGATGAGCCGTTGGGAAATCGGCATGGAAGATTACCAGCGCCGAATCCGCATCGAAGCTGGCATCGCTCTTGAGATTGCGCGTTCGATGGTAAGGCCTGTTGTGGCAGACGAATTCTCAAAGCTTGCGACTGCGCTCGGGCAGGCGAAATCTGACGGGCTTAAATCGGGCATTCGCGGGCTCACCGCCCTTTCGCTCAAGCTTGGAGCAGGACTCGACGATCTTCATATCAAGTGCGACGCTCTCGAGCGCACTCTGACAAGAGAAGAAAATGCCGCAAGCCAGCTCAAGGCGATGAATGATTTGCGCAAGACAGTCGACAAACTCGAAGGTCTTGTGGACGACTCGCGCTGGCCGCTTCCAAAGTACCGCGAAATACTGTTCGTCCACTAAGCGCGAACAGCGTCTTCATACGGCTTCATATCCGAAGGAACGGGCGCCTCCAATGAAAGAGGCTTCCCCGTTACTGGGTGACGTATCTCAAGGCGCCACGCATGCAACATCTGCCTTTGCGGGCAAGGGGAAAGTTTTTTATCAAGCGCACTTTTCCCGTATGTCTTGTCGCCAATCACAGGACAGCCGATAGAAGACATGTGGACGCGAATCTGATGTGTGCGCCCTGTTTCAATGACACACTCCACAAGCGAGATTGCGCCCACAGATGCAACAACACGCCAATTTGTAACGGCAATCTTACCGTTCTTCTCCACAATGGCCATTCGTTTGCGATCAACAGGGTGGCGCCCAATTAAATTTTCTATACGCCCTGAATCAAGGCGAGGTCGTCCATGGCAAACGGCAAGATAAGTTTTCTTGATTCCCGACCTGCCAGAAAAGGCCTTCGTCAAAGAGTCCATCGCGCGTTGAGATTTCGCAACGATAATAAGCCCTGAAGTATCTTGGTCGAGACGATGAACTATACCAGGCCTTGCAACACCGCCGATGCCAGAAAGCGATGGACAATGGTGCAAAAGCGCATTAACAAGTGTCCCTGAAAAATGCCCAGGAGCTGGGTGAACGACCATTCCAGGCGCTTTATTGACGACGACAATATCGTCATCTTCATAGACAATATCTATTGCGATATCTTCAGGCTCTGGAACGGCAGGAACGGGTGGCGGCACTTCAACAACAATCTGCGCCTCGTCACTTACTTTCGCTCCTGCCTTTTCTGCAACAACGCCATCGACCGACACAAAACCAGCCTTTATCAAACCCTCGATTCTCGAACGCGAGAAATCGGGATATAAATCCTGAATGCGCCGGTCGAGACGCTGCATAACGCCCGCCTTAGGCGCGCTTGGCGAGCTTCGCCGCGATGCCAATGTAATTGGAAGGCGTCATCGCCATAAGCCTTGCCTTGTCTTCGGCAGGCAGAGGAAGCGCCTCGACGAACTCGCGCATAATCTCGGCCGTTACGCGGCGGCCGCGAGTAAGCTCTTTAAGCCTCTCGTATGGACGATCCATTCCGACCTTGCGCATGACAGTCTGGATAGGCTCTGCAAGAACTTCCCAGTTGGAATCAAGATCGGCCTCGAGACGGGCGGTGTTGAGCTCAAGCTTTCCAAGGCCCTTCTGCGTCGCACGAATTGCGATAAGCGTGTAGCCAAAAGCAACACCCATATTGCGAAGAGTCGTGGAGTCGGTAAGGTCGCGCTGGAGACGCGAATTGGTGAGCTTGCGCGCCATAAAGCCAAGCACAGCACCAGCCAAACCAAGATTGCCTTCAGAATTTTCGAAGTCAATCGGGTTTACCTTGTGAGGCATGGTTGAAGAACCAATCTCGCCCTTGATGGTGCGCTGCTTGAAATAGCCCATCGACACATACATCCAAACATCGCGGTCAAAGTCGAGCAAGACACCATTCCAACGCGAGATGGCATCAAAGAGCTCGGCAATTCCATCGTGGCTTTCGATCTGAGTCGTAAGAGGATTCTGCCTAAGGCCAAGCCCTTCAATGACGCGGCGAGAGAGCTTCTCCCAATCGACACGCGGATACGCGGAAAGATGCGCATTGAAATTGCCAACAGCACCATTCATCTTCGCCGGCATAACGAGCCTGTCGATCTCCGCAGCCTGCCTCTTAAGACGGCGCGAAACAACAGCGAACTCCTTGCCAACGGTTGTGGGCGAAGCTGGCTGGCCATGCGTATGGGCAAGCATAGGAACCTTCGCCCATTCATTGGCGTAAGATGCGATGGTGGCGGTTACCTCGTCCATCGCCTCGCGCAGCACCTTCTGACCATCGCGAAGCATAAGAGCGTGCGACATGTTGTTGATGTCTTCAGATGTGCACCCGAAGTGAATAAATTCGGAGCGGCTCTTGAGAGAACTCTTAGCAACCTTCTCTTTCAAGAAATACTCAACCGCCTTAACATCGTGGTTGGTAGTACGCTCAATTTCTTTAACGCGCGCGGCATCTGCCACGGAAAAACCTTCTGCAATGGCGCGCAACTCTTTGCGCTCCTTTGCGGAAAGCGCCTTGCATTCCGCAATCGCCTTCTCGTCGCAAAGAGCCTCGAGCCACGCACATTCTACGAGAACGCGCCTACGAACGAGACCGTATTCAGAAAAGATTCCGCGAAGTTCTTCGCACTTGCCCGCATAACGCCCATCAATGGGGCTTACCGCCGTCAAAGTAAAATCGTCTTTATTCATATCCGCATATTATACCACAAATCAGAGAGCGGCATGATCCTTGCCGATAAACTCACAAGGAGCCTTGCGCGCCACAAGCCCTTGAGCAAATCTCACGCCGTATGTAACGTGTGAAGCAACTACACCCAAGGCAGCAAGCAACCACTTAAACGGATTAAACGACGCTGTCGTTGCAACCACAAACGCTGCATAGATGCCAAGCATTGAAAGATAAAGCAATTTCAGAAGTGCCAGCACAGAACCAGATGGCACTGCTATCGCACATATAGCAATACACGAGATAAGATATATCACAAATGCCGTCGGAATAAAGTAGCTTAAGTGGAGCGAATTGGAAGGATAGCGCTTTACGAAATAGCCGCGATGAAACGCATATCTACCCAATTGCCTTAAATGCGGCATAAAAAGCGGGCGCCTATGATGGCAGACCACCACCCACGGATCGTAGACAATGCGCTTTCCTGAATCGACAATATCTTTGCAAAGAAGAGTATCTTCTCCAGGCCAGAAATCGGTACGATACCCTCCAAGCGAATCGAGAAGGCTCTTTCTCACAAAAAGATTGCAGCTTGGGAAATCATCTACATCGCGACGCACTCCGCCTGCTTTATAACGATACTTATAATTGCCAGAGACAAGGACATTTTCGTATACGCGCCCGCCTGCATTCGCAAGGAAGCCGTCTCCAGGGGGCGTAATACCAGGTCCCCCTACAGCTCCAATTGTATCATTACCAAAATACCTAATTGCATATTCGAGCCAATGCATTTCGGGATACGCATCGTCGTCGATGAAAGCAATAATCTCCCCTTTCGCTTCGCGTATGCCGATATTGCGCTTCTCAGCAGGCCTTACCTTCCCAGTAGGAATGACTCTTACCTTATCCGATGAAGCTAGCGGAATGTCGCCATCAGGAAGGACTATCGCCTCCCAATCTTCGTATGTCTGCTTCTCTAACGCCGCAAGACATTCGCTTAGCATCCAGCTATCCTTCGGACAGGCAATAACGACAGAAACCTTTGTGCCTGCTTTTGGCGGCTTCGTAGCCTCAGCGCGCGCATAGTAGCGCAGGATGCGCAGCCTATAAAAAACAGCAAGCGAATCCCACGCCATCGACTTTACGGTTTTCGGCGAAAGCGCGCCGAATTTCTGCCCAAACCTGATGACCACAGGCGCCTCTGCAATTTTCGCACCGCGCGAATGGGCAATTGAAAGAAGCTCGAGATCAAACGCGTATGTTTTGACAAGCATTCTTGCAAGCGCCTCGCCAAGAACTTCGCGGCGGAAAAGCTTCATCCCAGTTTGCGTATCTGTAACAGGAAGCCCAACGAAAATCTTAACAAGAGTAAAATAACACCACGAAACAATGCGTCTATGCCACGGATACTGAACATCGCTATTGCGATGACGCTTTGATCCAATAACGATATCGGCCTTGTTATCGACCATGCTTCTAAAGAAGACTGGCGTTTGCATTGGATTAATATCAAGGTCGCCGTCAAGAAGCATAACAAACTCACCAGTCGAGGCTTCAAACCCCGCACGAAGAGCGGCGCCCTTGCCTGAGTTGCGCCGAGATACGACTGGACGGAATGTCACATATTCATACTTCCAATCTTCGTTAAGACGAGCAAATTCGCTGTCTGTACCATCGCCACTGCCGTCATCGACGGGCACGAGCTGCGCCTTTATTCGATGCTCCTCAAAAAGATCTGCTACCGCCTTAAGATTGCCTTGAGCGGCAGAGGCCAAGCGGTAAAAAGGCATGACAACAGAGAGAACTCCATCGCCAATCGTCTTTCTCGTTAATTCCCAATTATCTATTTCAACAGACATTTCAAACTTCAGCAAGGCTTGTTTGAGGGGAAATCTTTTAAGTGGTGGGCTATAGTGGATTCGAACCACTGACCTCTTCCATGTCAAGGAAGCGCTCTAACCAACTGAGCTAATAGCCCTTGCAAAGTGATGCGTAGTATATCAAAAAATTCTCAGGCTTGTCAATCGCAAACATAAAGAAAATATAAAAAAACCTCCACCGCATTGCGGAGGAGGTTTTTTAGCGAACGCTTTAGGCGTATTAGGCGACCGAACCGCCAGCGGCTTCGATCTTAGCCTTAGCAGCTGCCGA
>JAGBWQ010000096.1 GCA_017629735.1 Kiritimatiellia bacterium
ATTGAGGGCGGGTCTTATCGCACAAAACCAGATCCGGCATGGGTGGCAGAAGATCGCGTGGTTGTTGGCAATTATTGCGAAGTTCACCCGTGGATGGTGGCGCGTTTGGCATGGGAGACAAATCTTACTTCGAATGTCGCCGACATTACTCTCGTTCCTCTTGAGGAAGTCGACAATGAGGTTCGCGATATCATTGATGTCGATGACATTGAGGAGATAACATATTCAACTGGCGACTGGGTGCTTAATGCTCATACGAACGCCAATAGGCATGTGAGAGTTCTTGCAGCACCTGCGGTTTTAAACGCAGACTCAGGAGACTTTGAAGAAGTTGGATCGAGAATCGTTTATTTCGATACGGCTAAGGGCGGTGTGGTTGATCACGACAATATCGAGATGCCGTTTAATGCGCCTGTTGTCTTGCCTCTTAATGATGCGAACAGCGGTAATGCTACATCGTACGGGCGCGAAGATACATTTATTTGGAAGGCGATGTCGTACGATCTTGTAAAGCTTATCCATATCACTTACGAAAAGACAGGATCCATTGAAAGGACGAACGCAGTTGAGCAGGCGTATTTCAGATTCCCGCCAGCTGAACTGACGGCGACTCAGCGTAAAACCAATGGGAAATTGCCCATAACTATTGTGGATCAGCTGCTCTCTAAGCTTGACTACAACAGGGCGAAGGGTTTTAGCTCTTATCATGTAAGCGCAACGCTTGATGAGTTCGAGGCTAACGGTCTTCGCAAGTGGGAGAATATTGTGACGGGGACATCTGAAGATCATTTGCTTGTAAGCTCCGTTGAAGAATCTGAAAATGCGACGGTATTAAAAGTCTCGATGACTGAGCCTGATAAGGTTCATCGCGACGACACTGGTTATAGCGTTTTCTACGATCTTAAGAAGTCTACTGATAATGGTTGGGTTCGCATTGGCGATGTAAAGAGTAAGCCTGATTTTAGCGTTGAGCTTACCGATGCTAACGGGAAGTCTCAAGGTGCGAGTGGTTTTTATCGCGTAACGACGTTGATTGTTCCAAATGACACATTGGCTATCACGAATGAGATTCCTTCGACAAATATAATTGGTGTTCTTGAGGTTGCAAGTTCCTTTACGAATACGATGACGGCGGTGCCGTGGGTAGCACTTTCGCGTGGGGCAACAGAGCTTTCGCGTGAGATGCTTACAGTTTCGGAGTATTTGCATACGCCGCAGCTTGACGATGAAGATTTGGTGAGAGTTGCAAACAACGGTTATATTTATCAAGGCTGGTCTTGGAATGTTGCTAAGAAAAAGTGGGAGGGCTTGCCTACTGCAACTAAAAAAGAAGTTGTGCTCCCTGAAGATCCCGAGAGCCATCTTCTCTCGCGCAACAGCGCCACTTGGGTGACGCGCTCGAATCCATCTCAAAAGCCGTTCTTTATTGTTGGAGAATATTCGTCTGAAGATATCTCTCTTACTGTTGATGCGGGCACAGAGAATGAACCAATCTGCACGCTTGTTCCTAATCCGAGCCTCAAGGCGGCAAATATTAATGAGGATTATGATTGGGGCGATAAGCCACATGCGTTTGACTTGATTCGCATTCCGAATGAGAAGAAGGCGCCTCAGCTTCTTCTTTGGAATCCTTCCGCTAAAAAGTGGGAAGGGTGGATAACGTCTGAAAATGGCATATCAACTTTGTCTACCGATTTCACGGTTCCCGCAGGTCAAGGTTTTTGGTATCACCGTTGTGGTGGAGCGTTTGAATTGACGCTCCCGGTTTCAGTTCCAGCGGAGGATTGAGAAGGAAGATAAAGTATGAAAAAGTTTTTGCTGATTTTCTTTGTTCTTCTCTCAAGCGTCTGCCGCGCTGCAGATGGCGGAGAAGTTCTTTGGTGGATGGTTTCGTCCACCGACTCAATAACTGGAACGGGCAAAGATGGTGTTGAGTACACGGCTGCGGATTTAGATGTTAATGGCGCCCGTATTCGTTACGAATCTACCGATGGATCGTCTGGTTACTTGCCGATAATTGGTGTTGGATCGGGCGGAGACAATTTTACTTACGAAGGCATTGCAGGGGTTGGCGTGCCTGGTGGATATTATGCATCGTTAGGCTCTTATACGGGAGACGCTTATAGTTATGTATTGGAGCTTGGTAATTGGGTTAATGGCGCATGGACCGGCACATCAATGGAGTCCACCGCAGTTGAGTATGATCAGCTGCTTGCCGCTCGCCACATTGCCGAGTGGACGGATACGCCTCCCACATACGCAAGACCTTGGACACCTACGGAGTTTACGGTTGTTCCTGAACCTACGAGCGGATTACTTGTTCTTTTTGGCAGCGCGCTTTTGGCATTGCGCCGCCGCAAACAAGGTGCTGTATGACTTCTCTCGGCGAGTCTACCTGGGTTGATCGTTTAATAGCTTGCGCCTGGGCGTTCGCAGTTGGCATATTCGCTTTTGTTCTCAATGACGCCAACTACATTTCTGCCTCTTCTGCAGATTCCTTATTAGTTGCTTTTGGCGGCAGGCCTCCGGAAAATGCGTTTCCGTTGCTTTGGCACAATTTGGTATTTTGGATCAATTCTTATTTAGGAATATCTAACACAATGCGGTGCCTATATATTTTAGGCCCTATCTCGATCGCTTTATTTGCGTTTATTTCTACTGGTCTTTTTTCGCTTCTGTTGCCCTTGGATTTGCGAACGATAGCCAATTCGCGCAGATGGGGTCGCAAAATCACTTATATTTTACCCGTGCTTGGTAGCGCGGTTTTTGTCTTTTCTACTCCTGTTTGGTCGTTGGGCGAAGTGTTCTTGCCAGAGACTTTTGCCATGTTGCTCTTTTTGGCGGCTACCTATTTTGTCGCGCGAGCCTTTTGTCGTTTTAGCTCGATGAACTTTATTGTTATTGGAATTATCTCGGGAGTGCTTGCTTCTCAAACGCCAATAGGATTTTTAATTCCTCTTTGCGTGGCGATATATTTGCGCTGCTCTCGTAATCAGGAAGAGGAAGTCGCGAACTTTTATTTAGCAAATCCGTTGTTGCAGTCTGTTCTGACCAAATGGATGCTTCTCGCATTTGTTGCTTTCTGGGTTGCCGGCCTTTCTCTTAATTTGCTCTTTTTCTTCTCTCATAATGCAGAAGGCGCTCAGAGCGGAATATTTTTGCAGATTGTCAGATTGTTTAAGCACTATGGCATTAGCGCCTATTCGGCAATGGATCCATTGGGTTGGGCGTTTGCTGGCATGCTTGTTGTCGCTCCTTTTGTTTTTGCTTTTGTGCGTGTAAAGAGAGCGACGGATACGAAGAACTTCCTTTTTGTTAGGCACAGCTTTTTCTTCTTCGTCTTTGGTGTTATAGCGTTGCTTCAGTCTAGCTCGTTTTCAACCTGGTGGTTTTGGCGCTTGGTTTCAGATGAAAAATTAGTTTCATCGGACTTCCTTTTGGGCGTGTGTTTGCTTGGCTCTGCTTACACGGCGTTTGCTGCAATCTGCGTCTTTGTGGTCGACGTGTATTTCCGCAATGCGCGCACATTGGCGAGAGAGTTTTTCTGGGATGAAGTTCCTGATATGCCGATGATCTTAAAGATAAAGCGCAGGCTTGTGCTTTCAGGCCGTTTCTTTAGACTTGTGCTTATGTCGGTAATAGTGGCGGCAGTTGCTTCGGTTGTGTTTGTTGGACGCATTAATCCAACCGAGAAACGCATTAAGGCGATTGTTAATGAGTTTGTCGAGAATGTGGTTCGCGAGTGTTCCGATACTCCTATTCTGATTACCGATGGTTCGTTCGATGCTTTGATCGAGCTTGCCGCGGCACTTGAGGGCAAGGAAATTAAGACGCTTTCGATGATGTCGGGCAGCAGCAGATATGAAGCTATGCTCCGTAGGAGAGTTGATGGCGAAAACAAGTATCGCAGTGAGTTGACATCTGGCGCTGCTGATGCTCTGCGCGTATGGATGAGAGATGATTCTCCGATAATTTCAAACTTGGCTATACAAGTTGGCTTTGAGCTTTGGAGAAATAATAACAGGAGAATGCCAAAGTGCGGCGGCTTTTTGGCGAAGAGCGGCGAGGTGGATTTTGATACAACGCAAGGCGTAGAGGCTGCGTATTCGTTGGCAGACAAGATTTTAGCGTTCCGCAAAGAATGCGATATTTCTGAAGTCGATTCGACGGTTCTTCGCTCGGCTCTTTCGCGTATTCAATGGCGCTTGTCGCGTATGTGCATAATGCGAGCGTATCTGGCAAGTCGCGATAAAGACGCTTCCTTGGCGAAAAAGGAAAACGATCTTGCAGATCGCCTTGAGGAGGCGAATTCTGAATGGCTCAAGGCCAAAAAGATTGAAGAAGAATGTCTTGGAAAAAACACTTCTTTGACATTAACGCCGCGAGAAGGGCTTAATATTAGCCTTAAACGAGCAGACTTTAGATTGGCCAATAGTTACGCGAAGAAGGTTATTGTCCAAGATGAGAATGATGTTTCCGCTAATTTCGCATTGGGCATGGATTCGTTTATGAATCATCGGTACGACAAGGCCGAGGAATATTTAAAGCGCGCTTTGAAAAACGCGCCAAACGAGCCTGCAATTCTTAATAATTTGGCGGTCATTCTAATTAGACTAGATCGCTTTGATGAGGCCGAGACTAATGCGCTTAAGGCGTTGGAAGTTTTGCCTAAGTCTCAAGAGATTCAAGAGACGCTCCGTAGAATCCGTCAGTTGAAAGCTGGACAAAAATGAATAAGATACTCTCTATTGTTTTTTCTGTTTTGGTTTTTTCTCTCTATGCAAATAGTGTAGAGGACGCGGCAATTGTCTTCTCGACAGTTGGTCCCGACAAGTATGCTGATGGCACAACAGTTCTTGACGGCGAATCGTACGCGCTTGTCTGGACAAAAGATGGTGCTTTTGAGGGGTTTTCGGCAGATGGAAAAGTTTTAGATGAAAAGGACAAGGTTTTGGTCGTCTCTCCGCTTGCGAAGGATGGCCGCTGTCCGAAGGTGATGTTCCAGATTCCTGTTGCTGATGCAGTTGGCTATGGCAAATTTGAAGTATTCCTTTTGGATACGCGTGTAGTTTCTTCGGCGGGAGAAGTCTCTCCTCGCCCTGCGGCGGACGGCGAGGCCAAGATTGTAAATGGTTACGGGCGTGTTTCCGCTAAAATCGCGCTTTCAGAGGTTTCGTCGAAGGCGGAGGGCGCGACAGTCGCTAATCTTAATTCAGCGGCTCCCAAAGATACGCGCCAGCCGCGCATCAAGGCGATGCGTATAGATGGAGATGAGGTTATTCTTACGGTGGAGAATATGTCTGGCTATATGCGCGTTCAAAGTGGGCGCGACACTTCAACCTCTGACGCGACGGGAGCTGCGTTTGAAACACCTTCTTCGGGCGATACACTTACGATAAAAGCTTCCAAAGTGGGCGAAAGCGGATTTTATCGCGTTATCCGCAATTGACCGAAGAGGCTCGTTTTTGATATACTTTAAACTTCCGCGCTCAAAGACGAGGCGGACGCGGCAGAAAACCGTGATCATAAACTAACCAAAAAAGTACAGAAAAGTATTATGGCAGTGAGAATTCCCACGCCTCCCCAGGCGAAGAGCGCGGCGATGGCCGACATGCTCAATTCTTCGTCCAATGAGGCGTCGTTCAAGAGCGGTTCCGTAGTGGACGGCTCTGTTACCGCTATTAAGGGCGATGACATCTTCGTGGATATTGGCTACAAGTCGGCCGGTTCCGTTTCTATTTCCGAGTTTGGTGACGATGCTGATGTCAAGATCGGCGACAAGGTCTCCGTTATGATCGTCAAGCTTGAAGACGACAAGACGGGCATGATCGAGCTTTCCAAGCGCCGTGCAGACGAGAAGATCCGCTGGGAGAAGATCCTTCAGCGTTACGTCGAAGGCTGCGTTGTTACCGGTACGATCAAGAGCGCTGTTCGCGGCGGCCTTATCGTTCAGGTCGACGATGTCGAAGCATTCCTTCCTGGCAGCCAGGTCGAAATCGCTCCCGTCAAGGAGCTCGAGCCTTATGTTGGCCAGACATACGATTTCAAGGTCATCAAGATCTCCAACGAGAGGCGCAACCTCATCATCTCGCGCCGCGAGCTCATCGAGGGCACGCTCGCCGAGAAGAAGGCAGAGCTTCTTGGCTCCCTTCAGAAGGGCGAGATCCGCAAGGGCCGCGTAAAGAACATCACCGATTTCGGCGCATTCGTCGATCTCGATGGTATCGATGGTCTCCTCCATATCACCGATATGAGCTGGGGCCGCATCAAGCATCCTGGCGAAGTCCTCAAGGTCGGTCAGGAAATCGATGTTATGGTTCTCGATGTCGATCGCGACCGCGAGCGCATTTCGCTCGGTCTCAAGCAGACGGCTCAGAATCCTTGGGACACCATCCAGGAGCGCTTCCCCGTCGGTGCGCGCGTCCAGGGCAAGGTTGTCAATCTCGCAGCTTACGGTGCATTCGTCGAAATCGACACTGGTATCGAAGGCCTCGTTCATATCTCCGAGTTCAGCTGGACGAAGCGCGTTGCTCGTGCTTCCGATATGCTCTCCGTCGGCGATGAGGTTCAGGTTGTCGTCCTTTCCGTCGACATCGAAAACCAGAAGATCGCTCTCGGCATTCGTCAGACGCAGGAGAATCCTTGGGATACCGTTCAGGAGCGCTTCCCGGTCGGCTCGAAGATTGCTGGCAAGGTCCGCAACTTCACCGCTTACGGTGCGTTCGTGGAGCTCGAAGAGGGTATCGATGGTATGATCCATGTCAGCGATATGAGCTGGACGAGGAAGATCAATCATCCTTCGGAGTGCCTCCAGAAGGGTCAGGAAGTCGAGGCGGTTGTTCTCGATGTCAATCCGAAAGAGCAGCGCATCTCGCTCGGCCTCAAGCAGGCTCAGCAGGATCCGTGGGACGATATCGCCAAGAAGTTCCCTGTCGGTTCCGTCGTCAAGGGCAAGGTTTCGAAGATCGCTTCCTTCGGCGCGTTTGTCGAGCTCGAAGATGGCGTCGATGGTCTCGTCCACATCTCTCAGATTTCCGACGGCCGCGTCGAGAAGGTGCGCGATGCACTCGAGATCGGTCAGGATGTCGAGGCGCGTATCGTCAAGGTAGATCGTGCAGAGCGCCGCATCGGCCTTAGCATCCGTGCAATGACGATGACTGAAGACGAAGTCCAGGGCCTCGTGGCCGAAGCAGCTGGCGAGGAGAAGACTCCTGTCAGCGCGAAGACTTCCGGCAGCGAAAGCCTCGGCGGTCTTTCCGCAGCATTTGACAACGCATTCGCCAATGTCGAATGGCAGCCCGGCGAAGCCAACTAACGAGAAAGGAACCATAAAATGTCCAGAGTTTGTGATATTTGTGGCAAGGGACCTTCGGTCGGCAACGTTGTCGTCCGCAAGGGTTCACCCAAGTACAAAGGCGGCATCGGTCTTCATACGACCGGCATCACCAAGCGTCGCTTTTTGCCGAACCTCCGTTCTGTCCGCGTGACCGACGGTAAGGGCAACACCTCGCGCAAGTGTGTTTGCGCGCAGTGCCTCAGGGCCGGCAAGGTCACCAAGGCCTAAGCTATTGGCTGACTAAAAAGCCTCGCGGCGGTCTCCGATATCCGGAGGCCGCCGTGCCTTTTTATGTTATAATACGCGCCATGAAGATTATTGGAGATAAGATATTTGCGCACGATGCGCAGGGTCGGCTTTTGAGCCGAATTGGTACGATGTTTTTCCGCACTCCTGGCCTTGTCACGATTAAAGGCGTGCATGCCATGCAGCGTATCGCATGGCTCGATAGTCTCGCGGCAGATTTGGGCAGAGAGCTTACGATCGATGAGGAAGAGGCGGAGATTGCAGAGTCGGTAGACCTCGTCTTTACCGAGGAGTTTGTTCTTATTCGTCCTAATCCAGAGAGAATGGATTTGGCTTTTAGGGCAGATGAAGCTCTTCAGAAGATGGTTTCAAAGCGTCATATCCGCTTTCTCAATACGCATAGCGCGCTTGTGCGCAAGGCTTTGTGCGCAAGAGGCGAGAACTGGAGAATGGCACGCCATCCAATCAGCCAAGAAGATATGGATGGCTTGATTTCAAGCGCTAAGGTTGCAATTTCGTGCTTGCCTGTCTATTACTACAATCGTGCAACAGGATCGCGTTACATAACGGTTGGAACATTTGGCGAGTTTGAAGGCCTTGATGATGCTGCGTTTCGTGATCAGATGGCAGAGGTTGTCTCGTCTTTAAGCAAGCGCAATAGGCAAGGCTTTCTTGAGGTTGATGTTTTCCCTGCGTCCACACCCATCGATATTAAGCGTTCTTTGCAGGGCATCGATGTCGCCAAACTTTCGGACAGCGATCTTCGCACAGAATATTCTTGTATTCTTCAAAAGTGGAGAATGTCGCTTCCTGTGGAATTGCGCGACGAATCTGTTTCCAACTTTGAATGGCGCAATGAGATGTGCCATACGCTTACAAGAGGACCTAATGACACATCTGCTGAAGAGCAGGAGTTGATCGCAGGCATTGCCCCCGAGTTTTATCGTCAGATTGAGTGGCTCCCTGGCGTGCGCATAATCGAAGGTGAAGTTATCTTCGACAGCATCTATGAAGAGGCGTCTCGCACGCAGGATCCAAAATTGCTCGCCATGTGCGACAACAGAGTGAAGAGCTTCCTTTTCAATACGACGAGGCTTTTCGGCCGCGTAAAATATATGAATATCGGCCGTATCGCTCGCTCTCTTGCGTTTCGCAGCACAAGCTTGAGGCGCGGCGGAAATGTGTACATTATGCAGTACGGCGTTGAGGGCGACGATGATCCGAAAGTCGTGATGATTCGCCTCCAGAAGTGGGGTGTGGCGGAGCATCTTGACGAAGGTAAGGATCTTCTCCATGCTATCATTGAGGCCGACGAATATTCTGATTATGTTCTCGATCGCCGTCTTATGTGCCGTCAGCTTGGCATGAATCTTCCGCGCCAGCTTGGGTTCGAGCGCTTTACTGAGAAGTATCGCGGCAATAATCAGTACAATGGAGTTTCCTTGCGTACTGCGTATTTCGTGCGTGATTACGAAAGGGGCACTGCATCGGATAAGATTCCGCCTTCTAAGTATCGCAACCCAGCGTGGGCGAGCAAGTTTGCGTCTTTGATGGGCGCGGCGGCGGCTGTCGATCTTGTTGTCGGCAGGCGTAGCTCGGAAACTGGCGAACTTCTTTTCGACCATAACTATGAAGTTGTGGTGCAGGGAGAGGATTCTCTTCCTTCCGAGATTAAGATCACTGACCATGCAGGAAGCTTTGTGGAGTATCAAAATCCGCTTGAGGATTCCGTTTGTCTTTATGCGGAGTTTGTCGTCTGCCGCAAGAAGATGCTTGCTCAGTACGAGGCGTTTGCCAAGGCGTATGTGGACGGTTTCCGGAAGTCGCTCGTTGATATGCAGGAGTCTTATCGTGCGCGTCGCGCGGCATTTGACAATCTTTTCATCGATCGCCCGTATGACACAAATGGGTCGGGTGCGTATCGTTGGAGCATGGCTTTGCAGAGGCTCGACTCTTGCGATCCCGATAAGATTGCAACACTTCTTTCCGAAGCAATCGGATGCTAAAATACACACTCAAACGCCTTTGGCAAACAATCCCGACCACCCTCGGTGTGTTGTTGCTTTCGTTCGTTCTTTTCAATGTCATAGGAGGCTCTCCCGCCGAATCCTTGCTTGGAAAGAACGCAACGAAGGAGGCTATTGCCGCATTTAACGCCAAGTGGGGGTATGATAGGCCTCTATATGAGCAGTTTTTCCGCTTTGTTACAGATGTTTTTAGCGGAAATCTTGGTTATTCCGTGGAATATCAAGAGAATGTGGTAGATGTTCTTGCGCGCGGAGTGTGGCCATCTCTTTCTTTGACAGTTCCGATACTTTTGGGTGGAGTAGTCCTTGCTATATTTTTGGCGCTTCTTGCAGCATCCTACAGGGGGCGGCTAGCAGATAAAGCGGTTTTGCTTTTCTCGACTGTCTTTATGAGCGTAAATTACGTGGTTTGGGTGCTAGCTGGGCAGTTTTTTCTCGCTTATAAGGCCGAGATATTCCCTGTTTGGGGGTATGAGAGTGCCACTTACCTTATCTTGCCTGTCTTAATCGGCATTTTCTCTTCGCTTGGCGCCGATGTGAGATTCTTTAGGGCTGCGATTCTCGATGAGATATTCCGTCCGTATGTTCTTGCGGTGCGTGCGAAAGGGGTTCCTGGGTTCTTTGTGATGACGCGCCATGTGCTACGCAATTCGCTAGTCCCGATAGTCACTTATGTTTCGCTCTCAATCCCATACCTTTTTACAGGGTCACTTCTTCTCGAGGGATTTTTTGGGATTCCAGGGTTGGGGTCGGTTTCGATAAACGCCATTCATTCGTCGGACATGGCAGTCGTCAGAGCGGTGGTGGTAATTGGTGCGCTCTTATACCAATTTGTGAACCTTGCAACCGACCTTCTTTATGCTTTTTTAGACCCCCGAGTTCGGCTTGACTTATGAGCGGTCTATGTGCTATAATTTAGTCCAAATGAGTTGGAAAAGTTTTAGAGTTAGCGCTCTTGCGGCGCTGATGGCTATCTGCGTATGCGGATGTGCCATGGTTTCTGATTCTATTTCTGACTTTTTCCCAGAGGAAGAACATGTTGATGCGCAGGTAGTTGCGCAGTGGTGGGATGGGCCTCGTATTCGTTCTGGCATCTCTCTTATTATTCAAGTTGGAACGCCTGCTTCTCCCGCTGTTACGATGAATGTGCTCGTCGATCAGAAGGGCGAAATTACAGTGCCTCTTCTTTTGCAAGAGCCAGTTGCTTGCGATGGGCTCACGCTCGATGCGCTCAAGAAAAAACTTATAAAAGAGTACTCTCGTTATTACAGGCAGCCTCAAGTTTCTGTAACATTCGCTCCATACGATGGGCGCGGCGTAAGCCCGTGGGGCACGGTTACTGTGCTTGGCGAAGTTGTCTCTCCTGGGCATGTGAATATTCCGTCCACGATGGATTTGCCTGTAACTAAAGTGTTGCAAATGGCAGGCGGGCTTAAGCCTTATGCAGATCGCTCTCGCATTTGCGTCACGCGTTGCGATCGCGATGGAAAGCAGCACAAGACTTATGTCGATTTGAAAGAAATTGGTAAAGATGGTAGGCCCGATAAAGATATGCTCCTCAGAGCGGGCGATGTGGTTTGGGTTCCGGAAACTTGGTATTAAGGCGAGTGAAAGAGGGAGATGTTAATATGTATCTGAATAAGAAAATATTGCTTGCTCTTATTGCTGCGGTTGTCGCAGGAGTATCTGTTGCTGCCGATGGCGCAAAAATTTCGCTCTCCGAAGCACGCGGCAAAATCAATTCTGCTATTGTTGATCAGGCAGTGATGGCTTCGACAATCAAGTCTCTTGCTCCCGCTGATCAGACTGCGTTTCTTGCTGCTGTCAACGCGGCGATCGCCAAGAGTCCAGACTCAAAGGAGTCTCGCTCTGTTATGTTCCTTAAGGCCAATACTGCAGCTCTCAAGGCTTCGAAGGCTGGTAGCGGCAATATGAAGGCCATGCTTGCAGAAGTTTTTGCAACAGCCTCCGTCGATGCTCTTTGCGTGATCAACGAGTATTTTGCTTCGAAGCTTTTCAATAAGAGCGCAGATCCCACCAAAACATATTCTGATGAAGACTTCCTTAAGATTGCGCTTATGGCGTCCAAGGTTGTCGCGGAGCGCTGCGAGAAGGGTGACGATGCGTCTGTTCGTACGGCATTTTGTTTGTTGATGTTTGCAAGGGCTTCAGGCGATCCTTCTGAAGAGATGATCCAGAAGCTTGTTACAATTCTTCCTGAAGAAGACCGCAAGGTTGCAACAGAAGAGTGGCTCCCATACGCTCTTGGCCTTGATGGTAGGAAGAAATCTTACGAGCCCATGCTTGGTGAGGCTGATTCCGATATGGAGCCTGATGTAGAAGTTGTCCTTAGACTTACGGCTCTTCATCATCACGACTCCTTCCTTGCCATGTTGTCGGATACTGCCGCTATTGGCGCAGAGATTTTCAACGAGAAGATTATAGCACCTATGGTTCCTGCGGAAGGCGATGATATGTCAGAGCCTCAGCCGTATCAAGGGCAGTCATTTTAATTGGGCTTTTCATGCAAAAGATTTTATTAACTTTAATCGCAGCCTTTGTCGCAGCTTCTGCGGCAGCTGAACTGATGGACCGTCCAGGCGGCATCAGAATCGGGCAGCGTTTAGTGATAAGGCCTTATGTGGCTCTTTCCGTTGCCTACGATACTAATGTAACGAGCTGCAACGAAGAAGAAGACGATGTCGTCTGGAATGTTAACCCCGGGTTCAACTTTCAATACAGTGCTGATAAGTTTTATTTGAAAGGTACCGCATACTACGCGTATAATGCGTATACCAAGGATCATGGATACAGAGCTTCGGACTATCACAATTACGGTCAGACATTGACTTTTGGTTGGGATACGGCTCCCAAGACCGAGCGTGGTTGGTCGCTTATTGTGACAGAGGGTTACAGGAAGATCAATAGGACGGACGATATTACGCTTAGCGATGGCAGCACATACGGGCGCGATTCGCAGCAGTTCAACTTCTCTGGAATTCTTGAAAGGCGCATCACTGAGCGTCTCCATGCAAATGTCAGCGCTGGCTACTATTGGCTCGATTACGACAATTCCAATAATCGTGGATCTCTCTATGGGTGGTCGCGTTGGACAGCGGCGACTGAAATTGGCTATGTTACTTCCAAGTGGTTTAACTTGCTTGTCTACGCCAGCTATCAAGACTACACCCAAGATAACGCTCCTGTCGGAGGTCGCTTCTCTCGCGATTCTAAGGGTGCGACATTCCATGTCGGTTTCGGCTCGTATGCTACCGATCGCATCTCGTACAGGTTGCTTATGGGTTGGACTCGCTTTGAGTATGCAGGTGGTATGGACGATGCAGACGGCTTAACTTATTCAGCTTCTTGCCGTTGGCGCATCGGAGAAACATGGAACCTTACATTCCTCGCCGCAAGCTACTATCAGCCTTCGGAGCGTGAATATGCTACAGCACAGCGTACAGACTCTGTGAGCTTTGGCGTTGCCAAGTCTCTTATTCGTAGCAAGCTCAATGCGACATTTGATGTAGCCTACAGGCATGAGGGTCATACTTATTCTTATCTTTCGTCGCGTGATTACGATCTCGACATTCTTACATTCCGCCTCGGTCTAAATTACATGCTCAATCGTTATCTTTCGGTTTTTGCAAGAGGCGAATATCGCGACTCTATGAGCGACAAGAACTCGTATTACGATTACGAGCGCTTGAGGGCTACTCTTGGTCTCCGTCTGACATATTAAAGTGCAAAAGTTAATTTCCAAGTACGGATTGGCGGCGCATCTTGCTTTGGTAGCAGTCGCGCCGCAGTTCTTTTCCCTGAGCACAGTGTTGTGTCTCGCGGCATTGTCTTTTTGCTGGCTTATTTTCGAGCCTTCTCGCCTTGGTGGCGAGAGCTTGCATGTAGCAAGAAGGCGCGTTGCCTCTGCCGTCATTTCCGACCCGGTTTTTTGGATGTCGATAGTGATTTTCGCTTATAGCGCAGTTCGTTTTTTCAATACCGGCATTGGCATGCAGTATGATTCCGAGTCTGAAACATGGATGCTCTCGCAGGCTTTTTTCTCCACGCTTCCAGGCTCTGTTGCAGGGCACGGTAGCGCAGAGCTTGCTGCGTCCGCAGCTTTAATTGTTGTTCTTCAAGGTTGCAGAAATGCTATGGGGCGTAAAGCGCGCGGCGCTTTTATGCTTCTTTACTCTGGCCTTGCGGGCGCCGGTGGAGCTGTTTGTTGCGTGCTTTCTTCGATGGGGCTTAAGAGTGTTGTTTCAATGTCGCTGCGTTCGTTTGCCGATCCATTTTACTTGGGCGTCTTTCATGGAGTTGCCCTTGTGTGTGCCGTTACGGCATTTTCTACATTACTTTACAATAGATGGTGTAAGGCGCTTATCTTCTCTCTTGTTGCCGTTGTGGGTAACGCGGCAGGGCTTTTTGTCTTTTCTCCGCCGGCTGTCTCTTTAGTCTTTTTCTCTCTTGTTGCTTTCCTTTGTGTATATGCGATCTTTTGGCACTACTATTCAGAAACTCAAGCGCAGGGCCTTGTTTATCTGATTGGCATTGTATTTTTCATAATGGCGGCTGGGCTTCTTTCGATGGTGGCTCTCTCTCCTGTGGTTCTGAGCGACAAAATTGCTCCATTCATCGGCAAGGCTTCATTCCTGCCAGAAAATTTCAAGGCTTTGCACTCGGCGCTTTCAGATGTATCGCTACTGATCTGGAAGAAATGTCCTTGGCTCGGCGCTGGGCTTGGCTCTTTTCCCGATGCTGTTAAGTTTGCCGCGCCCGAAGGATTTTGGGAAGTAGTCTCGCCCTCGCAAGCAACTCCTCTTTCATTACATTGGCTTGTTCTTGCTGAGCGCGGAGCTGTTGGCGCTTTCGTTATTGTTACTATTGTTTCGCTTCTTATGTATACTTATTTTAGGCGTTGGATTTCTTCGATTAGATCGCTGCCGCAGCCGGCTGCGCTGTCGGGAATTTTGCTTCTTGGAGTATGCGTTGTAGATGCTCTCTTTGATGTCTCGCTGCTTACTTCTGGCGCATATACATGTTTTCTGATTATTCTTTCTGTATCCGCAAGTACTTTCGCCAAGGCAAAGAACAATGGCTAACAAACCTCTTTATTACGGCAAATCCAATTCTTCACCTCTCTATTACGGCTCGTCCGCTCGTGGAGGAGGTCCTGCGTATCATCAGGGCGGTGCATACGGCATGTATGGTGCATACGGCGCGTATGGTGCGTATGGAATGTATGGCGTAAATGCCTCAGCGGCAGATAATGATGAAGCATCCATTATCGGTTCGTTTTCTTTGAGCCGTATTGTGCGCGTTGTTTCGCAAAGGTGGCTTTCTGTTTTCGTTTTTGTTCTTATTGGTATGGTGATCGCCTTCGCGGTGTATCGCATTTCGCCCACCGTTTATGAAGCGTCGAGCGAAATCTCTCTCGATTTGAGGCGCTCGTCCGGTAGCTCCGCAAGTGCTCTTGATCAATCGATTCCAGATTACGGAAGCAATTACGAGGAAATTTTCAATACGCGCAAGCCAGATTGGCGATCCGAAAAAATCGTCGGAATGATAATCAAGCAGTACAGGGCCGACAATCCCTCGTCTATTGCAACCGACGAAGAACTTATGGAAACTCTTGCAACTTCGGAGCTTGAAATTATCCGTCGTTCAAGGTTGATTCGCATTGTTGTAAGAGCACCATCTCCTCGTCTTTGCGCGGCACTCGCGAACGCCTACGCTAAGTCGATTGATAAGTTCACGGAAGAGGAAAACAAGATTAGGTGCGACAAGGCCGTTTCCCAGATTAGCGTCAATGTAAAGAAGCAGAGAAAGCATGTCGATGAAGTAGCAAAGAGGCTTCTCGATTTCAGAACAGCAAACAAGGTAGACAACTTAAGATCTACTCGTGATACTGTTCAGCAAACTCTTAGAAAAGCTACGAGTGATATCCTGGCTCTCAACTCTGAGAAGACGCAGCTTGTAGAGTGGGAAAAGATGCTTGCACAAGTCCAGAAAGATCCCACAACCTACGGTTCGCTTGCTGTAAATGTTCCGCGCGCGCAAGAAATTGCCACTGAGTTTAAGAGCTATCAAGATGCCGAAGGCGCATATCAAAAACTTCTTTTCGCCTATACGGAAAACCACCCGGAAGTTCTTGAAAAGAAAAAGGCTGCAGATCTTTCAAAGCAGCGTTTCCTCGATGCTGCATCTAGAGCGCTCTTGACAGGTAGATCTACGCTTTTGGTTGTGAGCAATCAGCTTGCAGTCCTTGAGGTGAGGCAGAAAGATCTTAGCGATCAGCTTGCTTCTGTCGAGCAGCGTATTGTGCTTGCTGAGTCTGGCCTTGGTCAGCTTGAGGCAGATTTTGGTGTTCAAAACAGGCTCTTGGAAGGCCTCCTTCTTGATGAAAACAAGGCGCGTCTTGAAGCTCAGTCTAATAATGAAATTGTGCGCGTAGGGCGCCGCGCCAATGAGCCTACAAAACCAGTTCTTCCGAATCCCTTGTTTATTTTTGGCGGCGGTGCATTCCTTTCGCTTGCGTTAGGGCTTCTCTTCGTTCTCGTCATGGACAACTTGGAAGATACGGTAGTCAACCTTTCTGATATCGAGATTCGTTTGGCGCTTAGAGTTCTTGCAGTCTTCCCGCATGTCCAGAGAAAGAACCGCAAGGATGTTGCGCGCTTCCTTATTGAAGATAAATACTCGCAGTTCTCTGAAGCTGTGGCAGGCCTTAGAAACCTTCTCGACTCTCCGCGTTACGAGCCTCTTTCGCATAGCATTCTCGTTATTTCTACACAGCCTGGCGAGGGCAAGACCGTCACCTCTACATCAATGGCGATTGCTTATGCACAGTCTGGCAGGCGCACGCTTCATGTCGATTTTGATATGCGCCGTCCAAGGTTGGCTGCTGTCTGGAATATAGATGTAGATGAGAGCAGGAGCTTGTCGCATGTCTTCCAAAAGTCCGATAGCGTTACACCAGATTTCTCAACGCTTGTAAATAATACAGATGTTAAAAATCTCGATGTCATCGTTTCGGCGGCTCCCAATGGATTGTCACCTGCAACGATCTTTGGTTCATCTGTTATATCCAAGTTCTTTGAGTGGGCGCGCAATAATTACGATAGAATTATTGTTGACTCGCCTCCATATGGTCTTGTTGGCGATGTTGTTTCGCTTGCCACAATGGTTGATTCGGTTCTTATTATGTGCTGCCCCGACAGGACGCGCTTTAAGCCAATTCAGCACTGCTCGCGTTGCCTTACGGAGATGGGCGCTAATATTCTCGGCGTTGTCGTGAACGACGTTGAAGTTGCTGCTGCATCTGTCTTCTCGCCTATCGAAAAGGGTCGTCGTCGTACTAAGTATGGCTACGGCTACGGATATGGCTACGGCTACGGTTACACGCCATCTGGCAAGGGCTCGGCGGAGGATACTGAGATGTCCGGAGAGGCAAGTGAGTTTAGCGATGAAGAATAAACGCTGTATTGTTACTGGCGGTTGCGGATTTATTGGGTCTGCACTTGTTCGCCATCTCGTTCTTGAAGAGAAGGTAAAAGTACTCGTTGTCGATAATCTTACTTATGCAGGTGTTCCTGAGTCTCTTAAGGAGGCAGGGCTTGATGTCGACGATCTTCCTCCGCGTGGCGAGATTCTGATGCCCGAGGAAGGCCCCGGTCTTCTTATTGCCGATATTTGCGATACAGAAGCAATGGCGCGTGCCTTCCGTGAGTTTCGTCCCGACACTATTTTCCATCTCGCCGCAGAAAGCCATGTAGATCGTTCTATTGATGGCCCCGGCGAATTTATTCGCACAAATGTCATGGGAACTGCATCGCTCTTGCAGGTCTCGCTCGATTGGTGGCGTGAGCATCCGTCGTTTGTCTTCCAGCATATTTCAACGGACGAAGTTTATGGGTCGCTTGGCGAAGAGGGTTTCTTTACTGAGAACACTCCCTATTCACCGCATTCTCCGTATTCCGCGTCGAAAGCGGCAAGTGATCATCTCGTTAGGGCATGGCACGACACATACGCGCTTCCTGTGCGTATCACAAATTGTTCCAACAATTACGGCCCATATCATTTCCCTGAAAAGCTTATTCCCCTCGTGATTCTAAATTGCCTCGACGGCAAGTCTATCCCCGTTTATGGGGCAGGCGCGAATGTGCGTGATTGGCTCTATGTTGATGATCATGTTAAGGCGCTTTGTCTTGTTAACGAAAAAGGGCGCGATGGCGAAACATACAATGTAGGCGGGCACAACGAAAAGACAAATCTTGAGGTCGTGAAGACAGTCTGCGCGATTCTTGATGATTTAAGGCCTCGCGCTGATGGCGCTTCGTATGAGTCTCTTATCACTTATGTAAAAGACCGCCCAGGCCACGATCTCCGTTATGCCATCGATCCTACAAAGCTTATGACTGAGCTTGGTTGGAAGCCTTCGCAGAATTTTGAGACTGGCATTCGCAAGACAGTTGAATGGTATCTTTCGAACGAGTGGTGGTGGCGTCCTATTAGAGAAAAGCGCTACTCTGGAGAGCGTTTAGGCAAAGGCTAAGAGAAAAGCCTATGTTCATGGCTTTGATAGCTATGTTGGCTTTATCCCGCGCGGAAATTATAGCGTGGATGAAAGCACCAGTTCTTAATATGTCGCAAGGCTTAGTAAGGGTCTATGCTGATTGCCCTGAAGATATGCGCCGAACATACCAAATGCCAATGGCGCGTATGGCATGTGATCTTGCGTCAACTCTTTACAAGGGAACTGGAGTTCAGGAGCGTCGCTTTAATCGCCCAGGGATTATTATCCATGTTGGATCAGTGCGCACAAATCTTCAAGAAGTTGCAGTGCGCGTCGAGACGAATGGAACTGATGTTTCGACACATATCTATGCGCGTTCCCCCGCTTATGTAAATGTCAGCAATCTTCGGCTTGAGGTTGCGAAGGCGTTTATGCGATCAGTGCTTGGGAAGGAGTCGAGTGCAGAAGAAATTTCATCAGTGCTTCGTGCTGCAGATCCCAGAACGAGAATCGAAGATGAGCGAGTTAAATTAGAGCAGTGGCTTCAAGGTCGCGGAGGCCATAGAGATGAAGACGCATTTCAATTGATGCGCAAGGTGCTTGAGCCCGGCAAGGCTTCACGCAGAGATATTTTAGTTTTTGCCTCGCGTCTTTATTTGTATCCAGAAACGTACGATCGTCCATTCGCAGGGGCTGTTGATTGTGTTTCTTTTCGTGATGCAGTAAAGCTTGCAAAGATTGATCCGCGCGTTAGGTTTTCAGCTTATCTAAAGGCACGTGAATTGCCAGTCTTTGGCGGCGGAAGGGGACAGGCGCTATTGCTTGCCGCGCAAGCATATTCTGAATTCCTCAAAGAATTGGTTAAAGGCGAAAAGACTGAGGAAGATCTTCTTTCGATGCTAGACCAAGCCGACGGCCTTTTGCGTTTGGCAGAGCAAGATACAGTAGATGCGGCAAAGTAAATTGTTGCATTAAAGAAAAAAGCAGATGCATTAAAAAAAGAGGCCGCAGCTAAAAAGCTGCGGCTTTCTTTTTCGTCTTTTGTTCGCTTATTACTTCGTGAACTCGTAGACTTCGCGCTTGTGGTAGTGCGTGTGGAGGAGGTGCTCTGCCTTCTCGCTACCAGGCTCGCCAAGGTAATCCTTGTAGAGAGCCGTCACTTCCGGATTCAAGTGCGACATACGGAGAGCGGACTTCTCGTCGTCGGTGTAGAGACCGGCCGTGCGAGCGGCGCGAACTTCGTCGGTCGCGAGGCAGGGCTGACCGCCGCCGCCAACGCAACCGCCGCGGCATGCCATGACTTCGATGAAGTCGTATCGAGGCTTGACTCCGTTCTTGATGTCTTCGCGAACTTCATTGAGAACCTTCTCGACATTGCCCATCTGGTGCGCGACGGCGATATTGACCTTCGAGCCCTTGATGTCGATCGATGCGGTCTTAACGCCGTCCATTCCGCGAACTGCGCTGAACTCGATTGCCGGGGGCTGAGCCTCCTTGGTGATAAGGCAGTATGCTGTGCGAAGCGCAGCTTCCATAACACCACCCGTGACACCGAAGATCGTGCCAGCGCCGGTGTAGGAGCCGAGGAGATCGTCAGCAGCTTCGTCAGGAAGCGACATGAAGTCGATACCGGCGGCCTTGATCATACGAGCGAGCTCGCGCGTCGTCAAAACAACATCGGTGTCCTGGAAGCCCGAAGAGGACATATCCTTATCGCGGGCAATCTCGAACTTCTTAGCCGTGCAGGGCATGATCGAAGTGACATGGACGTCCTTGCCGTCGATGCCGTTCTTCTCTGCCCAGTAAGTCTTGGCGAGTGCGCTGAGCATCTGCTGCGGCGACTTGGCAGACGAGAAGTTCTCGGTGAAGTCGGGAGCGTACTTCTCCATCCAGTCTGTCCAAGCAGGGCAGCAGGAGGTGATGAGCGGAAGCTTGCCGCCCGTCGTGAAGCGCTTGATGAACTCGGTGCCTTCTTCCATGATCGTGACATCGGCGGAGAAGTTGGTGTCGAACACCTTCTTGAAGCCGAGGCGACGGAGTGCCGCGTAGATCTTGCCAGTCGAAAGCTCGCCCGGCTTCATGCCGAACGCTTCGCCGAGAGCGACGCGAACTGCAGGAGCGATCTGGACGATGCAAGTCTTTGTCTCGTCGCGGAGAGCTGCCCAAACATCGGCCGTCTCGTCGTTTTCATAGATTGCGCCAACGGGGCAGTGCGCAGAGCACTGACCGCACTTGATGCAGGGCGACTGAGCGAGCTTGACATCTGCTGCAGGAGCCATGACCGTCTTTTCGCCGCGTCCGATGAACTCGAGCGCCCAGACGTTCTGCATCTTCTGGCAAACTTCTGCACAACGACCGCACTTGATGCACTTGTCGGGATTGAGGACAAGCGAAGGAGTGGAGGTGTCGTTCTCGCGGTGAAGGACTTCCTTCGGGAACGGAACTTCGCGGATGCCGAAATCGGCAGCGATGTTCTGGAGTTCGCAGTTGCCAGAGCGAGGGCCCTGCAAGCAGTCGTTCGGGTGGTTTGCGAGGATAAGCTCGAGGACGGTGCGACGAACCTGAACGATGTCGGGGTCGTGCGTGAGGATCTTCATTCCGTCGACGGCTTCCGTGCAGCACGCTCTGAGGAGCTTCGGGCTTGGCACGAATTTGCCAGGCTCATTGCGGCTCGGAACGAGCTGTCTTACGACACAGATACCGCAGCTTGCGCCGGGCTTGAGGTCGGGGTGGTAGCACAATGTAGGTATCTTAACATTGGCCTTCATTGCGGCCTGGAGGATATTCGAGCCCTTAGCGACTTCGACCTCTGTGCCGTTGATTTCAATCTTGATCATATCCATGATTTAACAATTCCTTTCCCGCTTAGCCGTGGCTGATCGCGCCGAACTTACACGCCGCTTCGCACGCGCCGCACTTGATGCACTTCTGCGTGTCGATGACATGCGGCTGTTTGACAGCGCCTGCAATCGCGTTCGCCGGGCACTTGCGCGCACAGAGCGTGCAGCCCTTGCACTTCTCGGCATCGATCTTGTACTGAACGAGCTTCGAGCACTTGCCGGAGCGGCACTTCTTTTCGTTGATGTGCTCGAGGTATTCGTCCATGAAGTACTTGAGAGTGGACTTCACAGGGTTTGCAGCCGTCTGGCCGAGGCCGCACAGAGATGCCTTGCACATCGAGTCGGAGATCGCCTCGAGCTGCTTAATGTCGTCTTCGACACCGCGGCCTTCGGAAATCTTGTTGAGGTAGTTAAGAAGCTTCCTGCCACCGATACGGCACGGAGAGCACTTACCGCAGGACTCATCGACCGTGAAGTCGAGGTAGAACTTGGCGATGTCGACGACGCAGTCCGTTTCGTCCATGACGATAAGACCGCCCGAACCCATGATCGAGCCAATCTTTGCGAGCGACTCGAAGTCGATCGGGGTGTCGAGGAACTGAGGCGGAATGATGCCGCCGGAAGGTCCGCCTGTCTGAGCCGCCTTGAACTCGTGTCCGCCGCGGA
>JAGBWQ010000097.1 GCA_017629735.1 Kiritimatiellia bacterium
CCGTTGTCTTCTCGGCTCCGAGAGCAACTTCAATCACATCTGAAAATCCCGCCTTTACGCAAGCGGCCAGAAGTTGCTCAACAGTACCTGGAAACTGACGATCTGCCGCAGGCGCGACCATCGCTACAAGTTTCTCCCCACGTTTCATCGCCGAAAGGACTGCGACGATTTGAGAGCGCTCCATCACCGCGCCGAACGGACACGACATAAAGCACTTGCCGCAGAAGATGCACTTCGAAAAATCAATTTCAGCAACTCCGCGCTCGTTCTTGCGAATGGCTCCCACGGGGCAGGCCTCCTCACAAGGAACAGTCGTCTTGACTATTGCGTTATATGGGCAGGCCGAGATGCACTTTCCGCACTTAATGCATTTGGTATCATCAATCTGAGATCGGCCGTTCGTAACCGTTATCGCGTTTTTAGGACAACTGTAGACGCAGGGTCTCGCGAAACATCCACGGCAGTTGGATGTAGAGACAACCCGCGCATCAGGACACCCGCTGCATGCGGGAGGACATACAGAAAGAGGCGCCGTCTTTCGCTCGAACTCGCTATCCTCGCTAATCTCACGCACTTCGCCGTCGATAATCTCATCTAAATATTCGCTAAGCGTTTTGGCCTCATCCGTCTCCTCTTCTGCAGAAATGCCCAAGAGCGCCATGAGCCTGTACTTCAATATCGCGCGATCGTGATAAATGCAGCAACGCGACGCGTCGGAATCTTTAGGACGAAGTTTTATAGGTATCTGATCTATCTCTTCGCGCAAAACGCCATTATCAAAGGCGCGAACCAAACGAATCAATAGCTCGCGGCGAATATAAGAAGCGCCATTAACCATGGTTATTTATCACCTTCGATTAAAAGGTTAAGACGAGACAAAACCTTCTCTAACGATGCGTTACTCATAATCTCCGTACCGTTGAACATAACATAGGGAGCTCCGCCAAGATTGTCGCGTTCGCAAAGCCCGAGGCAGGTTCTGGCCTGAATATCCACCTTGTCTTTCAAGCTCTCATGGAGATGCTCTTCAAGATTCATCAACTTCGCGGCGCCCAAAAGATAGCAAGCCGTTCCGCAGCAGATTTCAACTTTAATTTTTTCCATAACTGATTTTCCTTAATGAGGTTTTGAACATTTTCAGTAATAGTATACCACAACTTCCTTACGATAGTTACGCTCTAATGCTTGTTGCATTCGACGAATTACTGAACGGCGCAACTCAAGCTCTTGAGGAATACCAGGATCCTGATGCGATTCATTAACCTTTGTGCCTATGACAAACTCAATGCGGTCATGGCTAATCATCCGCTCAAGTATCATTCTTACCGCCTGAGGTTCGTTGTCGGCAGAGCGCATCTCTTCGATCGCAGACAATACGCGCGAGAGAGTGAGAATACCTTCTGTCGCAATGCCAATGCCTTCAATGTGACCGACAGGAGGCAATCCGCCGCTCTTGCGGATATCGGCAAGATTAACTTTTACCTTCACGCCTAACTCCCGCTCGATGATATTTGTTGATGTTCCGCCGCAAATTACCGTATGCTCGGCTCCCAAGAAAGCCTGGCGCGCATACTCGGCATCATTCTCACGATAATAAGGAGGCCCGGTAAGTATGCGCATCACGCGCGGATGGCGCAGATACGCGACCACACAACTGATATCATCCTTGCAGCCGCCCGGCGCGATATAACGCGCTTCACGCGCAATCGCCATCGAAAGGTCACGCGAAGAGATTTCACTGTCCGCTTCAATACGGCGCTTGGCAAATTCCATTACTCCAGAGCGGCGCCAGCCGAACTTCATATCGCGCCGCTGACCAAGCCCCGCCTGCGTAACTCCGTCGGAGCACATGATGATTCTGTCGCCCGGGCGAAAATCTGCCTCGCACTCGCGCACTTCACGATCCGGCCAGTGGGCCGAGACGACCATCTCGTCTTTTAGAGGTGTTATCTCCGTGGTGCCGCGCAGATGAATGTAGCCGGGATTGCCCATCTCGGTAATCTTGGCGCGACCGCCGAGACGAAAGTCAAAAAGCGAGAACGTAGCGTAACCGATTTTTCTGACTTCACAGACCGGCAGCGAGTCCATGATGATTTCGGCCGCTTCAAGAGTTGGAATATTCGACTCAAGAAACTTAATCGCCATTGATGTTGTCATGTTGGCGAGAATGTGCGCCTTCACCCCGCTGCCAAGGCCATCCGAAAGCGCGGCTAGATGACGGTTCTCGCGCTCGACCGTAAGAAAGCGCACATCGTCCCCGCACGCCGCCTGGCCGGTCTTGGTGAACTGCGCGGCCTCCATCTCTATAAAGAGGGAATTATCCATTTAAGTAATCCCCGTTATCGCTCTCGCGAAGACGGACGCCTTTAGTATGTGATTCGTACGCACCCGCGATTTCGTTGAGCATAACCTCGGTCTCTGCGATATGTTCGCCGAAAAGTCGCGCCACCTGCTGAACCGTATAGACGTTCTTGCGGATAACCTCGCGCGCTTTGGCGGCGATTTCTTCACGGCGCCCTTCATTTTGGGTGACATCCTGAACAACAGCACCAGCAAATTCACCACGTGCAATTGAAAATACGCTCAAATTGATTATGCGCCCGCGCCACTGCTGACGATATTTGACAATTTCACTGCCGTGACCGACCGCACTTGCGAAGAGATCCGCAAACTCAGGGAGGAACGATTCGACATTAAGCCCCTCTAAATTGCCAAGCGCGTCAAATTCATCAAGAGCGCCCGAGAGCTCGGCGAAAAGCCTGTTGCATTCTCGTATTGCGCCTTTGCTGTCAACAATCACGACACCGGCTGGAATATAGCGGATAATCGCATTGGATGTTCTTTCGAAATTGCGCTTAAGCCAAGTGTGGCACATCTCCTCCTCTGCCTTACCGGATAATAACGCCTTGGCGAACTCGCGGCAAGTCGAATAACCGCATGCTCCGCAGTTGAGTTCATCATTTTTCGAAATCTTGCCGACTCTGGAAAGAGCAGAGCGCATAAGCTGCTCATCAGGCTCTTCTTCTACGACAGGCGTTGCAGGATAAGCCGAAACTCCACAGTGGGAGAAACAGCGCCCGGCGCTCATGCGGATGGGGCTGACGACGTCAGTATCGATAATCGTTGCAAGCGACGATCCTTCCGGCGGCATCGCAGGCCCGTTTATGCAGCCGCCCGGGCAGGCAAGCACTTCGATAAAAATTTTGCGCCCGCCCATCTTCTCGGCAATCGTCTCAGGATCGACACCATGAAAAAGACGTCTTAAATTATCAAGGCCTGAAACTGAAATATAGCGGACTGCGTCGGAGGAATCACGAAGAGTATCGTTCATACCTCCTTCAACAGAATAGAACCGCCCTTCCTCGGCAAAACCCATCGAAGGCTCAAGCGTTTCTGTCAAACCTATATTCTTTTCTTCCAAAAATCTTTCCAGCGCGGGGAAAATAAGCGCGAGCGAAAGTTCATTCGAATATGAATCCGCCTCGGTCTTCTTCGCTGCGCATGGTCCAAAAAACACTACCTTTGAATCTGCGCCGAACTTTTCTTTAAGCTGGCGGCAATGAGCCCGCACAGGAGAAGGCAGTGGCGAAATGAACGGTGCAAACTTCGGCAGATACTTTCGAATCATATCAACAGCTGCCGGGCACGCGCTCGAAATAACGAGCGGAGAAGATGTCTGAGCGAGAAGGTGCGAAACGTGCGCACTCACCGATTCGGCTCCGTGCGCAGTCTCGCTTACTCCGGCAAAACCAGCTCGTACCAAAGCGGCCGCCAACTGTTCGATTTTAACTCCCTTAAAATAACCCGTAAAACTCGGAGCGATTGAAGCGTAGACTTTAGCGCCCGAAGAGAGCATCTCTTTAAGCCTAGCCAAATCACTGCGGATTTTCTTGGCATGAGCGGGACATACCTTAACACATTCACCGCACGAGACGCAGGCCTCTGGAATGACGCTTGCCTTACCTCCGATTATGCGAATCGCCTTTACGGGGCAATGACGGACGCACTTGTAACAATCCTGACAGCCGTTCTCAGTCGTGTAAACCGGTGATGTCTTCTGCATATCGCTCCTTTAGCGTGAAGCCGGGAATAATTCTTCAAGCAAATCGGTCATGACGCCCGAATCAACCTGAGTGTGAACCTTTCCGTTGACGATAACTATAGGTCCCTCGGCGCAGTTGCCGGTACACAGGCTCGCGCCTAAGACCACATCAACTTCGTCGCGAAGACCGCGCGCGGCGAGAAACTTCTCGCTCACGTCGACATTTTTCTCATTGCCGCGCGAAAAGCACGAACTGCCCCTGCAGATCGTAATAGTAGGCCTACTCATAATCAACTACGCTAGCCCAGTGCAGGAGAAGCTCGTGATTCTTGACGCTCTGTTCCTTAGAGGATTCGGCGGCCGCGACGATCGGAAGATACTTCTGGACATCGCCGATCTTAACCTTAAGAGCCTCACAAGCAAGAGCCATATACTTTTCGGCGGCGGCGACATGGCCGGAGAGCCAGAAAAGAAGATACGTGCGCGCGACATCGGCGAGAGGATCGCCAAGTCTTACATGGCTCCAGTCAATGACGCGCCAGTCGCCGTTGGGAGTTATGATGACGTTCGTCGGGTTAAAGTCGCCATGACAGAGCGCCTTCCCGCGAGGCATCGACTGCAACTTCATGTGAAGATCGTAGCGTGTCTCCCTCGGAAGAGCCGAGGCGGAAATCTGCTTATCAAGCTTATCGGCAAGGTTGCCCATGCGCTCGGAAGTCTTGGAGAAGATTTCGCACTGTATGGCGACAAACTCCTTCAAGTAGCGCATAAGATTTTTCTTGTCACCCGCCATCGTCTCGGCGAGAGTCTTGCCCTCGATCCACTCACGGCGGATGCACCAGTGATCGCGAAGCTTAAGAACCTCAAGAACCTTCGCTACAGGCAGCCCCGTCTCAGCGGCGCGTGCTTCGTTCATCGCCTCGTTGAGAATGGCGCTGACTTTATAGCTCGGACCGAAGATTTTAAGGACCGTATTTTTGTCGCGTGTTACGACCTTGTCGGTACGCTCAAGAAGAATATTTGCGGACTTCTTAACGCCAACCTTCTTAGCGGCAGCCTTAGGCGCACACTTTTCAGTCTCTGTTTTCTTTTTCATTTCAAATCTCCTTCATTTTACATTCAAACATTCAAACATTCCAACATTCAAACATTCTTATGCTTACCGTAGTAGGCGTTAAGATACATCTGTTTAATCTCCTTCATCATCGGATAGCGCGGATTGGCACCCGTGCACTGATCATCGAAGGCCTGCTCTGTCATCTCGTCGAGACGCGCGAGGAAGTCCTCCTCGTTCGGGACGTAATCGCGAATCGTAGGCTTGATGCCGACGCGAGCTTTAAGTTCCCTAATGGCGGTGATGAAGTTCTCAAACTGCTCGGCCTTGTTGTGGCCGTTAATGCCAAGAGCCGTAGCGATCTCAAGATAACGCTCAAGACCGTGGGGGTGGCCATACTGAGAGAACGTACCCATCTTGCGCGGCACGGGATCAGCGTTGAAGCGAAGCACTTCTTCCATCATGAGCGCATTGGCGATACCGTGAGGAATGTGGTGGAACGCACCAAGCTTGTGTGCCATCGAGTGCATAACCCCGAGGAAGGCGTTGGCGAAAGCCATACCAGCAATCGTGGCGGCATTAGCCATCTTCTCGCGGGCGACGGGATCGGCACGCTTCTCAACGGCCGCGTCGTAGCAGGCAGGAAGATACTTAAAGATCGTCTGGAGAGCGCGAATGGCAAGACCGTCGGTATAGTCCGTCGCAAGCATCGATGCGTAAGCCTCGAGAGCATGGGAGACCGCGTCGATACCCGAGGCGCTCGTAAGACCGGGAGGCGCCATCATCTGCATATCGGCGTCGACAATAGCCATCGTAGGCATAAGCTCGTAGTCGGCGAGAGG
>JAGBWQ010000098.1 GCA_017629735.1 Kiritimatiellia bacterium
ATTGATCATCATGACAGGTGAAAGCGAGCAGCAACCTAAGCACGCAACAAATTCAATCGTAAAGAGCCCATCTTCCGAAGTCTCTCCATCTCCGATACCAAGCTCTTCCTTAAGAGCGGTGGCAATTCCGTCGGCAGAATTGACATGGCAAGCTGTTCCCTTGCAAAGAAGAATCATATTCTTGCCTGGCTTTGTAAGACGGAACTGCGAATAGAATGTGGCAACACCCATCACCTTAGCGGGAGAGACGCCCTTTGCTTCTGCTATGCGATATATCTCGTCTTTGGGAATGTAGCCTTCGCGCTCCTGCGTCTCTTGAAGGAGCGAAACGATAGAATCGTTGTCATTCATTTTCGGACTTCTTTCCATGGGGGATCGGCTTCCATCTCTTTGTGGGGAACACCAAAACATAAAGCAAGGAAGCAGCAAGAATAATTGAAAAGATGGGGAATGTAAGAATTGCGCCAATTGAAGGACGCCTCTTCTGAGAAGAAAGCGCCACAGCTGCCCAGCCTGTAATCCAGCCCATAAAGCAGACGAAAAAGACAACGCCCAACGACATCGACAATGCGCTTCTTGAGAAATCGTGGGAGAGCATACGCACAACAATCGACACGACATCGGAAAGAAGGATAAACGCCACCGACATGCCAGTTAAAATAGCAAAGAAGCTATCAAAGAGACGCAGAGACGGACGCACGAAAAGAGTGCGAATCCACAAGCCAATGTAGCTGCGCACGACCTGCCAGCCACCTGTCGACCACCTGCGAAGCTGCCTCCACATGTAGACGATAGAAACTGGCTGCTCATCGGCAAATTCAGCCGCAGGAACATACGCAACGCGGCGGCCGCGAATATTCGCCTGAACGGTAAACTCAACATCTTCAACCATCGTGCGGGTCTTCCACCCTTCTTCGCCAAGGGCCGAAAGCGTAAATGCAAAGCCTGTGCCAGTGAGCTTGCCTGAAAGCCCAAGATTCGTGCGAACGCGGTTCGAGAGCTCATTCATCATCGCCCAATAGACGGTGTACCAGCCAGAGATAAGCGAGTCGCGCGCATTGGAAGACTGACGGCGGCCAGTGACAATCGTCTCGCCATCTTGAAGCGCGTCATTAACCTCCGAAAGCCACGTATCAGAAACTGAATTATCCGCATCGAAAACGGCAATCGCATCGAACGAGCCATCTGCGATAACCTTTTCAACACCCCATGAAAGGACATCGCCCTTTCCAGAGCTGGGGAAAGTCTTCTCCCAAACCTCAGCGCCCGCCTCCTTTGCGCGGCGGACAGTTTCGTCGACGCAATTATCGGCAAGAACAATAACCTTAAAATTCTCCGCTGGATACTTGGAACGCAAAAGGCTCATAACAGGAAGGCGAATTACCCTCTCTTCATTGCGAGCGCAAATCAAAACAGCAAAGCGGTGGCGCGACATTGCCTTGGGGTGTATCTTTGCAGGCTTAATAAGACCTGCAAGAACAATAAATGTAGACCAGAAGAAGACAACACTTAGGCCTACGCAGAGATAATCAAAAAACTGTGCGTTTAAAAATTCAGTCATCTCTCCATCTCCTGTGACTCCAAAGATACTGTTCAGGATATGCACGGATACAGGCCCCTA
>JAGBWQ010000099.1 GCA_017629735.1 Kiritimatiellia bacterium
ATTGTCGACCAACGCTTCGTGCTAGACTTGCGAACGGCGCCTGCCTTTGTGAGATTAGGATAGCGGTCTATTTCAAGACGCCAGCCGTTGCCGTAGGTCAAGTGCCAATGAAAAACATTAAGGTCGTGCTCGCGCATAAGATCGAGCATCTTTTTGATTTCATCGACCGTAAAGAAGTGGCGGCTTACATCAAGCATGTAACCACGCCATTTAAAGCGCGGAGTATCTGACGCGAAAGACGAAGAGATAAACATTGCCGCGATGAGCGACAAAACAACTATTACGGAATTTCTTTTCATAACTTGGTATTATAACACAAACACTTATAGCCCTTTGAAATGATGCCGCCAAAGACAACTCTGTCGCCATCGTAAAATACTGCGCTCTGCCCAGGAGCTACTGCGTTGATGCCGTCTTTGCAGTCAACTAAAAGCCGATTGCCCTCGAGTTTTTCAACTGTAACAGACCCCTTGGGCTCGCCTGCGCTTCTTACCTTAATCTGATACTCTTTCCCCTGAGAGAAATCTTCTCCAACCACATCGGAAATCTCAAAGTTGGTGATGAAGCAATTCTCTCGCGTCCCAACAATTACGCGATTGCGCTCGGCATCAAGCTCGACTACATAATATGGCGTGCCACCTCCTATTCCAAGCCCCTTGCGCTTGCCAACCGTGTAGCGCCAAAAGCCTCCGTGGGAGCCAAGCACCTTGCCATCTAAAGTTACAATATCGCCGCGCCTTTCCTCAGCGCCCACCATGCTCTGCACATCGCCACCGCAGAAATCTTGGCTATCGCCTTTTTCCGCAACTTCTATTCCACACGCTGCGGCAATTTGCCTTACCTCTGCCTTCGTCAAATCGCCAAGAGGGAAAAGCGTCTTCTGCAAAATCTCCTTTTCGACGCGATAAAGAAAATAGCTCTGATCCTTGGCATGGTCTACGGCGCGATAAACAATTCCGTCTTTAACTCGCGCATAGTGGCCTGTTGCAAAAAAACCTGCGCCCCTCGCAAATGCCGCGCGAGGAAGAAGCGAAAACTTCACCGTCTCGTTGCACCTTACGCATGGGTTTGGCGTCTCGCCTGAAAGATACGAACTTTTTATGTAATCAATGACATTCTCTTTCCAGTCGCTGGACAAGTCGACAACATCGAGAGGTATTCCGAGCCGAGACGCCGTTCTTTTAGAGTCTTCAACTGCCTCTTCATCTCCTTCTCGCCCAAGTGTCATCGTAAGACCCGACACTTGATGCCCAGCCTTAATCAAAAGATGTGCAGCAACTGCAGAATCAACTCCGCCTGAAATTCCAACTGTGACTTTCATGCAACGCGCCTTAATGAGCCTCAAGCCAATTCTTGCCAGAGCCTATTCCGACCTCAAGCGGCACTCCAAAATCATACGCGCCCGACATTTCTCTTCTGACGATTTCCTTAAGAGTATCAACTTCTGCAAGCGGAACATCAAAGACCAATTCGTCGTGTATCTGCAAGACCATCTGCGCCTTAAGACCTGCTGCCTTGATGGCAGCATCAACTCTTACCATTGCAAGCTTGATGAGATCTGCCGCGGAACCCTGTATGGGAGTGTTCATCGCATCGCGCTCTGCAGCTTGGCGAATTGTGGCATTGCGCGAGTTGATATCTTTAAGTGTGCGACGACGCCCAAGAATAGTCTCGGCATAGCCTTTTTCGCGCGCCGACTGGACGGCTTCGTCCATGTAGCGCTTGACGCCTGGATAAAGTTTGAAATATGCTTCGATAAGCGATGTAGCTTCCTTGCGCGAAACCTTGAGCCTCTGCGAAAGACCAAACGCAGAAATGCCATAGATGATGCCGAAGTTTACCATCTTACATTTTGAACGCTGCTCGTCTGTCACGAATGCACTCATCACACCGTACACGCGGCTTGCTGTTTCGCGGTGAATATCGACACCGTCGCGAAACGCCTGAAGCATCGCCTCGTCCTTGGAGAGCGCCGCCATAATTCGCAACTCGATTTGAGAATAGTCGGCGGAAACGAGGACATGATCATCGTCGCGCGAGACAAATGCCTTGCGAATCATCTTGCCGCGCTCTGTGCGGATCGGGATATTCTGAAGATTGGGATCTGCCGATGAAAGACGCCCAGTCTCGGTAAATGCCTGCGAATAAGTTGTGTGAACACGGCCATCGGCATCAATGAGCGTGGGGAGCTTATCGACATAAGTCGACTTGAGCTTTGAGCATGCTCTATAATCCAAGACTGCCTGCACAACAGGGTGAAACCCCACCAACTTTGAAAGAGTTTTTTCATCAGTTGAATACTGCCCTGTCTGCGTACGCCTGGCAGAAAGAGGATCTAACTTTAACTTGCCGAAGAGAAGCTCACCAAGCTGTTTTGGGCTGTCGGGATTAAATCCCGGATCTGCATAGGAATGGATTGTCTGGGCGTAGGAAAGAATCTCCTTATCAAG
>JAGBWQ010000100.1 GCA_017629735.1 Kiritimatiellia bacterium
ATACTCGGGGGAAAACAGGCGCCTGTTTATCGCTCCTCTTGGCAAAAATGACGAAAAATGCGATAATACATATTCGAAAAACAAACAGAAGGAATCAAGATTGCAACAGTGCCGTTTTGATTTGCAAAACAAAAAGTTAAAGGAGCGTACTCAATATGTCCCGTTTCAGATTGCGTGGCAGGCGCAAGAAAAACAAAAATATGCGCCGTGATCGAATTCCGCTCAGAGCAATTGTCCCGAATTTGATCACGTCACTTGCTGCATGCGCCGGCATCACATCAATTTCTCTTTCTTCCGAAGGTCGATATTTGCCGGCCTTTTGGGCACTTTTGATTGCCTGCGTCTGCGATGGATTAGACGGTCGCGTAGCTCGCATGCTCAATGCAAGCTCCAAACTTGGCGCAGAACTTGATTCTTTGGCAGACTTCGTGAACTTTGGTGTCGCTCCTGCCATGTTCATGTTCTTTTGGCTAACCGGCGGACCAACACATGAAGGAGTAAATCCCATGCTGGTCCGTCTCACACTCGCGAGCGCACTCTTCTATGCCATGTGCGACTGTTTTCGTCTTGCCAGATTCAATACAATGCTTGAACAGCCGACGCTCCCATATTGGAAAAACTTTTTCCTTGGCGTTCCCGCCCCTGGCGGAGCTTGGATGGTACTCTCTCCCGCCGTATTGGTTTCCGCGCTCGACACCAAAGAAGCCTGCCCGATAATCCGGGAAACGCTCCAAAATCCTTACTTTGGGATTTTCATGCTTCTTTTTGTCGGATCGCTGATGGCATCCCGCATTCCTACCATTTCTCTCAAATCGGTTCATATCAGCAAGTCTTATCTGCTGCCGGTAATGGCAGGCTTGTTGCTCCTTATAGCATTTCTGGTATCAAACTTCTGGCTTACCATTGGAGTTGTGGGGATCCTCTACATATTTACAGTCCCCGTAACAGCGCTCGTATTTCTCAAAGCAAAAGCCCGTTACGAACAAGAGCTGGCAACGGGCGATGAAAAATAGCGAAGCACGGCAGTTCTGAAACGGAAACAGGAATTCAGGCCATAAAGCAAGGGCGACAGGAAAACCTGCCGCCCTCATTTATTGCCTTGCTTCTGCTGGAAACAAGATCAAGCGCCGAGCTGAAGACGCGCAAAGCGCTTCACGGTGATCGCCGAGCCAAGATTCTTGGCGATGCCGTCAAGATATTTCTCAACCGTGATTTCGCCATCTGCGACATAGTCCTGCTTGACAAGGCATACCTGCGTGCAATACTTCGCCGCCATACCCTTCTTGATGCCGACAAGAGCCTGCTCCGGAGGAAGCTTGCCCTTCTGCTCTTTGAGAGCATTGAGCTTGATCTCGATTTCAGCGTCGATTTCATCCTGCGGTACATCTTCAGGATTGATGTACTTGGGTGCGTTTGCCGCAATCTGGAGGCAAAGCATATGAGCTGCATCCGCAAGAGCAGGATCGTCCTTCTCGCATGCGAGTTCGACGAGAACGCCAATCTTTCCGCCCATATGGATATAGCCGGAAAGGACGCCTGCGCCGTCGAGAACATAACGCTCGCTGCGACGGATCTTTACATTCTCGCCTGTCTTGGTGAGAAGCATCTGATAGTCATCCTTGAGCGTAGCTTCGATATCGTTGCCTTCAAGAGCGACCTTGGCGGCATCGTCGACAAACTTGATGAATGCTTCGGTTTTTGCGACGAAGTCTGTCTCGCAGTTCACTTCCGCAAGAGCCATCGTCTTCTTGTCGGCAGCCTCGGCAAGAGCGATAATGCCCTGCTTGGACTCCTTGTCGACGCGCTTGGCGGCAACAGCAAGACCCTTCTCGCGCAAATACTTTACAGCTTCTTTCATGTCTCCGTTGGAAGCCTGGAGCGCCTCCTTGCAAGCACCCATTCCAGCGGCGGTAGCTTCACGAAGCTCCTTGATCATTGCAATTGTGATTTCCATCTTTAAATTCCTTTCTTTTACCGAATCTCTATCAATTACTCGGCAACAGGTGCGGACTCTTCAGCCTTGGGGGCTTCTGCAGCAACTGCAGCTTCTGCAGCGGCTATGCTTGCGGCGCGCTTGGCGGCGAGGTCGGCCTTTGCCTTCGTCTCGGCAGCTTCCTTGGCTGCACGAGCTGCCTGCTTCACTGCATTCGAGAGAGCTCCGGCCTTCTTGCCGCGAACTGCGGACTTGACGGCAGCCTCGCCCTTTGCGGCCTTCTCTTCTGCAGCCTTTGCCTTGCGCTCTGCACGTGCAGCCTTCTCGGCGGCATCGCGTTCCTTGC